>CAZSPH010000198.1:0-2535 GCA_964608715.1 uncultured Gemmatimonadaceae bacterium | reverse complement strand
ATCTGGTAGCGATGGACGAACGCCACCACCTCGCCGTTCTTCATCAGCGCCGCCGAGGGGGAGGAAGGCTGGTACTCGCCGAAGTACGACCGCGCCCGGGCAGTGGCATCCACGTCCTGACCGGCAAACACCGTGTACACCTTGTCCGGCTTGGGCCCCTCGGCGGCCAGTGCCGCAGCCAGCGCCGGCCTGGCACCACCCGCCGCACAACCACAGACGGAATTGACGAAGACCAGCGCGGTCCCCTCGGCATCGGCCATGGCAGCATCCACCTCGACGACGGTCTTCAGTTCGCTAACCCCAAGCCGGGTAACCTCTTCGCGCATCGGCTTGAGCATGATCTCAGGGTACGGCATATGGATTCCTCTTATTTAGTGAGGGTTCATTTATGTACATGCTGGGCACCCACGAGGAGTGCCCTTACGGGATTGCCCACCCGGCCTGTAGGGGCGCCCCTTGCTTCCGGGCAACCACGGCGCGGCGGCCAGATCTCCGTTGTATGGGCACAGCATGCTGTGCCCCCTACTCAGTCGTCGCCGGATCGTCGGCATCCCCGTCCAGCGCCGCCACCATGGCGTGCCAGGGCAGCGTCGCACACTTGACCCGCATCGGGTAGGCGCCGAGTCCCTGGAACACCGCCAGCTTGCCCAGCGCCTCCCGGTCGGTCTCGCCACCGGTCAGCATCGCGTGGTAGGCCTCGAACAGCTTCCGGGCCTCCTCCACGGTCCTACCCTTTACCGCCGTGGTGAGCATTGAGGCCGCCGCCTTGGAGACGGCACACCCACGCCCCTGGAAGCCGGCCTCGGCGATCACTCCATCCGCCCCGACCTTCAGCTCCAACTGCACCTCATCACCGCACAGCGGGTTCCGCCCCTCGGCGTGATGCGTCGGCTCCTCCAGCTTCCGGAAGTTCCGGGGTGAGCGGTCATGCTCGATGATGACACTCTGGTACAGCTCGTTCATCGTCGCCATCAGCCGAAGATCTCCCTCACCCGTTCGATGCCCCGCCCCAGCGCCTCAACCTCATCGGCGGTGTTGTATGCCGCGATCGAAGCCCTGACCGTCGCCACCTGGCCGAACCGCCGATGCAGCGGCTGTGCACAGTGGTGCCCCGCCCTGACACAGATCCCCTCGGCGTCGAGCACCGAGGCGATGTCGTGCGGGTGCGCTCCGTCCATCGCAAAGGTGAGAACGCCGGCGTTGTGCTCCCCGGTTCCGAACCGGGTGATCCCGGGCATCGCATCGAGCATCGCCGCACCGGCCAGATACAGCTCATGCTCGTGCGCCGTCATCGCAGCTCGGTCCTGGTCCATCAACCAGCGAATTGCCGCACCCATGCCGATCACCCCGGCAATGTGCGGCGTCCCCGCCTCGAAGCGCTGCGGTGCGGCCGCGTAGGTGGTCCCGGCGAAATCGACCAGGTCGATCATGTCGCCACCGCCGCGATAGGGCGGCATCTTCCGGAGATGCTCCCGCTTCGCCCAGAGCACACCGGTCCCGGTGGGGCCGAAGAGCTTGTGGCCGGAGAAGACGTAGAAGTCGCAACCGAGCGTGGTGAGATCGACCGGGAAGTGACTCACCGCTTGGGCACCGTCGATCAGCACCGGCACGCCGACCTCGCGAGCCATCCGGCAGAGCTCCTCCACCGGATGGACGATTCCGATAGCGTTCGACACCTGCCCGATCGCCAGCAGCACCGGGCCTTCGGCAAGCAGTCGGCGCGCAGCATCGAGATCGAGTTCCCCGCGGTCGTTTACCGGAATGGCCACGGTGCGGGCACCGGCCATCTGCCACGGGACGATGTTGGCGTGATGCTCGGTCTCGCTCACCAGTACCACAGTATCGCCCTTCACCCGCGGCCGGAGCCACGACTGGGCAATCAGATTGGTCCCGTCGGTGGTGCCGTAGGTGAAGACGATCTCGTCCTCATGCACTCCGCCCAGGAACTTGGCCACCGTCGGACGGGTGCCGTCGTATGCCAGTGTCGCGCGTTCGGAGGACTCGTAGACGCCGCGATGAATGTTGGCGTTGTAGTCGCGGTAGTAGCCGACCACCGCGTCGATCACCACCTGCGGCTTGTGAGTGGTGGCCGCGTTGTCGAGATAGACCAGCGGCCGCCCGCGGGAAGTCCCCGAGAGACCCGGGAACTCGCTCCGCAGCGCGGCCACATCGAATGACGATCCCGCAGTCATGACCTCATCCGATCATCTGCTCCAGCCGCTCCCGGACGATCGGTTCGATTCCGGCCCGGACTTCAGGAACGGTAACCTCGGTGAGTACTTCCGCCGCGAACGCCCAGATCAGCAGTTCTTCGGCGGCCCTGCCACCGATGCCGCGGGTCTGCAGGTAGTAGCGCTGCTGCTCGTTCAGCCGGCCGACGGTGGCACCGTGGGTGCACTTCACGTCGTCGGCGAAGATCTCGAGCTGCGGCTTGGTGTCGACCTTGGCCTGGTCCGAGAGCAGGAGATTGCGATTGGTCTGCTTGGCATCGGTCTTCTGCGCGATCGCATCGACCAGCACCTTGCCGTTGAACAC
>CAZSPH010000197.1:0-2559 GCA_964608715.1 uncultured Gemmatimonadaceae bacterium | reverse complement strand
CCCTCAGCTTGGGAAGCTGAGGGTCGCGGGTTCGAACCCCGTCGCCCGCTTCCATGGCAGGATGATGAACGGCCGTCTCCCGAGCGGGGCGGCCGTTGTCTTTGACAGGAACCGGCTGCCGCATACCGCAAGCATCACTTCAGGTTGTCGTCGCAAACCTTGAAGGGATAGCCAGATAGCCTCATATTCCGAACGATATTGTAAGGTCACGCCCGACGACCACGGAGTTCCCTGACGGATGAGCAAGCCAACTGTAGCACTTATCGGGCGACCCAACGTCGGCAAGTCCACTCTCTTCAATCGTCTGGTTGGTGGCAGGGCGGCGATCGTCTCCGATCGAGCCGGGACTACCCGTGACCGCCACTTCGGCGACGCCACCTGGAACGGCCGGGATTTCTGGCTGGTCGACACCGGCGGCCTGGTGCCGGACTCCCAGGAGACGATGGACCGGGCGATTCGCGAGCAGGTCGAGCGGGCTGTCGCCGAGGCTGATCTGGTGATCCTGCTGGTCGACGGCAGGGAGGGACTCAACCCGGTCGATGCCGACGTCGCCCGGAGGCTCAGGCAGTCGGGAGCGGAGATTCTGCTCGCCGTGAACAAGCTCGATGATCTTCGTGACCACGACGCCCGTCATGTCTTCCACGAGCTTGGCATGGGTGAGCCGTGGCCGGTATCGGCCACTTCGGGGAAGGGAACCGGCGATCTGCTCGACGAGGTCGTGATCAGGCTTCCCGCCGGAGACGAGGACGAGGACGAGGAGCGGGTACGGATTGCGGTGGTGGGGCGTCCCAACGCCGGCAAGTCGTCACTGGTCAACCGGCTGCTGGGCGAGGACCGGCTGGTGGTCACTCCGATTGCCGGGACCACCCGGGACGCGATCGACTCCACCCTCACCTATCACGGGCGGACGCTGGTTCTGGTCGATACTGCCGGGCTCAGACGCAAGGCCAAGGTGGAAGACGATCTCGAGTTCTACTCCACCCTCAGAACCGAGCGGGCGGTCGGGCGCGCCGATGTCTGCGTGCTGGTGGTCGACGCGGAACGCGGCTTCCACAACCAGGATTTCCGGATCGCGAATTCGGCGTGGGACGCCGGGGCCGGTCTGGTGATCGTCGTGAACAAGTGGGATCTGGTGGAGGGCAAGGACTCCAACACGGCTACCCGGGGTGAGAAGCTGCTGATCGAGAAGGCGCCCTTTCTGGAGTTCGTACCGTTCGTCTACGTGTCGGCAATGACCGGCCAGCGGATCAGCAAGGTGCTGGAAGTGGTAATGGAGGTGGCCGCAGCGCGTGACCGGAGGATTCCGACCGCCGAGGTGAACCGGGTGCTGGAGGAACTGGTGGAGCGCAATCCACCGCCGCAGCAGGCCGGTGAGGAGGTCAAGCTGCTCTATGCTACCCAGATCGGCGTCCGCCCTCCCACGTACGCGATCGTCTCCAACCGGCCCGATGACATTCCCGAGTCATACCAGCGCTTCCTGATCCGCGGTTTCAGAAACGCCTGGGACAACAAGGGAGCACCGCTCAGACTCAAGCTCAACCGGCGGAGCGGACGCTGAGCATCAGCATCGCGGTGGCAATCCTGGTATCGTACCTGATCGGTGCGATCCCGACTTCCTTCGTAGTGGTGCGGGCTGCGCGTGGCGTCGATCTGCGTACGCTGGGAAGCGGCAACCTCGGTGCCACCAATCTCTACCGTCAGCTCGGTCTGAAGTATGCCGTGCCGGTGGCAATCTTCGACATGCTGAAGGGATATGTGCCCGTAGCAGTGATCGGGCCGGCCATCGGCGCATCGGTGCTCGGTTGCCTGGCACTGGGATGCGCCGCTGTGGTGGGGCATGTCTACTCGGCATTCGTCAGCTTCCGCGGCGGGAAGGGAGTCGCCACCGGGGCAGGTGTGGCGTTCGGGCTGGCGCCGCTTGCGGTGTTGCTGGCCATCGGGGTCTGGCTGCTGGTCGTCCGCCTCACCGGCTACGTCTCGCTCGCCAGCATTCTCGCGGCACTGGTGCTTCCTCCGGCCGTGTGGCTGCTGTCACCCGCCGCACACCCGACCATGCCGCTGCTGATCCTGCTGGTACTGGTCGTGGTGTGGATGCACCGCTCGAACATCCGCCGCCTGGCGGCCGGCGAGGAAAGTCGTTTCGGCAATCGGGGAGGGGGAGAGGAAGAGAGATGAGGGTTACGGTTCTCGGAGCAGGCAGTTGGGGAACTGCACTGGCACAGCTTCTTGCCACCAACGGCGCAGACACCGTGCTGTGGGCCTACGAGCGCGAGGTCGTCGAAGCCATCAATGGCGAGCACCGCAACCCGCTGTTTCTCTCCGAGGTCGCGTTGGACCCGCGGCTGGTTGCGGACGGGGATCTGGTACGGGCGGTGTCGGGAGCGGAGATGATCTGTGCGGTCACTCCCAGTCATGTTGCCCGAAGGGTATGGAGCCAGGCCACGCCTCACATCGATCCGGGAGTCCCACTGGTCTGTGCGACGAAGGGGATCGAGGTGGACACGCTCGACCTGATGCATCAGGTGGCCTCCGAGGTGATTCCGCAGTCGCCGTTCGTGG
>CAZSPH010000196.1:0-2577 GCA_964608715.1 uncultured Gemmatimonadaceae bacterium | reverse complement strand
GATGTTCGACCCGCCGGGCAATCCGATCGGTCGGATCCGCGGCGGTTGCCGCGCCCGGAGTCGGGCGAACTCCTGAAGCGACTTCGGGAGTGCCGGATTCGGCCGGCAGCTGTGATGCAGCGGGCGTCGCCAGCAGGACCGGATCGGTCTGTTCACTACGCGCGCTGATCGTCACGGGCTCTGACGGTGTGCCCGGCTGGCGCACGATTCGGAACTCTTCGAGACCCCGCGTCGCGGCCAGCGCTCGATGCTCAGCAGTCTTTCCGCCGGATTCCCGACCGCTGTGCGCGTCGGCGTCCCGCCGATTGCCGGCCAAGCCATCGCCCTGCCCCGCCAGCACCTGGTTCCGCAGGCGGTCATAGGCCGAGACCTCGGCCGACTCCGCCCGGCTGCGACCGGTGATCGCCGGCGCGGTTTCTTCCGGTACCGAATCCAGGGCATCGAGCGGGAATGCGAAGCCGCCGATTTCCACCGCGGGATGACGCGCTTCATACCGGGCCAGTAAGGCTTCGGGGTCGAGCCCCTCATCCAGGAACTGCTCCATCCCGATCCGCTGCTCACCGCTCCATCCCGGATTCGTCGCAACCGATCGCGCGGGCGCGCGTTCCGGCCGCGATCCGAACTCAGTCGATGCCGGCTCATCGTCGATGGTCTCGCCGTCGAGCAACCGATCGCGGTACACGCCCGAGCTCTGATGAACTGACAGCGGCGGGGCAGCTCCCCAGACCCCAGCAAGCGGAACTCCGGCTGCATCGGGCGAACCCGGAACAACCGCTGTACGGTCTGCCGCGAGATCGAACTCCGAATCGGACGACAAATCAGCATCGAGTCGTCGGTCGGTCTTAACGATCGATGGACGTTCTCGGACGGCTACATCATCCGGGTTTGCACTATTCGTCGAACTGCCCGTTAGGCGGGTCTGATCGCTCGAGGTCGGCAGTTCCGTTTCATCGGCACCGTCAACAGCCGGGCGCACGACCTCGGTCGGGATCGACGAACCAGCGGACTTCGGCGCCGCCGTAGACAAGCCGGTCGAGAGATCTGGACCCACCAGGTCCACCATCTCCTCGGCCGCGCCGTGACGAACCTCCGTCGGCACCGGAGCCGATCGGCGTCCAGCGACCGCGAGCCAGTTCTCGAGGCTCTTACTCAGCGGTACCACCGCACCATCGTCGACAACCGAAGTGGCATCGGCGGTCGTTTCCGAAGCGCCCGGCGTAGCACCCTCCTCGGTCGCTTGCTCCGGATCGAGGCGCCACTCGCCGTCGAGCACCAGTTCCACGGGCGCCTCGGCCGGAGCGGTCCGAACCGCCGACGGCGAGATCATGGCACCGAGCGCCAATTCGAACGCCCCGCCCGGTTCACTCGTCCCGGCCGCCGCCCGGAAGGCACGCGATGCCGCCTTCCCCTGGGCCGATTCGCCTGCCGAAGGCAGTACGATGGACATCGGCAACGTCATCAGGTCCCTCCCCGGGTTCCAGCGGTCGGCGTCAGCAGGCGCCGGCTCAGCATCGCCGCGCGCTCCTGCGGAAGCGATCCCAGCAATGCGGCGACCTGCTTGGCATTCAGTTGTCGCACGATCGTCTCGACTTCGTCATCCGTCAGCTTCGCAATGATCTCGGCGGCCGCTTTGGGCTTCATCGTGATCAGGATTTTGGCCACCTCGCGCGCGCCCCGCGGATCGACCACGGGTTCGGTAACGGCGGGCACCGCAACCACCGAACGAGCCGAATCGGTCCGGGTCAGCAGCGCAGCGACCTGAACGGCGCTCGCGGAATCGTTGCTTGCCACCACGGGCCGCGGCCTGACGCTGTCGACCAGCGAATCGGCGACGACAGCCGGGCGCTCCGGCGCAACGAAGATCGAAAACCAGGTCGCTCCGGCAATCGCCATCAGGAACGCGAACAGCGCCAGGATCAGGTTCTGCTTCATGACGGCGCACTCCCCCGGCTCCGTCCGGCAATCTCATCCATCGTCTTCTGCTCGTCCCGATCGACCTCGCCCAGCCAGGTTGCGCGCTGATTCTCTTTGAGGCGCTCGAGGGTCTTCCGCTCCCGCCGCGCTTCGGCCAGACGATCCCGCTCGACATCGGCGCGCCGGCGCGCTTCGTCGCGCTCCTGCTCCGCCTGTTCGAGTTGATTGGCGGCCGCCAAGCCTGTCAGCTGAAGTGCCCGCAGCATCCCGGCATTCGTGACCTGTCCCACGGGCGGCTGCAAGCGATCCGACATCTCCGCCAGATACGACTCCTGATCGCGGCAAAGCCCTTCCATCTCCGCTTCTGCGCGCGCCGCCTCGCCCAGCGCGATGGCCTGACGCTGTTCGGCGTCGCCGCGGAGCCGAAGCAATCGCTCGAGCCGGAACGAGAAGGCCTTCATCGAGCCCCTCCGGCGGCCGGCTTGGCCCGGGCGGCAAGCTGACGCACCTGCTGCCGCGTATCGTTCAGGGTGCCACCTTCATCCGGTCGCTGCCGCAGGATCCGGAGCAGGTCCGGCCGAATCCCGATGGCCGTATCGAGCTGCTTGTCGGTACCGGTCTTGTACGCACCGACCGTGATCAGGTCTTCCTGGGTACGGTAGG
>CAZSPH010000195.1:0-2606 GCA_964608715.1 uncultured Gemmatimonadaceae bacterium | reverse complement strand
CGAACACGATGTGCGCGGGGCCGTTGAAGGTGCGCGTGACGACCAGCTCACGCTCTGACTTCCGTTCTACCGTCGTGAGGTTCTTCATGGGGTCGGGCTCACTTTCCGTACCTTTCTCATTGTCGTGGAGTTCTGCTGCAGTTCATCAACGACCTTGTCCAGCTCGTCGAAGCGTGCGTCCCAGAGCTGGCGGTACCTCTCGATCCATGCGGCCTCCTCCTCCAACCGTCGCGCGCCGAGTCTGCACGTCCGCACTCGGCCGACCTTTTCGGTGGTGACCAGTCCTGCCTGCTCCAGCACGCCGACGTGCTTCTTCATGCCCGTGAGGGTCATGCCGAACCGTGTGGCAAGGTCCGTGATCGAGGCGTCGGTTTTCACCAACCGCTCAAGAATCCCGCGTCGGGTGGCATCCGAGAGGGCGGCGAACGAGGTATCCAGGCGGGGGCGCTGTAACTGAACCATATGGTTCAGTGTACTCCGCCGACAAAGTGGACGCAAGGGGTGCGGGGTGTGACTGGAGGCGATGACTCGCCGAATGGAGCACCTTGGCTACGGATGCCGCGGAGCACCGAGGTACTCGGGTGAGATCGCCAAGGCGTCAACGATCTGCCGTGGTACTCCTCTGAAGAAGGTCCACGACTACCAGGTCAGCACCCATTCGCGCAGCGGCGTATTGGCCAGCACCAGGCTGAGAAAGAACGCTCCCCAGTATCCACCCAGACACCACCACGACACCGGGTGGACTCTGCCGCTGGTACGACGGTCGTGCATCGGAAGTGAACAGGTGAGGGAGAGCAGTATCCCGAAGTGGATCAGCATCCCCAACGGCCCCCCGGCGATCTCTCCGACCATCCCGCCCAACCGAGCCGTAGCCGCGAAGAGGAAGGCGATTCCGGAAAAGTACATCATCCGCTTGTGAGACTGCGGCCGGTTCCTCGTAACGATCCCACCCGCCACCATTGCCGTGAAGAAGAGGCACATCGTCACATCGAGCCAGAGAATCTCGACCAGCCCCGGTTCGAGTTCGTCGACCGGCACGCCGAGCTCCTGCGACAGCACGAACATTCTCCCCGGAAACTGCATCACCATGGCAACGGTCGAACCGAGCACGGTCGCTGCCAGAGCTGCCCCGACCCACCCAGCGGTGCGGTGCCTCGCCAACGCCCGCTGATTGACCCAATAGGCCTGCAGCGTCAGGAAGATGTACCAGGCCACCAGAACAGTGCCGTGTACCAGGAATACTGTCGGCAATCTGTCGAATGCCAGGATCGGCGGCTGCTCCACCAGTGAGCGGAAGAAGAACGTAGGGGAGAAGGCCACCAGAACGATGACCAGCATCGCAAGGTTGACCTTGAGGAAGTAGGCTGAGCGAGCGCGCGCGATGTCCGAGGTCATGAAGCGGGAATCTACACCGGGGGAACTGACGCCTGCAGCGGCCGATGAGGAACCGACCACATCAGGCGCTGTCGGTTCCCGGGCGGCGTCTGGAGATCGAGGTTCCGGTGACCGGAGATCGTGACTTGCCGGATATCGCCCAATCCCGATCGCGACGCCCATAGGACTATGGGAACTACTGCGATCCGATCCCCGATAGCACCTTCCAAAGGTGTGCACTTCTGCGGTGGGGGCGACCATTGAGCCTGCCCCGCCCCCGGGGTCACGTCGGGTGCAAGCGATGGTGAGGCCTCATGTGCTCGGACGCTGAACTGGCGACAGGAGGTTTGCATCACGCGCCAGCAGCCACTTACCTCCGACCCGCCGCAGGACTGTGAGTGTGTACCCTGCACGCTCGACAGGCTGGCTCTCCCCTGGTGGCGTCACGGTGACGGAGAGTTCGGTCCACAGGTAAGCCATGTCCCCCGAAACATGAATTTCCTGGATCTCCGACCTGCTCTCGAACTTCGGGCCAGCCGGCAGCCGGGATAGCGCTGCGAACTCTGCTTTTCGCATGGGTGGCCGACCGGGCACGAGAAAGACGACGTCGTCCGTCATGAGATCCAGCACGGCGTCGACATCGCCCGCGCTGGTCGCGGCCTGCCACGTTTCGACAAGCTTGCGGATCTGCTCTTCACCGCTCAACATGCTGACCTCATCTGCTGTGACGCCCAACGATCTGCTCTTCTGCGGTGGGGCCGCCGCAAGCGATGGCATGCCCCCCTCCCCACGATGCCGACAGCATCCATCACCATCACGGCCCCGCAGGCCACCACCCCGAGGAGGAGTCAGATGTCAACGATACGGATAGGGGTCCATCTAGCCAAGTCGATCTTCGAGATCGCGGTCTCGGAGGCGCCGGGGGTGGTGTCCTCGCAGCGGCGTCTGTGGCGGGAGGAGGGGCAGGTCACGAGCAGCTGACGGATCATCGTGATGGCGACCGGTCGGACCGGCGTGGGGACGAGCCGATAACGCGCATGGCCGTCAGGGCCGGTGACCAAGCGATTGGCTCCCCACGCGCGACTTACCGTGAGGCCCAAGGCCAGGAGCCCGAACGAAGGGCAGGAGATACGACTGCAGTCGACCCTCCGCCGTCCACGATGATCGGAAGACAACAACCAGGCACCACCCCTTGCGCAAACAGGGGGAGGAGTCCAGGTACGCGGGTTAGG
>CAZSPH010000194.1:0-2636 GCA_964608715.1 uncultured Gemmatimonadaceae bacterium | reverse complement strand
GCGTGCGTGCCTGGTCGATCCGGTCCGCCATCCAGGTGATCCGCGCTGCGGACACCGCCGGATCGGGACGCTCCATCTGCCGGCGCTCCTCGATCATCACGAACAGCGTGTCGGCGAACGGAATCAGCGGCGCCATCTCGCGCATCAGACGTTCTTCGCGATCGAGCAGCCGCTGTTCATGACGTAGACGAGTCTGCAGCAGGAGATAATCCACCTGCGCCTCGCGGGAGAGGCGCGCGAACTGGAGCTTCGCCAGTTCCTGCTGCCATGCAGCGTGGAAGAGCCGATACCGGCCGCTGCGCTCGGGAGAGTAGGCGACCTGGTAGCGCCGACCGAGGGCACTCCGGTCGGCGGTCCACCGGGCCACTACCGGACCCAGTTCGCTCCGCGGTGTGGCAATGATCGAGGCGAGATCCGGAACGGTCGAGTCGGCGGGGCTCTGAGCAGCCACCGGGGCCGCTGCGAGCAGGAACAGGAATGTTGCAACGGGTGACCTGGTCATCGGCCTCTCCGGCTGATCCGGCAGGAAGTCAAACGATTCGCGAACGGGATACGTATCATATATGAAGCGATGACATTCGCCAGCCGGTGAAGCTCCGGCCGGTCCTCCCGCCATCATCCATCCCAATCGGACCCGATGACCAACTCGCGCTCCCCGCTCCTTCGGTCCTTCGACCTGCGCCCCGGCGAAGGCGTGGCCCTCCTCTGGTCGGCTGGCTACTTCTTCCTGGTCCTGACGGCGTACTACATCATGCGCCCGATCCGCGACAACTTCGGCGCGATCGATGGCGTGGAGAACCTCGCCTGGCTGTTCACCGGCACCCTGATCGGTGTCCTGGTGCTGCATCCGATCTATGCCTCGCTGGTGGGCCGCTACCCGCGACAGACCTTCATCGCCTGGACCTACCGGTTCTTCTTCCTGAACCTGGTGATCTTCTTCCTGCTGCTCCAGTCCGGCGAGATGGCGACCAATCTCTGGGTCGGCCGGACCTTCTTCATCTGGCTGTCGGTCTTCAACCTGTTCGTGGTCTCGGTGTTCTGGTCGTTCATGAACGACCTCTACCGACCGAACCAGGCCAAGCGGCTGTTCGGCGTGATCGCAGTGGGCGGCACCCTCGGTGCCACATTCGGGTCGGCGATCACCTCGTTCCTGGCGGGCTGGTTCTCCGCGGCCGCGCTGCTGCTGGTGGCTGGCGTGCTGCTGGAACTGGCGGTATGGGCCTCGCGCGCGGCATCATCGCGATCGAACGAACTCGCGGCAGCGGCAGAGGCAGGCGGCGACGCGCCGGTTGCACGATCGGTGTCGGAAGGGGCAGTCGGTGGCGGGATGATGGACGGCATCCGCGACGTACTGAAATCGCCCTACCTCCTCGGCATCGCGCTGCTGATGCTGTTCTTCACCATCTCGTCGACCTTCATCTACTTCTTCCAGGCCGATCTCTCCCGCGCCCACTTCGGCAGCGACTCGGCGGCCCGCACCGGCTTCTTCGCCCGGCGCGATCTGATCGTCAACATCCTGACCTTCGGCCTGCAACTCTTCGCCACCGGCCGGATCCTCAAGAAGATCGGCCTCGGCGCAGGCCTCGCAATCCTGCCGATAGCCTCGATCATCGGGTTCACGGTACTGGGCGTGATGCCGACCCTGATGATGGTGGTAACTCTGGACGTGATCCGGCGGGTCGGCAATTTCGCGATTCAGCGCCCGGCGCGTGAACTGCTCTACTCGGTGCTGAGCCGCTCGGAGAAGTACAAGGCCAAGAACTTCAACGACACCTTCGTCTACCGTCTGGGCGATCAGCTCGGCGCCTGGGGCTACGCCGGTCTCACCAAGCTGGGCCTGGCGCTCACCGCACTGGCATTCGTGATGCTGCCTATCGCCGCGATGTGGGCGGTACTGGCGTTCTGGCTGGGGCGGCGGCAGAAGACCGCGAACGGCTGACGGAGCGCGGGCAAGAGTCAGCCGTAAGGGCGCAGCATGCTGAGCTCCAACAGCAGAGATCAGGCAGCATGCAGCACGATGTGCCATGCTGCGCCCGCCATGAACTGATCGTCATCCCGAGCACCGCGAGGAATCTGCTTTTCAGCCATCAACGGAAAAGCAGATTCCTCCGCTTCGTCCCGGCTTCGCCGGGCCTTCGGTCGGAATGACGGATCACTGTTCGCCGTTCGCCGTCCCCTGTCATCTGTAGATCTCCCCACCCCCCGCGCGAAACTCCGCTGCCTTCCCGGCCATGCCCAGTTCCGCCTCTGCGGCGATCGCGGCATCACGGATATCCTGCGAGATCCGCATCGAACAGAACTTCGGGCCGCACATCGAGCAGAAGTGGGCGATCTTGGCCCCCTCCGCAGGCAGGGTCTCGTCGTGGAAGGCGAGTGCGGTCTGCGGATCGAGCGCCAGGTTGAACTGATCGCGCCAGCGGAACTCGAACCGCGCCTTGCTGAGCGCGTTGTCCCGCAACTGCGCCCGCGGATGCCCTTTGGCCAGATCGGCCGCGTGGGCCGCGATCTTGTAGGTGATCACTCCGGTCTTCACGTCGTCGCGATTCGGAAGCCCCAGGTGCTCCTTCGGCGTCACGTAGCAGAGCATCGCGGTGCCGTACCAGCCGATCACCTCGGCGATCGGCGCCGCGATGTTC
>CAZSPH010000193.1:0-2686 GCA_964608715.1 uncultured Gemmatimonadaceae bacterium | reverse complement strand
GCGGCGACGATCCGGCGCCGGCTGGTCGAGGGCGACATCAGACCCGGCGATGTCATCGTGATGGCAGTGCAGGACATGTCCAGCCTGTCGCAGGGGTATCCGGTGACGGTGGACAACTCCATCATGGTGCCCACCATCGGTGAGGTGAAGCTGCCGCCGCTGCTCCGCTCCGAGGTGGAAGACTACCTTCGCGGGGTAGTCGCGAAGTACTACGTCGATCCGGTGGTCAGGGCCGATGCCCGGATCCGGCTGGGAATCTTCGGTGGCGTGGGTCGGCAGGCCTACTTCACCACTTCGGCCGCGGCCATCCTCCCCGACGTGATCATGGAGAACGGCGGTGGCCCCGGTGGAAGCTACAAGCCGGAGCGAAGCGAGATCAGACGCAACGACCGGGTGATAGTCGATGGCCAGGCCTTCGTAGCCGCAGTCCGCGAGGCACGGTCGCTGGACGAGCTGGGCCTGCAGTCCGGCGACGAGATCCATGTCGGCAGGAAGCGCGGTTCCCCGCTGGCGGTGCTCGGCGTGGTATCCTCGCTCACATCGATGACCTGGCTCATAATGCGAATCTTCTGAGTGGCCGGAACTGGTATGCAGACGATGGTGAAACTGGATGATCAATCGGCAGTCCGGACCCCTCCGCACGAGGAGCAGGCAGTGGCGAGCACGTCGCTGGCTGCCCGCGGAGGTAGTCATCTGCTGATCCGCGGACTCAACGTGATCGTGGCACTGATCGGGCTGGTGATCACCTTCCCGCTGTGGCTGGTGATCGCGGCAATGGTCAAGCTCACTTCGCGTGGCCCGGTGTTCTACACCCAGACCCGGGTGGGCCTCGATGCCCGCGCTCTCCGTCCGCCCCGCAATGACAGCCGCCGGATCCACGACATCGGCGGGCGACCGTTCACGATCTACAAGTTCCGGACGATGACGGTCAATGCCGAACAGCAGGGACAGGCGGTCTGGGCAACCGCCAACGACAATCGGGTCACCGCCGTCGGTGGCTTTCTCAGGAGCTGCCGCCTGGACGAGCTGCCGCAGCTTCTCAACGTGCTCAAGGGTGACATGAACATCGTGGGACCCCGTCCCGAGCGTCCACAGCTCTTCGCCGAACTCCGGGATCAGATTCCCGACTACGCCAGGCGTCAGCGGGTTCCTCCGGGGATCACCGGCCATGCCCAGGTTCATCTGCAGTATGACACCAGCGTCGAGGACGTCAAGCAGAAGGTGCAGCACGATCTCGAGTACATCGCCCGCCGGTCGGTGTGGGAGGACCTCAAGATCATGCTGAAGACGATCCCGGTGATGCTGTTTCGGAAGGGCGGATGGTAGCCCCGGCGATTTCAGCAGAGAGTGAAGCACGTCCGTGGGCCCTGGAACTCGAGGGACCCTGGACGGTGCAGCGCCTGGCGCCGGTCATCGCGGCGACCATCGCGTTCGCCTTCCTCTTTGCCGACCCGATCCGTGGTCTGACTGCGGCCTGGTGGAGCGACCCGGACGCTGGCCACGGCCTGCTGCTCTTCCCGGTTTCGCTCTGGCTGGCGTGGAAGAGCGGCATCCGTCCCAAGGCAGAAGCCAACGTAACCCTCGGCACGGTGACGATCTTCGGCGCAGTGCTGGTCCGTGCCCTCGGTGGCCTGGCCGCCGAGTTCTTCACCCAGCGGTTCGCGATCTGGCTGACTCTGGTTGGAGTGGTGATCTTCGTCTGGGGATTCCGTCAGGTGCTCCGATGGTGGCTGCCGTTCACGCTGCTGCTGCTGTCGATCCCGCTGCCTGCCACCATCATCAACTCACTCGCGGTGCCGCTGCAGTTCCGGGCGTCCCGCCTCGGCACCTCGCTGATCGAATGGCGCGGGATTCCGGTTCAGGCCAGTGGCAATGTGATCAACATCCCCGGCCAGCGGCTGTTCGTCGCCGAAGCGTGCAGCGGCCTGCGGTCACTGACCGCGCTGATTTCGCTGGGCGTGATGATCGGCGGAATGTGGATGACCACCATCCCCGGGCGCCTGGTGATCCTGGCCCTGGCCATTCCGGTGGCAATTCTGGTGAACGGCTTCCGGATCTTCCTGACCGCCTTCCTGATGCATTTCGTCGACCCGGAGCTGGCGCGTGGCTTCATGCACAAGACCGAGGGCTGGGCTCTGTTCGTGGTGGCACTGCTGATTCTTGCGGCGTTCGCGTCGGTGGTCGCACTGATCGAAAACCAGGTGAAGAAGTGGAGGACCGGCAATGCGTGAATGGCACCGCTGGCTGCCGGCATCACTGCTGATCGCCGGAGCGCTTCTCAACTCGACCCTGATCGCCCGCCGGGCCGGCACCACACCGCTGGCCGGCGACATCACCCAGGTTGCCACCACGATGCTCGGGGTACCGGGTGTCGACATGCCGGTATCCGACGACGAGGCGCGGGTCGCAGGCTTCACGGACTACATGCGGCGCGACTATGTCCTGCCTGACACCACCGAGTTCGGTCTCTACGTCGGCTACTACGACGAGCAGCGTCAGGGCAAGACGATTCACTCGCCGCGCAACTGCCTTCCCGGTGCGGGATGGGACCCCGTCGGTCAGTCGGTGATCACCATCGACACCGAGAATCACGGACCGGTGGGAATCAACCGCTACGAACTGGTGAACGGTCAGGCGCGGGCGATCGTCTACTACTGGTATCAGGGTCGCGGGCGGATCGCCCACA
>CAZSPH010000192.1:0-2711 GCA_964608715.1 uncultured Gemmatimonadaceae bacterium | reverse complement strand
AGTTCCACCTTGGAACCTGACTCGCCCTTCGCGCGTACTGTTCCCCATGACACATCGAATCTCTTACACCTGCAGCACGGCGCTGCTGACACTCGCTGTCCTGACGGGCTGCACCGGCTCGGGTCGCGAGGCAGGACTCCACCTCGCGACTACCGACACTCTCGCCGGTGGCGGTGTCAGAACCATCAGCACCGGGGCTACGGAATGGACCGACACCACCGGCTGGCGGCTGGTGCTGGAGCGCGAGCTGCTCACGGACGCGAGTATCAGCGAGGAAATGGGACAGATCGTCTTCGCGGCAGCGGCTCCCAATGGCGATGTCCTGGTCCGCGAATGGCGCCCGGCGGTGATCCGGAAGTTCCCTGCCGACGGTAGTCGCCCGACCATCTTCACCCGCGACGGCGACGGACCGGCCGAGTTCAGGCAACCAAATTTCGCAATCCACGGCGACACCGTGGTGGTGTTCGACTCCCAGCAATGGCGCTTGGCACTGCTCGACCGCCGCACCGGCGCCGAACTATCCTCCACTCTCTTCCGCACCTCGCTGGGTGGCGGAATCTTCCAGGTCGACACCAGCGGAATCATCACGGTCGAAGCCGCCGTTCCATACAGCGAAGGCGGCCGACTGGGCGAGAGCTACTGGGTGAAGGCTCGGCTCGATGGCACCCGGATCGATTCGCTTCAGCCGCCGATCGACCACCTCGCCCGCGAATGGAACGCCGAGTACATCATCGCGAAGGTGCCGTTCGCGCCGCAGCCGTTCTATCGCTTCCTGATGGACGGAACGCTGATCTACGGCACCACCGATCGCGACGAGTTCGTCGTCTCGCGCACCGGCACCGATACCATCCGGATCTTCGGGCGGACGGGTGCCTCACCGCTGCCGCTCGCGGCAGCAACTGCGGATTCGGTTTTTGCGAAGGAGATGGAGAGACCGGAGTTTCAGGGCATCGCGAAGCGCTCCGACATTCCCGATCACCTGCCGCTCTGGCTCTCCATCGACGAGGACCCGGACGGCAACATCTGGGTCTGGCGCATGCCGGACACCGATTCGACTTCGCGATACGATGTCTACGATCGGGCCGGTCGCTATCGCGGCGAAGTAGCAGCTCCATGGGGGAAGGCCCGTACCTGGTGGGGTCCCGATAGAGTGGCAGTCTACCGCGAAGACGGTGATGGTAACCCGATGCTGTCGCTCTATCGGGTATCGAGGATCGGGCGGTGATGCTTCGCGCCGGTAGCGCGGCACTCGCCGTGACCGTCGCTGCGGCAGCCCTCACCTCCTGCTCACCGGAGGGCAGGTCCCCGGCAGCAACGGTCGACACCCTCCCCTCCGGAGCAATTCGGGTGGTCAACCATCGCCCGTCGGCGTGGACGAGCGCCGACAGTGCCTGGCACTTCGTGCTGGAGCGGGAGATCACCGTCGCAGAAGGCTCACCCGGAGAGATCGGACAGGTCCAGAGCGTGACACTGCTGGACGACGGCAGGGTGGCAACGCTGGAGCTGTCACCAGCACGCATCCGGTTGTACAGTAGCGATGGCAAGTGGATTCGCGATATCGGCCGCGAAGGAGATGGTCCCGCAGAGTTCCGAGACGGCGAGATGGTTGCAACCGGCAGCAGGTTCGTGGTCCACGATCCATCCAACTCGCGCCTGGTGCTCTTCGACACTGTCGGCACCTTCCTCGGGATCCATCGCTGCAACTGTGCCTGGTATCACGACCTGCTCATGCTCGCCAACGGTCGGGTCGGGGTTCCCGGTTCGGACGACGATGGCCGGGGAGCATGGCAGGTCACCGACCCTGCCACCGGCGAAGTCTCAGGCTCCATTCCGTTCCCGGCGGGCCCACCGGTTGCCGAGGCAGCTCAGTGGCACGCGTCGCGCGAGAACGAAGGCAGAACTCTCCGCCTCACCCGCAACATTCCCAATCATCCGGTCTTCAGATGGGCAGTGATGCCGGATGGATCGCTGGTATACGGAATGAACGATCGTTACCGGCTGGTCTTCGGCACCACGGAGAGCGACACAACACTCGTTGTCTCTGCTCCCGCAGCCACCAGGGAACTGACCACAGCCGAACGCGAGGCGCTCTATGAGGCGGAGATCGCCACCGTTCCCGCCCACTGGCGGGACGCAATCCGCGCGGTCGGCAGCGTCTCCGATATCCCGGCGCGGGTGCCGCCGTGGGCGAGCGTAACCGCCCTGCCGGACGGCGCCATCCTGGTCCGGCTCGCCAGATCAGACGGTCTGCCGTTCTCCGCCGACCTGATCTCGCGCGAAGGCATCCTCCTCGGTCGCATGGCAGTTCCGGACGGCCTCCTCGGCGCGGGTAGCTGGAGCCTGGATGGTGATACCATCAGACGCATCGCCCGGTCCGAGGACAGCGACGGACTTCCGGTGATCAGGATCTGGCGGCTGGATCGGCCCACGGGATCACCGCGATGAGTGTGGCAAGGCAGCGCAACGTCACGGTCCCCTCGGGCATCTGAACGGCATGCCCTCCACAACCATATCGAACCAGCGACTGCTGCCGGCAATCGCCTCGATACTGTCAATCGCCGCCTGCGGCACCGAGTCCCGCCCCGCAGTTGTCACCATCGACACCCTGCCGGGCGGGATCGTCCGGACAGTCAGCTCTGCACCGGCGGACTCCGGGCAATGGCGCCTGGTACTCGAGCGGAGCATCCAGCCGGAAGAGGGGTCGCCGGGAG
>CAZSPH010000191.1:0-2736 GCA_964608715.1 uncultured Gemmatimonadaceae bacterium | reverse complement strand
TCCCCTATCGACGGCTCGCAGTAGTCGGTGCCGGTGGCGCCCATCGCAGCGAAGACGCCTGGACCCGCGCGGCCCGGTCGCTGGGATTGGAGGCCGAGGTATTCGATGTACTCCGGTGGACCCGCAGGCTGGGGGCACTGGCACGACCATGGCTGGAGCGCTCGATCAGATCGTTCGAGCCGGACTTCATTCTCTTCACCCGTCACGCCTCGCGACTCGGTGAACCCGTTCTCCGGAGGATCACCGCCGGGACCGATTCCGCAGTCTGGTTCCTCGACGCGGCTCCTCATCCGGGCCTGCTCGAACTGGCGCGGCTCAGTGGCACCCTCTACCTGACCTATGCCGCCCAGGTGGCCGACTATCGGAATCAGGGCGTGCCGGCGGTCCGCTTTCTCCCTCAGGGGGTCGACCCCGAGCGCGATCGACCGGCCAGCAGAATCCGGGAGGAGGATCGCTGTGAGGTGTCGTTCATCGGTTCGGGACAGTACCCCTACCGTTGGCCCATCCTGGAGAGGATCGCCGGAATGTCACGCCTGCACGTCCGCGGCCCCGGCTGGGACAAGGCACCGTCGACCATTCCGGTGGTCGGCGGTCCGGTGCACGGCGAACGCTTCGCCGAGGTAGTGGGGGCAGCCGGGATCTCGCTGGGCGCCAGTGCCGTGGCGGAGCAGGATCGCGACTTCGCCTCAGCGTCGAACCGGATGTGGAAGATCTTCGGATGCCGTGGCGTGTATCTCGGACAGCACGTTCCGGGTATCGAACAGTTCGCCAGAGACGGCGAACACTGCCGCTGGTACCACGACATCGACGATGCAGTGGAGAAGGTGCGCGACCTGCTGGCCGATCCTGCCGGCGCCAATGCAATGGCCGAGCGCGGCCATCATCACGCCCTGACACACCACAGCTATGCCTCCCGACTGGCGCTTCTTCTCGCCGGCCAGGAGTACCCGCTGGTCAGCGGTTGATCAGCCGGTAGTTGCGGTACTCCAATGGCCGCCAGCCGGTGAGGCGTTCGAACAGTGCGGAGAGAATCAGTCGCGGATGCCTGCGGTTGAACTGCCACGGCGCAATCAACTGTTCGCCGCTCTCACGGTCGGTGATCCACTGACGGGCAGTATCCGGGTGTCCGCCTTCGAAGCGATGGATCCCGGGAATCCACGGCAGCAGCGGTCGATCTGGATCCTGGTGTTGTCGCCACGGGTAGATGCCGTGATCCGTGCTGCGTTTGTTTGTCAGCGCCCATGACGGTCGAGCCCAGCCGTAGTGGTTCATCACTACTCCGGATGCGACACATCGGATCCGCTCGTCATCCGGCCCGACCCTGAAACCCTGCGCATCACGGAACGAATGCACGCCGATATCGGGACGAAGCCGTACCATCCGGCATTCGCGACGATACCACTTCCGGTTGCTCGCCACGTTGGAGAACCCGCCATAGAAGTGGCGGTAGTCGACCACCGCACCCTGCACTGCGGCATCCCCGTCGTGAGCCTCGGCAATGGCACGCAGCCGTTCGGCGGCGCCATCGTCGAGTACCTCGTCGGCCTGGATGTAGATGCCCCAGCGGCCGGAGCACTCCCGTCTCGCCCGCTCGGTCTCGTCCGCCAGCATCGCAGGGCCGCGGGAATGGTCCCACTCGCTCTCGATCACCCTGATCTTCGGATCGCCGATAGCTCTCACCCGTTCCAGCGTATCGTCATCTGACCGCCCGACGTTGACTATCATTTCGTCAACGCCGGGAAGCACGGAGCGGATGCTCGCCTCGACCGGGAAGTCCAGACGGGTGGCGTTCTTCACCATCGTAAAGCCGGAAACGAGAACGTCGGCGGCAGTGTTCACGGCCGGGAAACTCCACGGAGTCGCGCTACATGGCAAGCTCTCTCCACATCACCCTCTACTACCCGGCCCGCCTGCCGGTACTGCGCTACGGTGGCACCGAGCGGGTGGTGGTGTGGCTGGCGCGTGGGCTGGTGGAGCTCGGTCACCGGGTCACGGTGATCGGCTGGCCCGGCACCGTGATTCCGGGGGCACAGGTAATCACGATCGATCCGAAGGTGTCACTCGAACGCGGCGGCCCCGACCTGACCCCGCTGCTTCCCGATTCGGTGGATATTCTCCATGCCCACGTACCGCTGGCGCACCCTCCGGCGATTCCGTTCCTCTGGACCTTTCACGGTACCGCACCAGCCGGTCGGATCTTCCCGCCGAATGCCATCGCCCTCTCCGCCGACCACGCCCGACGTCACGGCATCGAGCGCTGGGTGCACAACGGCCTCGATCCTGCCGACTACCGTTTCAGTCCGGCGAAGGGAAAACGCGATCTCTTCCTCGGTCGCCTTCATTCGGTGAAGGGCTGGCAGTGGGCGGTGAAGGGAGCGCGGCTGGCGGGAAGACCGATCACCGTGGCTGGCGGCTGGCGGCCCAGTCTGCGGCCCGGTCTCCGGTTCGTCGGAAAAGTTGGTGGAGAGAAGAAGACTGACCTGCTGGCCGACGCCGCGGCACTCTGGATGCCTGCCCGCTGGGATGAGCCATTCGGCCTCACCACCATAGAGGCGATGGTGAGCGGTACCCCTGTGGTCGCCACCAGGCGCGGCGCACTGCCGGAGATCATTTCCGAAACCAGTGGGGCGATGGGTGATTCGCTGGAGGAACTGGTCGAAGGACGCCGGCGCCTTGACCAGCTCGACCCGGAGCAGGTGCGCGCCAACGTGATGACACGCTTCACTCACCTCCACA
>CAZSPH010000190.1:0-2751 GCA_964608715.1 uncultured Gemmatimonadaceae bacterium | reverse complement strand
GCCTGCGCCAGTGCCAGTCCGCAGAAGGTCACCACCTTGGTTACCGCATAGCCGGTGCGCATGAACGGTGATCCCACCAGGAAGCGGCCGAGCGAGGAGCGATGCTGTTCGAACGGGGGAACTCCCTGTGCCACACCGATGCTGCGGAACGCATCGGTGAGCGTGGTGCGGGCGATCACCAGAATCGGGATCACCACGTGGATCATCCCCAGCACTGCGAAGACCGTCCAGAGCACCAGCTCGTAGGTACGGTCAGCCGCGATGTCCAGCACGCTGCCGAACAGCGAGGTCCTGCCCTGCCAGCGGGCCACCACGCCGTCGACAGTGTCCAGCATCAGTCCGAAGAAGAGGAGCCCCGTTCCCGCCAGCCGCTGCCCCGGTGAACCCTGAAAGAGAATCAGGACGATCGCGGCAAGCAGCGGAAAGCGGGAGAGGGTGATCCAGTTGGCCAGCATCTGACTCCGTTCATTCCTCAGAGGATTGCTTCGCCCCTGCGGGGCCCGCAACGACGGCGTGGTGGCAGAACTATTCTGCCGGCTCCGCCAGCCAGTGCGAGAACCACTGCCTGAGCCGTCCCAGCCGGTCTACCAGCAGCCACGGTTCACCAGTGCGGGAGAGATCGTGGGTCGATCGTGGATAGCGGATGAACTCCGCCGGCACGTTCAGCGTCTTCAGCGCCATGTACCACATCTCCGCGCCGACCATCGGAGTGCGGTGGTCCTCCTCCGACTGCACGATCAGCGTCGGAGTCTTCACGTTCTGCACGAAGCGGATCGGCGAGAGCGAGTCGTACATCACCTGGTTTTCCCACGGTCGTCCGAAGAACTCGTCATTGGTGAGCGACTGCGCGTCCGAAGTGCCCCACCACGAGGTCCAGTCGCTGATCATCCGGTCGGCCTGTGCCGCCTTGAAGCGATCGGTCTTCGTGGTGATCCACGCCGTCATGAAACCGCCGTACGATCCACCGGTCACTCCCATCCGGGTCGAGTCGACATCGGGGCGCTGAGCCACGATATCCACCGCCTTCATGATGTCGAGGTAGTCCTTGCCACCCCAGTCACCACGCGATGCGTGGGTGAACGTCGCGTTGGTACCGGTCGACCCGCGCGGGTTGGTGAACAGCACGAACATCCCGGCGCCGGCGAGGTTCTGGAATTCGTCGAACCACCCTTCGCCGTAGGCGGAATGCGGTCCGCCGTGGATGTAGACCACCATCGGATACTTCTTTCCGGCCTCGTAGCCGTGCGGCTTCATCAGCCACGCCTCGACCTCGAAGTCGTCCACCGAACGGTAGGTGAAGCGCTCCGACTCCGCCCAGGAGATCTCCTCGTTCAGCTTCGCGTTGAAGGACGTGAGCTGGCGTTCGTTGCCGCCGTTGATGTCGGAAATGAAGAGTTCGGTGGGGCGGTTCTGCGAGGTGGCCACATAGACCATCCGCGCATTGACCGAATCGATCTGGATTCCGGAGATCTGCCGCTGGCCGCCTAGCACCGGGGTGATCCGCCTGCTGCGGAGATCGATCTGCTGGATTCCATTGGCCCCGCCGGTGCTGGCCCGGAAGCGGATGGTGTTGGCATCACGCCATTCCAGACCGGTGGCCTCGTACGGCCAGTCGCCCTGGATATCGACCGGCGCGCTGCTGCCATCGACCGGCGCGATATAGAGCCGGGATGCCTTGTAGCGGCTGGGCCGCGAGACGAACGCAATCCGCTTCGAGTCCGGCGACCAGATCACATTCGATTCGGCACCGAAGTTTTCCACTTTCCGGGGGGTGCACGATTCCTGGCTGCGCTCACACGCCGCCACCGAAACGATGTAGAGATCGCTCTCGTTGCGGTCGGCTTCGTCGCGGGCGCGGTCACCGGGCAGTTTCGCGATCGAATCGCGCTCCTGGCTGACCACCGAATCAGGGCGCAGGTCGGCGTCCGCCGCGAAGATGATCCACTTCCCGTCGGGAGAGACCGTGGGAGTGCGGTGGGAATAGTTCGTCGCGGTGAGCTGGACGGTGTCCTTGCCCATGCGCGCCAGGAACAGCTGGGTCGGGACACTTCCCGCTCCACCCTGTCCTCCCCCGAAGCCGCCTCCCTGCCCGCCACCGCCCTGGCCCTGCGCCCGCCCGGTGCTCGGTATCCAGCCGGTGCCGTTTGCCTTGTAGCGCGTGTCGGTGATGTGGAAGCCATCGAACCGGGCCGGATCGAGCGGGCGAGTGATAGCATTCGGAGCCGGGCGGGACATCGGCGGCATGGCGGCGTAGAGTGCGGCGGTCGAATCACCACCGCGGGCTGGAGCGGCGGCTCCTCCACCACCGGGCCGTTGCCCGCCACCGGGGCCACCCTGCTGCTGCCCCCCGCCGGCGCGGGCAGCCCGTGGCGCGCGCGCTGTCACGGTGAATGCACCGTTCTTCGGGCCGGCTGCCTGTGCCGGCGCAGGAGCTGTGAGGGCAGAATCGGGCACGAACGCCTCGCCGACCTGATCTACCTGGAGCGCCCAGATGTTGTTGCGGCCACCTGGGCGGTTCGATGTGAAGAGCAGTGTCCTGCCGTCGCGGGCCCAGCGAGGATTGCTGCTCTCGAACGCCGGAGCGGTGAGTCGCCGCGGTTCGCCGCCGCCGACCGACTGGAGCCAGATCTCCGAGTGACGGCTGTTCTTCGCGGTGTCGATGGTGGTGACGGTGAACGCAACCAGCTTTCCGTCAGGCGAAAGGGCCGGTGAACCGACCCAGGTGAGCCGGTACCAGTCTTCCGGTGTGAA
>CAZSPH010000189.1:0-2769 GCA_964608715.1 uncultured Gemmatimonadaceae bacterium | reverse complement strand
CCGAGCTTCCCGCCGAGGAGCGGCTCACCCGGGCCGGGTTCTTCGTCGGGACGCTGCAGTATGTCGCCCCTGAAGCACTCTCCGGGGAACTTGTCGGCGAACAGGCCGACGTCTACTCGCTGGCGGTGATCGCTTACCAGCTCCTGACAGAGGTGACGCCGTTCCCGGGGAAAAACCCACGCGAACTCTTCCAGCAGCTTCTTACCGAGGAGCCGACGCCGCTGAACAGCGCGGTCCGGGGGCTCAGATTCTCCAACCGGCTGGAAGAAGTCGTGATGAAGGGACTGGCCCGGAACCTCGCCCAGCGCTGGAAGACGGTCACAGATTTTACGGCCGCCTTCTGCGAAGCGGCGGCGGCCCCGCCGGAGAAGAAGGGCTTCCTCGCCTCGCTCTTCCGCCGCGACTGAGAACCGACGATGACTGACAAGGCTGCCCTGATCGCCCTGCTGAAGGAGCGCTCGGTCCGCTACGGCGATTTCGTGCTCGCCTCCGGCGCCCGCTCCAGCTACTACGTCGACTGCCGGCCGAGCACGATGTCGGCTGCGGGACAGCGGCTGATCGGTCGGATGGGACTGGCCGCGATCCGCGACGCGGGATGGCAGCCGGCAGCAGTCGGCGGC
The DNA here is from genome assembly GCA_964608715.1 of uncultured Gemmatimonadaceae bacterium. GTDB lineage: Bacteria > Gemmatimonadota > Gemmatimonadetes > Gemmatimonadales > GWC2-71-9 > Palsa-1233. Next base: position 2,149 of record CAZSPH010000189.1, on the reverse strand, counting down.
CTCACGATGGGCGCCGATCCGGTGGCCTACGCCATTGCCGGCGCCAGCGCCGATTCGGCCTCACCGGTCGACGCATTCTCGGTGCGCAAGCAGGCCAAGGATCACGGTACGGGAAAGCGGATCGAAGGGAACTTCGACCCTGCGAAACCCGTACTCGTAATCGAGGACGTGATCACTTCCGGCGGCTCGGCGCTCGATGCCGTCGCGGCGGTCCGCGAAGCCGGCGGCACGGTGATCGGTGTGCTGGCGGTGCTCGACCGCGAGGCTGGCGGCCGCGCCCGGATCGAGGCCGCCGGCATTCCCGTGGTAGCGCTGGTGGGAGCGGGGGAAATCATCGGAACCCGGCCAGGCTGCTGATCCCACCCGCCGCCATCAGGCGGCGGGGATCTCGGCAAACGCCCGGTACTGCGCCGCACACACCCCCACCCGCCGCCATCAGACGGCGGGGATCTCGGCAGATGCCCGGTACTGCCCCATACCCGACCATCCCCGCCGCCATCCGGCGGCGGTTGGGAGAGCAGGGGGCAGGGTTCTATCTCTGTTTCCGGCGCCACGCTTTCGCAGGGTTGTTCTCGATATAGGCAGTCGCCCGCGCTACGCTGAAACGCCCCAGAAGCAACCTCACGTCATACGATGGGAGCCACAGGTTTTCGCTGGATCGAAGCAGCCTGCGCTGCCGTGCCAGACGCGTGGCCTCCCCCTTGAAGCCGTTCACTACCAGCCAGATCTTGCTGCTGCGATTCTGCGGAACCCGGTCCCACGATACGATGCCGTGAACAGGATCCGGCATGATCACGAACGCCCCTGTGGATACCCATGGTCGCCGGCGCCCCACATTGGCCCAAGCTTCCGCAACACATTCGCCGATGCCGGACAGCAGGACTCCGGACGCGCCGAGAGTCCCGAGCCGACGCAGGCGCACGGCCGTGACAACGGTGATCAGATAGTGTCCCGGCGCACCATAGTCGACACCCGCCAACCGCCTGAACTCAGCCACGCCCACCCCCGCCCGCCGCCATCAGGCGGCGGGGATCTCGACTTACGCCCGGCACTGCGCCGCACGCACCCGCAACCGCCGCCATCAGGCGGCGGGTGATGGTGCAGCGGGGCAGGTATTGGTGAATGCTCACCGCCTCGCCCCCAGCGGTTCGAAGTGCTGCCATGTTTCCGCGTGGGGAGCCACCAGCCGATCGATCAGCCGGTTGCGCATCGCCGCAAAGGGATAGCGTTCGCGGAACTCCGTCGCAGTGATGCCCATTTCCAGCCTGAGGTGACGACCGAACGACTGCGGTGAGGCAAAGCACAGCCGGTAGGCCACCGCGGAGATCGCCAGATCGGCGTCGTCGAACATCCGCGCCGCCAGGCACAGACGTACCGCCACCAGATGGTTCCGGGGACTCGGCAGCCCGACCCGGGCGAAGCGCGAGATCAGAGTGGAGGGGCGGACCCGCATCCGCCGACTCATTTCGCCGATGGTGGTGAGCCCGCTGGCCGAATGTACCAGCGTCTCCCAGAAGGTCACTGCTCCCGGCGACGGCAGCCCGATGGCATCCAGCACTGGTGTCAGGATCAGCGACACCCGATCCATCGGCGGGCCGGCGAACACCTCCCGCAGCCGCTTCCATCCCGTCCCATCGCTGATATCCAGCACCTGACGGACGCCGCGCGCACCGAGTTGCAGAAGCGCCTCCGAGTCTGCCGTGTTCCGCTCGGAGATCAATGCCACCGTCGGAATTCCAGGATGCCGGCGGACCATCCTGCCGAGCAGGGCTGATGAATCGCCATCGCAGTGGCGGATCGATACCAGCACCGCATCGACCTCGCGCTCGCGTACCATCCGCACCACCTCGCGGATCGACTCCCGGTGAACCAGCGACATCGCACCGCTGCCGTATACATCGGCACGGTTGCGTTCCTGCGGATCCAGCACCGTCGCGATCACTGGGACAGATGTATCCGACATACTTCCTCCTCCGATTGGGAAGCGACAATCTCCCATGTGCATGTCAAGCTGCGGTCAAGTCGTCTCTGCTCCGATCTGCTGCGAAGCGGACCCGTTTACCGCATGGGAAGAGATTCCACTAGATTTCACGGTGCGGGTTGAACGTGACGATCGCGGCCCGGGGCGACCCGGAACGAGGAAAGTCCG
>CAZSPH010000188.1:0-2795 GCA_964608715.1 uncultured Gemmatimonadaceae bacterium | reverse complement strand
AACTCCGGCAACCAGTTCCAGCACGCGCTGATGCTCACGGTGCAGGGCATGCAGAAGTTCGTCACCGGCGATCTTGAACTTGGCATCTCACTCGAGGAACAGGCTCGGCGGATCCAGATCCGGATCGGCGACGGCGAGGGTGGCGGCATGGCCCTCTCGTTCCTGGCGCAGATGCAATTCGTGAAGGGTGACATCCCCCGCGCGATGGAGTTCTATCGTCAATCGGAGGTCGATTTCACCACCGTGGGCGACATTCCCGAACTGGCTCGCGTGCGGATGGAGATGGGCTACCTGGCGCTGGCCGCCTCCGACATCGACGAGGCACGGAGTCTTTTCCTCCGCGCTCTCCGGACCAACGACGAGATCGGCTCGCCCCGCGGAATCGGACTGACCCTGGCAGGCCTCGCCGCCGCCGAGGCTGCGGCCGGCCGGGATTCGCGGGCAGCTCAGCTCGCCGCGGCAGCCCAGGCGATGTCGCGCAAGGCAGGGGTCGTGGTGGAACACCCGATGGCTCCGGGACTGGCGGAGATGTTCGAGTCGCTCCGTGCCAGAGTTCCGCAGGACAATCTCAAGGCGCTGGAGGCGATGGGTGAGACACTGACTCCCGCCGCAGTGATGGAGCTGATGGCGGCGTGAGCACCGGATACTCACTCCAACCGGCGGTGCGGCTATTACTTCTACCGGCCGGTTTGAGACTTCCACCTGACCGCGAGTACCGATGATCGGCAACCTGGGCTGGATCGAGCTGCTGCTTCTCCCCGTGCTGCTGTTTCCCGTGGCGATGCCATTCTATCTCCTGAGGCGCTATGTCAGAGCACTCGAGCGACGGGCGGACGACCGTACCAGGATCAGACACCTCACTTCTGAGATCCGGGCGCTGGGCGCCGAGGTTGCCCTGATGAAGCACGAAATCGAATCGGTTGCCGACGGCACCAGGCGGACCGCAATCGAGTCGCCGCGTACCGACAGGACCGGCACCTGATGGCGCTGGTATACCTGCTGCTGATCGGGCTCAGCATATACGGCCTGCGGGTGGTCAAGGCTCTGGAACGGTCGCAACCCGACAGTTCCGACCTCGATGCCCTGGCGGATGAGATAGAACGCCTGAGGGAGCAGCACCAGGCATTGAGCCGGCAGATCGAATCGACCGGAGCGATGCGGGACTTCGATCGACGAATGGCTTCGGAAGATCGCGACGGCAGGTGAGCGATCGCATCGAGTTCAACGACGGCCTCGCCTATGAGCAGTACATGGGCGTCTGGAGTCGTGCCGTCGGCGACATCTTCCTCGACTGGCTCTCTCCTCCAGCCAGCATCGACTGGCTGGATGTCGGCTGCGGCAACGGTGCGTTCACCGAGTTGATCGTCGAGCGCTGCATGCCGCGCTCGATTGCAGGGATCGATCCATCCGATGCCCAGCTCGATCACGCCCGCAGCCGTGCGGCGCTGGCCGATGCCCGACTGCTCAACTGCGACGCGATGGCGCTTCCCTTTCCCGACGACTCGTTCGATGCTGCTGTGATGCCGCTGGTGATCTTCTTCGTACCCGAACCCGAGGTCGGTGTTGCCGAAATGGCAAGAGTGGTGCGCCCGGGCGGAATCGTTGCCGCCTACGCGTGGGACATGCCGGGCAGAGGATTCCCGTACGTCGCGATGATCGACGAGCTGGAGGTACTCGGTATCGAGGTGCCACGCCCACCCAGTCCGCATGCATCGCGGATCGAGGAACTCGAGCGGCTCTGGAGGTCGGTGGGACTGACGCAGGTCGAAACCAGATCGATCACGGTCCAGCGCACCTTTGCCGATTTCGAAGACTGCTGGACCACCGTGCTCGACGGTTCGAGCTTCGGGGCCCTGCTAGCGGCGCTGCCGGAAGCTGATCGCAGGCATATCCGGCATCGGCTGCTGATGCGGTTCGACACCGACGCGGCCGACCCGCTCACCCTGACCGCACTCGCCAACGCAGTGCGAGGCAGAACCACATGACCAACGAGGAGATGAGCATGTCCGACATCACCGTAATCATCGACTACCGCGCTCTCCCTGGTCGCGCCAAGCGCGCGCTGGAGGAAATCACGGCCCTGGTCGGCACCGTGATAGAGCGGGAACCCGACTGCCAGGGAATCGATATCCTGGTCGACGAGGACGACCCGACCCGGATCCGGCTGATCGAGTACTGGCCTACCCGCGAGTCATACCTCGGCCCGCATCTGCAGCAGCCGCACATCCAGGAGTTCATCGGTAGGGCAGGCGAGTTCATCGCCGGTCCGCCGGACATCACCTTCTGGAGATGACCGGGAGCAGCCGGGCCCGTCGACTGGTAGTCCCGCTGTCCCTCGGCTATTCGCTGATCTACCTCGCAGGGATAGTGCTGGTTCACGCTCGTGAAGGTTGGTTCGTAGTCGGTCATGGCCGCAACGGAATGGAATTCAGCGTACTGTTGATCGTGTCGCTGCTGGTGATCGGCCTGCAGGATCTACCCATCCGGAACGCCGGGAGCAGAGAAAGGTGACCCCATCGCCGGTGCCGGGGTCATACCATCAACAGGGAGCGAACGGGAATGCCAGGACTCAGCACGGTAGCATCGGGAGTGGCCGCAGTGTCGGTTGCGGCAGTCCTCGCCTGCTCGAACCCCACCAGCCCGTTCGAATTCGGCGCCGCCAGGCTCGTGGTCACCACCGACATGGCGTCATACGATGCGGCTCCCACCGACACCGACCCCACGGTCCGGGACTATCAGTTTACCATCGACGTCCGGATCGAGAACCTCGGCACCGGCACCGCCAGGCTGGACCG
>CAZSPH010000187.1:0-2821 GCA_964608715.1 uncultured Gemmatimonadaceae bacterium | reverse complement strand
CTCATCTCGTCGCCCCTCCTCCGCTGCCGACGATCACTCCTACCCCTATCAGCGCGGCCGATGCCAGCATCACGCCTGGCCGCTGCATCGGCATCGCGGCCAGCGGGACCGCCAGCGCGAAACCCACCAGGCCACCGATAGATCCCCCACGGGTGCGAGCGGGGTTGAACCAGGCCCGTTCCGCCACCAGCCTGATCGCGGCCAGCACGCCCATCGTACCGACTACGCTCGCTGCGACGAATGCGGTGCGACGACCGAACGGGGACCCCACCAGCCACCCCGCCAGGGCGGCAAGTCCGGTGATGACGGAGGTGACAACGATGACCCGCAGGCTGGCAACCATCATTGCGCGCCGACTTGCAGCACCAATGCAGCGAACCGGTTGATCATCGGATTGCCACCCCGCTCCTTCTTCCGCCGCCCAGGGCGAACAGCGGCGCTCCCACTCCGCCGGCGATCCACATCCAGGTGGGATAGGGGAGCTGGCTGAGCATCCAGATCAGCAGCCCGGTGAAGACGATCGCGAACGCCCACACCGTTACCGAATGCTCGGACATCCGCCAGGCCACCCGGCCTCCGGTGTAGGCTGCCAGCAGCCATCCGGCCACCACGATCACCAGCACGGAGTACGGCACCATTCCGGCCTCGATGGCCTTGCGCACCGCCTGGGGGTCGGTGCGATCGATGCCGGCGGGGAACGGCACGACATTCGTGGCCGAGAACTGCTCGAGCAGCCATACCATGCCGACCGCCACGGCCATGGCCGCGACGAAGCCCACGATGATTCGGAAGGAAGGACTCATTGAAACTCCAGGGGGAAGTGAAGCCTGACACCAAGGGTCGCACTCCAGGCGGGGATTCGCCACCCCCGGACGGCAGTGTCAGCCCTGAAAGGTGTCACACTGCTTCGGATCTCCGGTGGCGAATCCCCGCCGGAACCAGGTGACCCGCTCGGCCGAGGTACCGTGAGTGAAGGTCTCCGGTTGGACAGTGCCGGTTGCAGCCTTCTGCAGGCGGTCGTCGCCGACCGCAGCGGCAGCCGCCAGTCCTTCCTCCAGATCCCCCGCCTCCAGCAGACCGGCGCGGGCGGCCGAGGCCGCCCAGATACCGGCATAGCAGTCGGCCTGCAGTTCCAGACGCACCGACAGCCGGTTGGCCAGGTCGGGACGCTGGCGCTGCAGGTTGGACACTTCCCGGTTGGTTCCCAGCACTGTCTGGACGTGGTGCCCGATCTCGTGCGCCAGGACGTAGGCTTCGGCGAAATCTCCCGGAGCGCCGAACCGGCTCGCCAGTTCATCGAAGAATGAAAGGTCGATGTATACCTGTTCATCACCGGGGCAGTAGAACGGACCGGTGGAGGAACCGCCCTGACCGCAGGCCGATGCCACGGAGTTGCGGAACAGCACCAGCCGAGCATCGCGGTACGCAGTACGGAAATTCTCGGGCAACTCCCTCTGCCACAGCCCCTGAGCGTCGTCCAGCACGAAGGACATGAACTGGACCTTCTCCTCTTCGGCCGGATCATCCAGCGGAGCGTTGACCGCCGCCGGTCCCGTTCCACCGTCGAGTGCGCCCAGCAGAGCCAGTGGATTCTGCTTCGTGACTGCCGCGATGATCAGGATCAGCACTATCCCGCCCAGGCCCATCTTCCCGAACCCGCCACCCATCATCGCCGGAGAACTGCCGCGACGATCCTCGAGGTTGCTGGACCTGCCTCCACGTTGCCAACGCATTCGCTTGCTCTCCCTGTCGGACTATCGCGGTACGGTGAGGATCCGGGACCACCGGATCGCCGAGAAGAACGGCAGCGGACGGTAGCTGTACGGATCCCAGCTGTAGTAGATCAGCAAAGGCTTGCCGCGGAGGTTCTTCCGGGGGATCAGCCCCCAGAACCTGGAGTCGCGCGACTGGTCGCGGTTGTCGCCCATTGCCCAGAGGGAATCGTTCGGCACCAGCAGCGGTCCCCAGTCATGGACATCGGGAAGATATCCGTCGCGGTCGGCTCCCACGTAGTGCGGGATGTGCATCGTCCGCATCGCCTGGCGACTGAGCTGGTCGAGACGCCAGTCGGGATCGGTGTTCTGGGTGTACGGTTCCTCCAGTGCTGCACCGTTGCGGTACAGCACCCCGCTCCGCATCTCGACCGTATCACCGCCGATGCCGATCAGGCGCTTGACGATCATCGAGTCCTCGACCGGCGACTTGAAGACGATCACGTCGCCACGGCGGGGTTCCCTGACGGCAGGGGTCCGCGCGTCGATGAATGGCAGCTTGGCGCCGAAGATGAACTTGTTGACGAAGAGGACGTCGCCCACCATCAGCGTCCGCTCCATGCTGGGTGACGGAATCCGGTAGGCCTGGACCACGAACGTGGTGAGCAGAAACCATGCTCCCAGCGTCCAGGCAATGGCCTTGACCCACTCGACCAGCTTGTTCTTGCCCTTCTCCATCCCTGTTTCTCCCGTTCTGACAGACAGGAGGATCGCCCCGGAAGGCGTTCTACTCAAGGGGCGAGGAGCTGGGAGTATCTCGAACGGAGGCGCCTGAGCTTGGGTGCGATGACGGCCTGACAGTACCCGGCACCCGGATTCCGGGTGAAATAGTCATGGTGGGCGGGCTCGGCCACCCAGAAATGTTCCAGCTTCTCCACCCTCGTGACGATCGGATCGGGAAAGATCCCGGCGGCCGTGAGTCCGGCGATTGCCTGGCGGGCAGCGACGAACTGCTCATCGTCGGCGGCAAAGATCACCGAGCGGTACTGCGGACCGACATCATGCCCCTGCCGGTTTGCCGTAGTGGGGTCGTGAGTCGCGAAGAAGAC
>CAZSPH010000186.1:0-2857 GCA_964608715.1 uncultured Gemmatimonadaceae bacterium | reverse complement strand
CTGGCGTCTACGGCCCACCGCTCGAACACGCTGCCACCCCGGACACCCACTACCTCGTCGAACAGATGGGTCACGATGCAGACATGATTGGGGATGATCCGCACCTGCTCGCCGATTCTCGGCCGCCAGTCGGTCTTCGACAGGTCGAGAGTGCCGTGCTCTTCGGACATCGCCGAGACGATCACATCGGGATTGTCCAGCAGCATACCGAAGCCGGGGGCATCGGCGCCGCGGATGGGTTCGCGTCCCAGCGACTTGGTTCCGGCATCGACGATCGCCTGGTCAGGTACTGAAGTGCTGACCACCGTCGCCAGCACGGTGAGAGCGCAGTCTTCCGGACTGCATGCACCGATCGCGGCGGTGGTCCGGTCGTTGTAGACTGAAGTGCCTGGTCGGATCTCGGTGAGGCCGTTGATCCGGTGCGAGTTCCAGAGAGTCGGCGTCGAACCGCCACTGACCACTCGGGGACTCATTCCGGCTGCTTCGAACTCGGCCAGAAAACTTCCCAGTTGCTCGTTCAGCGCGACAATCGCATCATCCTGGCTGTCGATCGGCTCACGGATGTGACCGGGATAGAAGCCGACACCCAGCCAGCGCACTCCCGGTGTGGACTCCGCATGCCTGGCGAGTGCCACCGCCTCGGGCGGTGTTGCCACTCCGACCCGTCTCATTCCCAGGTCGAGTTCAACCAGGATTCCGACTTCGGTATCGACGCCCGGGGGAGCGGCCACCAAATGATCGATCGCCTCCCGCGAATCGAGCATCACCCGCAGCCGGGTCCGTTCCGCCAGCTCGGCGATCCGGCCGGCGCGCAAGGCCCCGATAGGCGGATATGCCAGCATCAGGTCGTCGGTCAGCCCGCTCATCACTTCAGCTTCGCGCGGCGTGGCACAGGTGAAGCCGGTGGCACCGGCCGCGAGCTGATCGCGGCCGACACGCAGTGCCTTGTGAGTCTTCACATGAGGACGGAGCGAGAGACCATGCTGGCGGGCATAGCCAGCCGTCCGCGCGATGTTTGCCGTCATCCGGTCGAGGTCGACCAGCGGGATCGGAGTCGGGAGGGAAGAAAGAGGCATGACGGTGAAGATACAGGAGTATGGCGCGGGTGTGACGGCAGTGCGATCTTGAATGGATCGGTTGGACTCCCCCTTCCAAGGTCATGCCCGATGCCAAGATCTCTCCTTCCCGCAGCAGTCGTGACCGCAGCGCTCATCGGATGCAGTGGTGATGGCCGGAGCGGCCCGGCAGCCATCGCCGAGTCTGATGCCTTCGCCTGCGAGGCGGTGCTCAGTCCCGGCCCGGATGACGACGGCCGACTCGGCGCAGTGGCACCGGGACCGGATGGCCTGGTCGCCTGGACCACCGACTGGGACGACACCGACGTCTCCGTCGGCCGTGGCATGGCTGAAGCTGTCAACGTGGGCAGGCGGGGAAGTGGCCCCGGCGAGTTCGAGGACATCCAGCGACTCGGCTGGATGGGAGACACCCTGTGGACCTCGGACACCCGGAACGCCCGCGTCCAGTATTTCGATCGCAGCGGCAGCTACCTCGGAGCCACGCTGACCGGTGGCTACGACTCGTGGACTCCCAGGACGGGTGGGCGATTCGTCACCATCGGCAGCAAGTCGATAGGGTTGGGAAGCTGGTCGCTGCTCGGTCGCGGTATTTCGGGGCCGGAGGTTCCACCGGACACCATCTTCACTTTTCCGGGGCCGGATATGGAACGAGTCACCATTCCGATGGGCGGCGGCAGTTCGATCCTCACCACTCCGGACTTTGCGCCGGAAGCAATGGTCGGATATGCCGATGACGGTTCCCGTTTCTGTGGCACGGAACCACTTCCAGGGAATGAAGTGCGTCTCCGGTGTGTGGATGACCGTGGCACCGTGCTGCGCGACACCGTTGTGGCACTCCCGCCGGTACCGCTCAGCGACGAGTTGTGGGAAGCCACGATCTCCGGCTATCTGCGTCGTGACGGGGTGACCAGAGAAGGAATTGCCGCCGCCATCCCGCGGCCGGCTTCACTGCCACTGGTGACGGGGATGAGGGTCGGTGCCGACGGGGCCGTCTGGCTGCTCAGGAGTCACCGCGCCGATTCGCTGCAGCGCTGGCTCAGGTACCGCCCCGATGGTGCGGCAAGTGGCACCCTGATCGTTGCCCGCGGCCGGTCGGTGGGGATTCTGAGAGGTGATACGACCTGGATGATCGCCACCGATGGTGACGGGATGCAGTCGCTGGAACGGTGCGTGGCGAAATGATCCGGACGAATGCTGTGAGGATCGATTGCTGATGTGGAGATGTTTCCCCGTGCTGGCGACAGCCGCTCTGGTAGCAGGATACAATCCGGGCTCCCGCAACGATGTGTTCGCTGTCGCCGAGTCGGATGCGCTGGTCTGCGAGGCGGTGCTGATACCGGGAGAGGATGATGATGGTCGGCTGGGTACTGTGGCGCCCGGCCCCGACGGCCTCGTTGCCTGGACGACCACCTGGGGTGCCGCCGAACTGTCGATCGGCAGGTCCATGGCGGACGCGATCACTGCTGGAAGGTCGGGCAGCGGTCCAGGCGAGTTTCTTCGAATCACCGGCCTGGGGTGGATCGGTGATACGTTGTGGGTCTCGGATATCCAGAACGGCCGGGTCCAGTACTTCGATCGCATCGGCAGCTACCTGGATGGCGTGCTGACCGGCGGCGACCAGGCGTGGATTGCGCGGCCCGGCAGGCGGTTCATCGCCCTCGGCAGCAAGCCTCTTGGTGTGGGAAGCTGGTCCGTGCTCGGTCGGGGTGATGGGGGCCCCGAGGCCCGCTACGACACGATCCATGTCTTTCCCGGCCCGGACGTGGAGAAAGTCCGGATCC
>CAZSPH010000185.1:0-2860 GCA_964608715.1 uncultured Gemmatimonadaceae bacterium | reverse complement strand
TGGCCCGCAGTCCCTTGGCTTCTGCTGCTCCGCCGATGTTGTAGCCGACCACCTGCGATTCGGGGGCCCCGTCAGCCGCCAGTTCCATCCCGGGCTCGATCTGGGTGAGGACGGTGGCACCGCTCTCCTTCGCGATGGCTGCTACGCCGGCGATATGGTCGGAATGGCCGTGGGTCAGGAGAATCACCTCCGCGCGCGCCGCTGTCGCAGCGGCATCGGCAGGGGCGCGGGGATTGTCGAGCCACGGGTCGAAGGCGAAGATCGGCCCGTTGTCAGGGGTGACAACGAAGCCGCTGTGACCGAGCCAGATGAAGGAGGCGCCGCTCCGGGACATTGCTTCCTCGGGGAGATGGATTGCGTTAGCCAGCAGTATGAGTAGGATAGGGGATGGGTCGCTTCAGGCCCACCCCCCCGTCCCCGGCCGTATCAACCCGTTACAGGAAGGTCCCTGGATGCGCCGCAGTCACGTAGTCGCAATCGCAGCCCTGATGATTCCCGGCCTGCTACCCGCCCAGATGGGCTACCGTGAGCCCCCCGCGGCAATCGCCGCGATGCTCGATGCCCGCCCGACCCCCAACCTTTCTCTCTCTCCCCGGCGTGACTGGTTCGTGCTGCAGGAGCGCAAGGGACTGCTGCCGTCGATCGCCGAGGTGGCCGAACCGCATCTCAAGCTGGCCGGATCGCGGATCAATCCGAAGACCAATGGTACCGCCGGGAGTCCCTCGGTTACTGCCTTCACTCTCCAGCGGGTCAGGGATCGTGGTCAGGTGACCGTCCAGGTCCCGGCTGGCGGCGGGCTCGGAGGGCCGCAGTGGGCCCCGAATGGCGCGCACTTCGTCTTCACTCAGACCACCCCGAGCGGGATCGCCCTCTATCTGGCCGATACCACCGGTGCGGTCCGGCAACTGCTCGGTCCCAGGATCAACGGAACTCCCGGTGGTGGCTGCCGCTGGCACGACGGCGGCAGCAACCTTCTCTGTGCCCTGGTGGTGGAGAATCGTGGCGCGGCGCCGGTCAGGGACGATACGCCGACCGGACCGGCCACCCAGGAGACGATGGGTCGGGTCGAGCCGGCGCCGACCTATCAGGATCTGCTCCGCGACGAGACCGACGAGAAGCTCTTCGACTACTACTTCACTCGGCAGTGGGCCATCGTCGGAATCGACGGGTCGGTGAAGCCGTGGGGCAAGCCGGGGATCATAACCGGCGTCTCCCATTCGGCCGACGATCAGTGGGCGATCGTCCAGGTGGTACAGAAGCCCTATTCCTACCAGTATCCGTACTCGCGGTTCCCGTCCCGCACCGAAATCTGGGATGCCAACGGCAACGTGGTGCGGGTGCTGAAGGATGTGCGGGAGATCGAGATCACTCCGACCGCGCGCGGGGCAGTCCTGCCGGGGCCGCGAGCCTGGCGCTGGCGGACCGACGCTCCGGCCACACTGATGTGGACCGAGGCGCTGGACGATGGCGATCCGAAGAAGGAAGTGGCGAAGCGGGACCGGATCATGGCGCAGGACGCCCCGTTCACCGGCTCTCCTCGTGTCTTTGCCGAGACCGAATGGCGGGCCGGCGGCATTACCTGGGGACGTGACAACTTCGCGCTGCTGAGTGAGTCCTGGCCGGAGACGCGCAAGTCGCGCACCTGGATCATCAACCCGTCGAATCCGTCTGCGACTCCCAGGCTGCTCTGGGAACTCTCCAGCGACGATCGCTACAGCAATCCCGGTTCACCGGTGATGCAGCAGCTCGCCGATGGTTCTTCGCGGTTGCACTTCTCGCGTGACGGCAACGCCCTCTGGCTCACCGGCGGCGGTGCCTCGCCGGAAGGTGATCGGCCCTTCCTCGATCGTCTCGATCTGCGCACACTCAGGACTACCCGCCTCTGGCAGTCGCAGGCACCGTACTACGAGAGCATCGTCGGTGCGCTCGACGCCGATGGTGGCACCTGGCTCACCCGGCGTGAGTCGAAGGACGAGCCGGGCAACTACTGGCAGCGCGATCTGATCCGCCGACGCGCGCCGGTCCAGCTCACCGACGTTCCCGATCCGGCTCCGGCATTCGCCGGGGTGACCTCGGAGCGGCTGGTCTACACTCGCGCCGACGGGGTGAAGCTGTCCGGTACGCTCTATCTCCCGCCGGGCTATGATCGCACCCGTGATGGCACTCTGCCGGTGCTCTTCTGGGTCTATCCCTCGGAGTTTGCCACTGCCGATGCGGCCTCGCAGGTCAGCGGTTCGCCGTATCGCTTCACTCGGCCGAGCGGGGCGTCGCATCTGTTCCTGCTCACCCAGGGCTATGCTGTGTTCGACAATCCGACTTTCCCGATCGTTGCACTGGATGGTGGCGAATCGAACGATACCTATGTCGAGCAGCTCGAACTCTCGGCGAAGGCTGCAATCGACACCCTGGTGACGATGGGTATCGCCGATCGCGATCGGGTCGCGGTGGGTGGTCATTCGTACGGTGGCTTCACCACAGCCAACCTGCTGGCCCACACCCGGCTCTTCAAGGCCGGTATCGCGCGCAGTGGCGCGTACAACCGGACGCTGACTCCGTTCGGGTTCCAGTCCGAGCGACGGAACTACTGGGAGGCGCAGGATGTCTACCTCCGGATGTCGCCGTTCAACTATGCCAACCAGATCAAGGATCCGATCATCTTCATCCACGGGATGGACGACAACAACCAGGGCACCTTCCCGGTCCAGTCGGAGCGGATGTATGCGGCGGTCAAGGGGAATGGCGGGCCGGCGCGGCTGGTGATGCTGCCGAACGAGTCGCACGGCTATGCCGCGCGCGAGTCGGTGGGGCATGCGCTCGCCGAGATGACCGAATGGCTGGACCGGCACCTCAAGCAGAAGGC
>CAZSPH010000184.1:1533-2866 GCA_964608715.1 uncultured Gemmatimonadaceae bacterium | reverse complement strand
TCAACATCGTCCGCAACACCCAGCGGACCGGCTACACCGATACCTGGACCGATGTGCGACGCGCCAGTGCTTCGTTCCTGGGACAGGCAGGAGCGATCACCGGAATCCACGGTATCAGGCGCGGAGTGGTGACCGAGATCCAGCCCGCCATGGTAGCCGAAGCATCGGGAAGACGGACCGAGCTGGGATTCGACGGCAACGATCCCAGGATCGACGCTGGCGTCAACGTCCGTCTCGGCTTTACCAGCCTGACGGTGGACGCGACCTACAATCCCGACTTCTCACAGGTGGAGTCGGATGTCGGCGTAGTGACAGTGAACGAGCGCTTCGCGATCTCGTACCCCGAACGGCGACCTTTCTTCCTCGAAGGAATCGAACTCTTCGCCTCGCCCAGCAATCTCGTGTACACCCGGAGTGTCGCCAATCCGCTGGCAGGCGGAAAGATCACCGGCAAGTTCGGCTCATGGACGGTGGCACATCTCTCGGCGGTGGATGAGTACACCCATTCGTCAGGCCACGACGCCGGCACCAAAGGCATTGCCAACATCTCCCGGATCCGGCGCGACCTCGGCACCAACTCGGTGGCCGGCATCACCGTCACCAACCGCGACGAGGATGGCGCCTGGAATCGCGTCCTCTCGGCCGACACCAGGGTAATCTTCGGCAGGATCTACTACATGCAGGCACAGCTCGCCGGTGCCTTCACCCGTGACTCGTCGAACGGCGAGACCAGGTCCGCACCACTCTGGAGTGTCGAAGTCGACCGGACCGGCCGCGCCTACGGCTTCAACTACGCGGTGAACGGCACCGGCGATGACTTCTCTACCTGGAGTGGCTTCGTCAATCGCAGCGGGATCGTCAATGCACGCAGCTTCAATCGCCTGGCACTGTACGGTGCTACGGGAAGCCTGATCGAACGGAGCACCTTCATCCTCAACAACTCGCGGCTGTGGAGCTATGAGGATCGCTTCGCGAGCGAGGCGCTGGAGGGCAACAACTCCCTCAACGCGTCGTTCGATCTCCGCGGAGGCTGGCGCCTGGATGGGACAGGATCGCTGGGATTCACCCGGTTCAGCCCGGATGACTATCGCGGGCTGGCAGTGGGGACCACTGATCCGGCGCCGTTCGTTCCTCCCGCAGGTGTCTTCGACAATCCCGGTTTCTCGCTCCAGGTCGGCACGCCCACCTGGCGGATCTGGGACGCCTCGGTCCAGTACAACGGTGGCACGGTGGCAATCTTCCCCGAAGCAGCAGAAGGAAAGCGGAGCCGGATCAACGCCACGATCAATGCCCGGCCGATGCAGCAGATCCGGGTGTCCGGCTCGCTCACCTG
>CAZSPH010000184.1:0-1523 GCA_964608715.1 uncultured Gemmatimonadaceae bacterium | reverse complement strand
GGAAGCGCTGGACCGGTCACGCGATGGCAGCGAGTTCGCACGGACCGTACTGCCGCGGATGAAGCTCGAGTTCCAGCCGACGCGGGCGTTCTTCATGCGGGTGGTGGCGGAGCATCGCTCGGAGCAGCGTGCGATGCTGCGCGATCCCGTGAGCGGCCTGCCGCTGCTGCGTGGCGACAATCCGGTGGCCGCGATCGACCGCAAGTCGCTCCGATTCGACTGGCTGGCATCGGTGGTGCCGCGCCCGGGAACGGTCGCGTTCTTCGGCTACGGGTCCACGCTGGAGGACCGTCCGATATCGGCTGGCGAGCGGCAGTATCAGCGCCAGGAGGACGCCTTCTTCGTCAAGCTGGCGTATCTGTTCAGGATCTGACCGGCGGGTCGGATACCGACGTAACAGGGTACCCACAAGGGGTGCCCTTACGGGATGCCCGCCCTGCCAGCGGGACATGTAGGGGCGCCCCTCGTGGGCGCCCTTTTCTATCCCATCCACCGGTACAATGTCTGTCCTGTCGGCGGAGCAGCGTGGGCGCCCTTTCCTATCCCATCCACCGGTACAATGTCTGTCCTGTCGGCGGAGCAGCGTGGGCGCCCTTTCCTATCCCATCCACCGGTACGATGTCTGTCCAGTCGGTGGAGCAGCGTGGGCGCCCTTTCCTATCCCATCCACCGGTACAATGTCTGTCCAGTCGGCGGAGCAGCGTGGGCGCCCTTTCCTATCCCACCCATCGGGCGGGATTGTCCCGGATGTAGCTCCGGACGCGGTTCATGCTGTCGGCGTCGCGAATGATCCGTTCGTAGTAGTTGCGTTGCCAGAGTCGACGGCGGAATCGACGCCATCCGAACGCCCGGACACCAGATCCATAGACGACAGTCGAAGTTGATTTGAACCCGCCGACAACATCCCCCAGTGCCGATGCGGGTGGATGTCCACAACCATCCGGACGCCTGTAGGGGCGCCCCTCGTGGGCGCCCTCGTGGATGAGGCCAGGTTCCCCAATCACAACGATCCCATGAACGTGGTTCGGCATCACGACGAATTCGTCCAGAATGATTCGCGGGTACCGACGCGGCAGTGCATGCCAGCAGTCCTCAACCACCCCGCCCGCCCCGTTCAGCCGCATCTCGCCGTCAACCACCGAGCCGAACAGATGGGCCCGGCCCTGGGTAACTATCGTGACGAAGTACGCCCCGACGGCCGAGTAGTCGTAACCCGGCAACCGGATCGATCTGCGGTGCCCACCGAATCGAGCCATCGTCAGTCCCCTGTCCGCGATCATCGTGCGGGACAGGCTATGCGAGAAGGGTCAAGCGGCGGTCAAATGGACCCTACCCCGCCAGTTCCACCCCTGCCGGCAGATCGAAGAAGTCCACCTCGCCGGTGTCGAGCGAATATTCCGCGCCAACCACCATCAGACCATCGGAGGCGATCATCCGCTCCAGCATTGCCGAGCCGTGACGGAGGTGATTGGAGGAGGCGCGGATGTTGGCTCGCACGGCCTGATGGGTCAGTGCCACCCGGT
>CAZSPH010000183.1:0-2957 GCA_964608715.1 uncultured Gemmatimonadaceae bacterium | reverse complement strand
GCCGACGGGAGAGCGGCGGTCAGCAGCAGTCGTGAAGGGCCGGGTTCCAGGCCACTTCCCACGGGAAGCCATCGGGATCGGCGAAGTATCCCGCATAGCCGCCCCAGAAGGTCACGTGGCCGGCCCGGAGCAGGGTACCGCCACCGGCAGCGGCCTGGGCCAGGAGTTCATCCACTGCACCCTGACTCTTCACGTTGTGCGCCAGTGCGATGCCGGGGAACCCGCTTCCCTCAGCCGACAGTCCCGCGTCTTCGGCGAGTGATTTGCGGCTCCAGAGCGCCAGCCGCACCGTGCCCATCTGGATGAAGACGACTTCCGGCGGCGAGTCGAGTGGCACCAGACCGAGCGTCTCGCAGTAGAACTTCCGCGAACGTTCCAGGTCGCGTACGCCCAGGGTGATGAAGGTGATTCGTGGTTGCATGGGCGGTCATCCGATCTTCGCGTCGACGATTGCCAGGATTTCGCGCTCTTCCCGGTCGGCTGTCTCGACCAGTGCGGCACCGCGGGCGAGGAGATCGTCCGCGAACGCGCGATCCTTGAGCTGGGCAGCATTGATCTTCACGTTGAGCCAGGCACCGCGAACGGCGGTGCGGGCACAGAGCACGCCGACCCCGGCATCGGATACCGAACTCTCCTGGCCGTGTTCCGCCATTGTGCGAAGCAGGGCGAACGATTCGCAGGCCACTTCCATCACCCGGAACGGCACCGCGGTGGCGTGCCTGGTCGCCTCCTGGATCGCGGCACTGCGGGCCGCCTTCTCTTCGGCCGATCCCTTGGGCAGACCGAACGCCGCCATTACCCGTTCGAACGCCCTGGTGTCCTCGTCTACCAGTCGCAGCAGTTCTGCAACCTGTCGCTGTCCCGCTTCCGCCTGCACCGCGAACTCTGCCCAGCGGGAATCCCAGCCGCGGCGGTGCGAGGAGAGGTTGGCGACCATGGTACCGAGTGCGGCGCCGAGGGCACCGGCTGCTGCGGCGATCGAGCCGCCACCGGGAGCGGCGCTTTCGCTGGCCGTTTCCAGCGTGAATGCGGCCAGCGACATGTCGACCAGGCGGGTGTCACCCCTGTCCCGCAGCAGGTACTCGATCACCCGTTCTTCGGGGTTGAAAGGCGCCAGTTCGTCGAGACCGAGCGAGCGGACGGCGATCCGCACCAGTTCCCGCTCACCTACACCGGTGGAGCGCTGCTGCTTCTCCAGAAAGTGGCGGCCGGCATCGACCAGCACCTTGAGCGGCACCAGTCCCACCAGCTCGGAGCCGGTCACCCGGATGCCGCGCGACTCCGCCGACCGGCAGACCTCGTCGAACGCCACATGCAGCGGTGTGGTGGTGATGTCGGTCAGATTCATCGACACCTGGGCAACACCGTACTCCTCGATGAACCAGCCGATCGCCTTGACAGCCTTGAGCGTACCGGGTCGGGTGCGGGTTCGACCCTCGGCATCACGTTCGGGATTCCCGTCGAGGCCGAGCACGGTGCGGCCGGCTTCGCGGACATCGAAGGCGATCGCGTTGGCGCGACGGGTAGAGGTAGTGTTGAGATTGATGTTGTAGGCGACCAGGAAGTCGCGGGCGCCGATCACGGTTGCACCGCGCTTCGCGTCGAAGGTTGCCGGACCGTGGTCGGGCCGCCAATCCGGACGTGTCATCTTCTCGGCCAGCCCCTCGTATTCGCCGGCACGGATCACTGCGAGATTCTTCCGGGCGGGATCGGGCTGGGCCGCTTCGTAGAGGTAGACCGGCAGGTTCAGCTCGCGACCGACCCGTTCGGCGAGCTGGCGAGCGTAGCCTGCACATTCCTCCATCGTCACATCGGCGATCGGCACCAGCGGGCAGACGTCGGTGGCTCCCATCCGCGGGTGTTCGCCGTGATGGTGGCGCATGTCGATCTCTTCGCCGGCTCTCCGGATTCCCTGGAATGCCGCCTCGATCACCGCCTCCGGCTCACCGACGAAGGTCACCACCGTGCGGTTGGTGGCTTTGCCGGGATCGACGTTGAGCAGACGGATCCCGTCGACCGCCTCGACAGCATTGGTGATCCGGCGGATCACCTCGGGATCGCGGCCTTCGGAGAAGTTGGGGACGCATTCGATCAGGCGCGGCATCGCGGCTCATCCTCGTAGATGGTGGCGATGGGGAAGATAGCGGGCGGGGGTTGTGCGAGAAAAAGACACCACTCGGCGGAAACCGGTACCAACATGATCGCCAGGCAGCCCTCATCGTTCGGGCATGCAGCCCTACAGCACACTCAGGATGGTGGGAGATCGCAGATCGATCCGCCTGGCCGAATGGAACTACCGCAGTGCGGGGTTCTACATGATCACCGTTGTCACCCATGCCCGCAGGCGTATTCTGGCTTTCCGTAGGAGCCGAGGAATCGAACTGGCCTGCGCAGGGCAGCTTGTAGCCGACTGCTGGCACGCCATACCGAGTCACTTTCCCGATGTTCGGGTCGACGCGTTCGTCGTGATGCCTGATCATATCCACGGTATCGTGCGGATCGTCCGATCATCCCCTGAGCCTGTGGAGGCGATGGAATCGGGCTACAGCACCGGTTCGGGTTCGCTCGGCGCGGTGGTCAGATCGTTCAAGTCGGCAGCTACACGGAGCATTCGTCTCAGGGGCCTGGTCCGGGGGCCGGTGTGGCAACGGAACTACCATGAGCGGATCCTGCGAGATGCGGACGCCCTCCGCGCGGTCCGTCGGTACATCGCGTTGAATCCGTATCGTTGATCGATCGCGTCGTTGCGGATGTTTGTCGTGGCGGCGGGGGTCATGCCGGTGGGTGCGTTGTTGCGGATGTTTGTCGTGGCGGCGGGGGTCATGCCGGTGGGTGCGGTGTTGCGGATGTTTGTCGTGGGGGCGGACGCCATGCCGTAGGGGCGCAGCATGCTGCGCCCCTACGATACGATCCCGCCCCATCGATTACGATTCCGCCCCATCGATACGATCCCGCCC
>CAZSPH010000182.1:0-2965 GCA_964608715.1 uncultured Gemmatimonadaceae bacterium | reverse complement strand
CCACCGCTCTGATGTTCCTGAATGCGCCGACATCCCCGCCGCCTGACGGCGGCGGCAGTGGCGGTCGGTCAGGCGGCCGGATATCTCTGAATGCGCCGACATCCCCGCCGCCTGACGGCGGCGGCTGATCTGTTCGGTCCACCGCTCTGATGTTCCTGAATGCGCCGACATCCCCGCCGCCTGACGGCGGCGGGCTGTGGCGGTCGGTCGCGTGAGCCCGTCCGACCGGTTCCTGCGCGTGCAGCATGAACCTCGACCGGATGACGTCTCCGTGACTCACAACAGACCCTCACTGATCGCACTCGCTCTCCTGGCCGCCTGCGGCGGCGACTCGGGCACCAACCCTCCGCCTCCACCACCCGGCCCGGTTCCGGCCACCATCAGCGCGGCTGCCGGCAATGGTCAGTCAGCGGCAGCAGGCACAACGGTCCCGGTCGCGCCCCCGCTGTCGTGGTCCGCGACGCCGACGGCAAGGGAGTGGCCGGAGTCACGGTCCAGTTCACGGTCACCGGCGAGGCGGAACTGTCGAAGGAGGGTCACCGACTACCGACGCTTCGGGAAATGCCCATGTCACCCGCTGGACGCTCGGAACGACCGGCGAACAGAGGCTCACGGCTCAGGTCGGGTCGCTGGCGCCGGTCATCTTCCAGGCAACGCTGAGTCCCGGCAGCGGCGGCATCGACGTGGCCGTGCCGCCGGGTGGCACCTACGAGATCACTGCATCGGATCATCCCTATCGCGGTCTCCGGCTCACCGCCCGACCCGGAGCACTCACCACGGCTGGCCGCTGGCAGATGGATGTCGGCGTGACCTCGCCATCGCTGAATCTGCCGACCGGCTTTGCCGCCGCCGGGCCGCCACTCCGGATCACCACCGAGCAGGTTCGTACCGGCGGCCTGCTGCTGCTGGACGTGCCGGTTACCGTTCCGAGCGGCCATACCGTGGTGATTGCGCTCCGCGATCCGGTGCGACGAGTGCTCGAGGTGCTGCCAACCATCGACCGCACTGCCACTTCCGTCCGGGTGGCCACCACTCATCTCAGGGGTGATCTGCTGGTGGGCCCGGAAGGGCCGGCATCATCCTCCACCGCCGGTGCCCGTGCACCCACCACGGCGGAGTTGATTCCGATCCAGATGATGCTCCCGCTCTCTGATGTGGCTCCGGTCATGAATCCGGCATCCGACCGCTGGCCGGTGCTCGAATACGGTTCGGGTCCCGAGCCCGATGGCCACGGTATCGCGATTCCGCTGCTTACCGCTCTCAATCGCATCACCAGTGGACCGCAACTGTCACAGTTCGTCCGCCCCCTGGATCAGCCCGGATTCTATGCCGAGGGAGCGCCGCTGGCTGCGGTGGTGAGGCTGTCGAGAGAGCTGGCTGCTCTGGACGACGGCATTCTCAACGACCTGGAGCAGCAGCTTGCGCTGGTCGACAAACCGCGTCGCGATCAGTTTCTGATGGAGGCCACCACGGCCAATCTGGCACTGCAGGGGCCCACGGTCGTCGCGGTGGCCAGGACAGCCAGCAAGCGCGTGTACGCTACCGCGTACGCCACCGGTGGCAGCGGCACCAGTGTTACCTACATCACGCCGGGACAGCTCGGTGCCTCCAGTCATCTGTTCAGCCAGGCCAGCGGATTCGCGGCGCAGCAGGTACCCACCACCGCCGATGGACCGGCAGCCACTTCCACCGGAGTGGTTCCCCTGAACTCCGCCGTCATCCCCTATGAGCGGGCCCGGATGATGCTCGCCAACCTGCAGCGGATGGCGACTGCCGACTTCGAAGAGCGGGCCGACATCAGCGAAACGATGTCGATCGAGGCCGGTCTGCCGGCCACCGAACTGGAAATGGAAGTTGAGTCGGGCAAAGGCTGGCAGCGGATACAGAGGAAGAAGGTCGTGCTGAGGAGCAGGGTCGGCACTCTCCGTCTCACCACCCCTGGGGACATGACGGTTCACCACTACTCCACCGGTACCCAGGATCTTGCCAGCCCCACCGGCTCTCTGAACACGGCCGCATCGTACTTCCAGAATCTGCCGCAGTCTCCGCCGCGCCAGGTCACCGTGTCCCGGCAGGCGATGATGCTCCAGGGTCTCCGGCAGATGAGCGCCGCGACCTTCTCCATGATGCGGGCTGATTTCGAAGTCACTCCGGACCAGCTGGAAATGCCGGATGATCGCAAGGTCGACCTCACACCGATAGTGCCCGAGCCTCCGACCGAAGGATTCCGGATCAGGTGGCAGTGGGGTGACGGAACCACCACCGAAACCACCAGCACCGCAGTCGCCACCCGTACCTACCAGCAGCCGGGCGACTACGAGGTCGTTGCATCCCTGCTCAGCACCGGTGGCATTCTGCTCGCTGCGGACACCGTCCAGGTTGGCGGCGGCCCGGCGCCGTACTGGCGTCTGACGACGGTATCTGACGCGGACGAACTGCTCGACGATGACGATATCAGCGGTTCCGGGGACGTGGTCTCGATGCTGCGGCGGATGCTGGCGTCACCCGGTGCTGCGATGATTTCAATCGAGGACGGTCCCGGAGGCAAGACTCTGTACCTGCGGGTTCGCAAGAGCGGCACCTGGCCTGATGGAATTCCCGACGCATTCAACTCAGCCAGCGAATGGCGGATGGTCCTGGGCCCTGGCGCCCCGGAGGTCCATCCGCTCGGGCCCTATTTCTCCGCCTGGCGGACAGCCTCCTGGAGTCAGAGCACCAGCAGCCTCACCAATGGCAACGTGCTGGGCCAGAACATTCTTGGTACGACATCGTACAATGTCTACAACGCCGGCACCCAGACCGGGCCGGCAGGCGGCGTGCGAATCAATGCCACCAGGAATGGCATGGTGATGTCCGGTGCGTTGGGGTTCTGGATCTGGTTCGTGGACGATGACGACGACATCGTCGGTCAGGCGGAGGAATACCCCTTCCCCTTCACCGCAGTGAGGATGCAGTAGGGGCGACG
>CAZSPH010000181.1:0-3012 GCA_964608715.1 uncultured Gemmatimonadaceae bacterium | reverse complement strand
TCGAACGGCTGGCCGCAACCGGAGATCCGAAGCGCTACCGCTTTCCCCGGCCACTGCTGCGCGGCATCGCGGTCCGGGATCGCTGGAATTTTTCGTTCAGCGGGCTCAAGACCGCGGTGCTCCGGGCAGTACAGCAGTGCGAGAATGTCGATGCGAGCAGAGCCGATCTCGCCCGGGGATTCCAGGATGCGCTGATCGATGTCCTGGTATCCAAGACCGTTGACGCTGCGGACGAATTCGGCCGGCACCGGATCGTGATCGGCGGCGGTGTCGCCTGCAACCGCACCCTGGCGGCAGCGATGCAGGCTGCCGCTGGCAGCATCGAGGTGACAGTGGCATCACCCGGATTGAACACCGACAATGCGGCGATGATCGGTGCCGCCGCCTGCTGGCATCTCACACGCGGGATCGACCGGGATCAGGATATCGATGCCCGCGACTCCTGGCCGATGCCGGGACTGACCAACCACCACGGAGTTGCCCGATGATCACGGCATACCCGCTCGAGATCCCGCTCGGCTTCACCACCCTCACCGGCTTCGGGATCACGATGGCGCTGGCGTTTCTGGTCGGCGCCTGGCTGGCGGATCGCGAACTGCGCCGCAACGGATTCTCGCAGGACTACGCCGGCGACATGGTGATGGGAGCGGTGATCGGCGGCATCCTGGGCGCCAAGATCTGGTACGTGATGCTGCATCCGGAAGCGTCGATCTTCAGCCGAGCCGGGCTGGTCTTCTACGGCGGCTTCGTCGGCGGCACCATCGGTGTGATCGTGATGGGCTGGCGACGCAGGGTCCCGATCCAGTGGACCGCGCACCTCGTTGCCCCGGCACTTGCCGCCGGGTACGCAATCGGCCGGGTCGGCTGCTTCGTCGTCGGCGACGACTACGGGCGCCCGACCGATCTCCCGTGGGCAGTAGCGTTCCCCGAAGGTGCCCCGCCCAGCACTGCGGCATCACTCCACAGTTTCGGAGCGACGGTGCCACCGGGGATCTCCCCGGAAACGGTGCTGGCAGTTCACCCGACGCAGTTGTACGAAGTGGCAATGATCCTGATCGTCTTCGCCCTGCTCTGGCGCTGGCGTACCCGCAGTACCGGCACGGGATGGCTGTTCGGCGCCTATCTGGCTCTGGCGGGACTGGAGCGATTCCTGGTCGAGTTCCTGCGGGCCAAGGACGATCGGATTCTGCCGATGGGACTCAGCATCGCCCAGGGGACATCGATCGTGCTGATGGTGATCGGAGTGCTGCTCTGGATCAGGCTGTCAGGCACGACCGCGCCGGAACCAGGGAAGTACCTGCGGAACGGATGACGGCGAACGGCGATACCGCCTCACCATTGTCATCCCGAGCGAAGCGGCCCGCAGGGCCGCGACGTCGAGGGATCTGCTTTTCGGGGCATTGCAGAAAAAGCGGATTCCTCCACTTCGGCCCGGCTTCGCCCGGCCTGCGGTCGGAATGACGGACTGGCCGTTCGCCGTTGACTCCCCTCCACGTACCGGATACGTTGGTGGGATACGGTGTCTTCCCTGCGGGGCCGATACCTGAATGAAAGTCCCGGAACGAAGAAGGGTGGATGATTGGAGCGCCAGCTTCATGTCTGATACTCAGGGGGCGTTCCGGGACCTCAGATGAAGCGGCCCGGCACTGATGAGAGTGCCGGGCCGCTTCGCATTTCACCCCTCGAGGATCGCGACCGCGGCGGCGACGTCGCGGCTGTGCGAGATCGACAGATGAACCCGGATCCCGCTGCCCCTGAGCAGAGCCGCCGCCCGGCCGTGCAGCGCGATCTCGGGTCGGCCATCCGAGAGCTTGACCACTTCGATCTCGCGCCAGCCCACCGGGCGGGCGCCGGGCAGAACCTGGAGTGCCTTGTAGACCGCCTCCTTGGCCGCGAGTCGCGCCGCGAAGGCCGGAGCCTGGTCCGTCATCCTCTCGATGTAGTCTCGCTCTCCCTGGGTCATCGTACGGGCCAGGAGGCGTTCGCCCAGACGATCGAGCATCGACCTGGCCCGGGGAACTTCGACCACGTCGAGCCCGATGCCGATCACGGCCACGGCAGGCTCCAGAACCACTCGCTCACCGCAGTCCACCAGCCCGGCGCCGGGATCAGTCCACCGGTCCAGAGAGCCGGAATCAGCGCCAGAATCCAGAGTCCTGCCAGAACGGTCACCAGCGGCCACCACGGCCGCTGCCAGGCGGCGATCCGATCAGCCGCCTCCCGCCAGAGCCGCAACTCGCGACGTACGATCTCCCGGGCACCATCCCAGGTGGCCGAAGCGGCAGCCGCTCTCGCCGACAGCGATGAAGCCGGGGGCAGCTTCTCGATCGGGATCCCGGCTGCGGCCAGTCGGTTGGCCAGCGATTCCTTCACTACGTCGGTTGGCATCCGTGCCGGCAACTGTTTCGTGGGAAAGCGTGACTCGGCCGCAGCAGCTTCGATCCCGCGGGCGATCTCCTGGCGGACTTCGGCGTGGATTTCCCCTGCGGTCCTGCGCCAGGCATCCACCCATGCCGCAGTCGGCGAATCCGCCCCCGCCTGTACCAGACGGTCGACGAATGCCAGCCGGTGATGATCCAGCAGATCCGGTCCCGGTGGATCGCCGAGTCGCCCGATGACGGAACCGATCGGTTCGCTCACAGAATCGCCTCCAGCACCCGGTCGGTATCAGCCAGCGTCTCGAAGGTGGCGTGGGCTCCGGCTCCGACCAGATCCGCCACCGAATACGAACCGGTTGCCACCGCCACGGCACGGACGCCCAGCGCCGCGCCACAGGTCACGTCGGCGGGAGTGTCGCCGATGATCACGATCTCGTCGCCGACGGGCCGACGCCCGAAGATCGCGGTTGCCCGCTCGGCAGCAATCGGCGGCAGCTCCGGCCTGAGTGCGGCGTCCGATCCGAAGGCGCCAATGCGGAACTGGTCCGGGTCGATCCCGGCCGCGTTCAGCTTGAGCGCTGCACCGGTGGCGATGTTGCCGGTAAGCAGGCCGATGCAGACATCGGCGACTTCC
>CAZSPH010000180.1:0-3097 GCA_964608715.1 uncultured Gemmatimonadaceae bacterium | reverse complement strand
ATCGGCAGTCAGGGAATGGCGTCGCTTAGCACGGAGGAGCGCCGCTTCCTCGACGGCGTGGCCGCACGGCGGCGTGAGCAGCGGAACGACTGACCGGGGAGGGAAGCCGGGATGCAGATCATCGCTTCCGACGCAGAGGGAGAGTGGAGCGCTCTCGTCGCATTGCTGGAGCATTCCCGCGGCGAACTGCGTCGCACCACCCCGCTGTCAGTTCCCATCGGGGGAGCACCGGTCGGTATCATCCATGCGCTGACCGCACTCTCTGATCAGCTCCCGCCGCACGGAATCGTCTCTCCCCGCCGGGTGGTGCTGGTAAGCTCGGAACATCCGGAATACGCTGGCGAGATGATTCCCGATGAAGACGGCGGCACGTCCTTCGTTCCTGTCACCGGCAGCGACATCACACCATCACTGGTGGCACTGATCACAGGTGCTGTGGCAATGACCCGCTGGCGTCATGGCTGGAACGGCTGGTGTAATCTCCTGACCAGCCGATCGCTGCGGGAGCTGATCTACGTCGATGGAATCGGCCGCTGTGCCGCGGCAGCACTGCTCCCCGAAGCTCCGGAACATCGACTCCTCGGGCTTTCACCGGTGCAGTTGCGACGAGTGGAGGAACGCGAGCGTTCGCTGACGCCGCGACTGCTGCGTGACCTCGACTCCACGGCGACGATCGGCTGGCTCAGATGGCTGGCCGAAGGCACCGGTGAAGCGGCGCGCCGGGATGAAAACGGTGTCATTCCACAGGGAGCCGGGCGCTACCTGGCACGTCGATTCACGATGCGCCGAGTGGAGCGTATCGGAATTGCCGGGTCGATCGCGGCAGAAGCGGAATCGATCTCACCGCAGTGAATCACCAGGTTCAGCCGGTCACCGCAGCAGCCACCCGGTCGAGCAGCGCCTCGGACGGTCTGACCACATGCCATCCATCGGTCGAGCCATTGGTGATGCCTCGCAGAAACGGATAGATCACTCCACCCAGCATCGTTGCGCGATTCCACTGCGGCAGTCTCGACCCGAGATATCGATCCAGCGCCACCAGATACAGGTGGTACTGCAGGACGTAGTGCGACTCCATCATCTCCGCCTTCATCGCCGCACTGCCGTAACCACCACGACTGCGGCCAAGATGGTTCGACTTCCAGTCGACCAGATACCACGACCCGTCGTGCTCGGCGACGAGGTCAATCACCCCGGTGAGAAAGCCACGTCGTCCGACATCGTCAAGCCGATCCAGATGATCGGCGTAGGCGGCCTCGTCGCCACCGCATTCACGGAACGCCGCCACCAGCGGGCGCCGGTCGAGTCCGGAGACTGCCAGGTCGAACCGCCACTCCCGCAGCATCCCGGTGGAAGCGATCTTCGACAGCACGAGGTCGGTGCCGGGAATCGGAGAATCGAGCACTGCACCGGCCATTGCAGTGATCGCATCGGTCAGGCGAACGCCGTCTTCATCGGAGAGTCCCGTCGTGAGCGCGTAGCGATCGATGAGTCGTTCCACTCCACGGCGACGGACGTCGACAGGCGCATCGAAAGGCAGCTCTTCGAACAGAGCGTGAAGTGCGATACCGGAACCGGCACCGGGAGGCAGCAGATCGAGCTCTGATGCCGAATACGCTACAGCATCAGATGGCTGCCACGACCCCTCGTCACCGGCGGTAAGCGCACTGTAGGAGAAGACGGTCCAGCTCCGCCAGTCGCGCTCCCGGTCGACCGGTGCGGCCGCCAGCGGCGCCAGGACCTCCGGACGGCGTTCCCGTGCACCGGTCGCGCGGCGGGCAGGAATCACCGCCATCGTCCCGTTCGAAGCCGCTACCAGCCCGTCGAGTACCTGAAGCGTCGCCGGAAGTTCGGGTGCACCACCACCGGCATCGTCGGCACCGGCGGGACGCAGCAGCCAGCCGATCGCACCCCGGCTCTTCTGGGTCGTGGTGGCGGCAAGCGCCACATAGCAGCACTGCCTGGCGCGAGTGAGTGCCACATACGCCAGCCGCTGAGCTTCCTCGAATCGCGCCCGGGTGACCGCATCGACCACCCGCTGCTCGGTCCGGCCTTCACCGAAAGCTGCCCGCCAGCCGTCGTCGCGGAACAGCTCGATCTCGCGTGCCTTCGATGACGACACCTCCCAGGCATCGGGAACGAAGACCACCGGATACTCCAGCCCCTTGGAGACGTGCATCGTTCTGACCTGAACGGCGTCGGCGTCGGAGTCCAGCCGGAGCTGGCGCTGCTCGGCCTCACCCTTCCCCGCCGCTGCCATCGCCAGCCACCGCTGCAACCGCACTCCGCCGCCGACCTCCTGCTCACCGCGCTGTACCTCCTCGATCGCATGGCGAAGATCGGTCAACCGCCGCTCGGCATCCGGCAGCTCTGCCAGCCGCTCGACCGTACGGAACTCCTCCATCAACGTCGTCAGTGCCGCGATCATCCCGAACCGACCGGCAGCACCAGCAGCCCGGCGGATCACCGCGGAAACCTGTGCCGACATGTCCGCTCCGACACCCGTACCCCAGGCAGCCAATGCCTCAGGCGCGACGCCGAGCAGCCGGGTTGCCGCCGCCAGCCGGAGCCGACGATCCGAGGTCGGAGCGATCAGTGACTCCACCAGCCGCTGCAGATCGCTCCACACCTCGGTCGCGGTGATGTTTCCGGTACCTGCCAGAACCGCGTTGATTCCCGCAGCCCTGAGTCGGCCGCGATAGCTCTCGCCCTCACGACGGGTCCGCACCAGAATCGCGATGTCACCGGGACGGAGCGATGCGCCCTCGATCATCGCGGTCTCGAGCAGGCGAATGATCTCGCTCACCACCTGCTCGCGCACCGCCGTGCGGGTACGATCGGCGTTCATCACCTCCGGCACCACCAGCCACCGGAGTGCGGCACTGCACTCCGGATCATCGAGCCGACTCACATCCCGCCCACACGATACCTTCGCGAAGGGCATCACCTGATCGGGCACCCTGAAAGGACGGTCGACGCGGGTATGGAGCTGTTCAAGTGCCGCGAGCAGATCAGCGGTACTGCGCCAGTTGCGGTCGAGGTTCCAGGTGCGCTCGGGCCCTGCGGTATCGCGGGCTTCGAGATAGGCATCGAGATC
>CAZSPH010000179.1:0-3196 GCA_964608715.1 uncultured Gemmatimonadaceae bacterium | reverse complement strand
CCGCGGGCGGCGAATCACCCCCGCATCGCCGGGACTTCGCCGGTGGGAGGTGACACCTCCTCGATCCTGACCAGTATCACTGTGATGTTGTCGAGGCCGCCGCGTCGGTTGGCACCGGCAATCAGCTGATCGACTCCCGATTCGAGCCCGTCCATGCCGATCATGATCTCACGGATCTCACCGTCCTCGAGCATGCCGGTGAGGCCGTCGGATGCGAGCATCAGCAGATCGCCGGGTTCCAGCGAACCGAACATCAGGTCCGGCACCACGTCACCATTCGAACCGACACAGCGGGTGATCACGTTCGCATAAGGATGGACCCGGGCCTCCTCGGGGGTGAGGCGACCGGCATCGACCTGCTCCTGCACGTAGCTGTGATCCTTGGTGATCTGGACGAGATTGCCGCCTCGCAGCATGTAGGCACGCGAGTCACCGACATGGCCGATCAGGAAGCGGCGCGGCAGCAGCACCAGTGCCGTGACCGTGGTCCCCATGCCACGCTTGTCCTGCTCCTGACGGGTCCGCTCGAAGATCGCCCGGTCGGCGGCATGGATCGCCGCACTCAACTGACCAGCCAGCTCGGTATCGGCCATTCCCCTGGCCGGCCGGAAGTGCTCGGCGACCAGTTTCGCAGCCATCTCGCTGGCCACCTCGCCCGCGGCGTGCCCACCCATTCCGTCGGCGACGATGAACAGCCCGCGATCGTCGGCCATCAGGTAGTTGTCCTCGTTGCCGGAACGGACCACTCCGACATCGGTACGGGCAGCACAGGAGAATCGCATCATCCCGCCCGCAGCAAGAGGAATACCACCGCGGCCACGATCAGCACGCCGCCGACAATCAGCACCGCGGCGGACGGACCGCCGGAACTGGTCGGGACATCGAGGACATAGCCGGGATGTCCACCGGTCGCTGCTCCCGCATCGGCACTCGGCGCCGACGCGGCACCCGCCGCCGCGCTGGAATCCTCCCAGCGGTCGGCAGGAGCGAAGAAGAGACTGACCTCCCCCGCCCTGATCTCCGAACCGGGCGCGAGAACTGCCTCATTCACCACGACGTAGCCATCTACTTCCAGTGAGGTGCCGCCGAGGTTCTGAAGCCGCCAGATACCCTCGTCGAGCCGGAGGCCGAAGTGGCGATGTGCGATGCCGGGGCCACGAAGCAGCAGATCCGCCTCCTCCCCACTTCCGACCGCCGTCTGCCGGCTCACGACCTGCCACCGATTCCCTCCGTCCCCGGAGAGCAGTTCGGCGAGATGATCGCCTCGCGACAGCTCGCTGACAGGGTCCAGAGGAACGCGGTTCAGATCTGACTCCCGGATAGTGACCGATGAATCGGGGGAACCCGGAAAATACCTGCCGCCGGGGGGAGCGGGCAAGCAAGAGCGGTCATGTCGGGGCGCCCGTCGCTTCGGCCGGAGTCTCGACCTCGATCCCCTGGAGTCCCTTGCGGACCCAGTAGGAGAAGATGATGAAACCGAAGGCGATCGTGAACCAGCTCAGAATGCTGCGCCAGACGATGGTGTAGAGCGGAGTGAGGGCCCGTGGAAGGTAGATGCTCATCACCGCCGCACTCAGTACCTCGGCGATGCCCGAGCCACCGGGCGTCGGTGCGAAGTAGAGCAGAAAGGTGATCAGCGTCTGCAGCAGCAGCACGTCGACGAAGTTGGCCTCGATCCCCACTGCCCGGAGCGCCACGTAACCCGCCAGCAGCTTGTTGGCATGGCTCGGTCCGCTGATGATCGTCGCCCAGAACAGCGCCAGCCACCCCCGCGGAGAGTTGAAGGCCCGCATGCTCTCGTGAGCCGAATCTATTCCGGACCGCAGCAGGTCGAGCCTGCCGGCGATCTTCTCGTTCCGGTGGGACAGACGCTCCGCAATCGCGTGCACCAGCCGCGAGAGCGGACGCGGTGCAATCATCACCGCCAGCAGTACCACACCGAGGACCGCGAAGATCGTCATCGACCCCTTGAAGAGATCAAGCAGCGAGAGCCCCAGAACGTTGCCCCGCTCACCCAGCGATTGTCCCGCACCGAACGCCAGTGCCACTGGACCGGTGATCGCGAAGAAGATGACGGTGGCGATGAACGACATCAGCACGATGGTGAGCGACTTCGCCACCGGAATCCCGCCGCGCTTCATCGCGTAGACGGTGACTGCACTGGAGCCCGCCTGCATCGGTGAGAGATAGGCGGCCCACGCTCCCATCCCTCCCGCCAGGATCAGCGGCATCAGCTTCGGGCGGTCATGGACTTCGCGGGCAAGAATCCAGAGCCTGATTCCGCCGCCGATCCAGTCGAGCGATGCCAGCAGCATCCCGACGAGGACCCAGCCCCAGCGGATTCCGGAAAGCGACTCGATGAATCCGGCGGTGTCGTTACCGTAGATCATCACACCGACGTATCCGGCGAGCGATATCAGCACGAAGATCTCGAAGCCGCGTCGCAGCATCCGGGGCGTCAGCAGGGTCGCCATAGGTTGCGAAAAGTAACGGCCTCGATCCGCTCAAGGGATACAGGGGGATGATCGGGTTATCTTCGGTATGTGTCGCGACCGGTGATCAGAGTAGTAAACGCCCGCCAGCACAACCTGCAGGGAATCACGGTGGAGATTCCCCGGCGGACTTTCACCGTGGTGACCGGCCCGTCCGGCAGCGGCAAGAGTTCCCTTGCATTCGATACGCTCTATGCCGAGGGACAGCGTCGCTACATCGAATCGCTGTCGACCTATGCCAAGCAGTTCCTGGAACGGATGCCGAAACCGCTGGTGGACCGGATCGACGGGATCGCACCGTCGATTGCGATCGAGCAGCGTGCCCCTTCGATGTCTTCGCGGTCCACCGTCGGCACGGCCACCGAGGTACATGACTATCTGAGACTGCTATGGGCCCGGATCGGCGTCCCGTTCTGCCGGGTCTGTGGTGCCCCGGTGCGGCGAGACACGCCACAGTCCAGCGCGGATGCGGTGGTGGCGAGCAGCGGTGGACGGGTGCAGATCGCCTTTCCGCTCACTGCGGCGGCGAAGTCCACCTGGAAGACGGTCACTGAGCAGCTCAACTCCCTGGGATTCACGCGGGTGGAGATCGACGGCGCAGTGCATCGCCTGGATGCTCTGCCTCCGAAGCTGCCGAAGCCTGCCAAGGCACCGATCACGGTGATCGTCGACCGGCTGATGGCCAGGCCCGAGGACCTCGGCCG
>CAZSPH010000178.1:0-3203 GCA_964608715.1 uncultured Gemmatimonadaceae bacterium | reverse complement strand
CCATCACCGCGGCAGTGGTGGAGGACACCGTCACCTTCCGGATCGACGACGAGGGAGACGGGATTCCGGTCGAGACCACCGAGCGTATCTTCGACATGTACGAGTCACGCCGGGACAGCCCGGGGGTTGGGCTCGGTCTCCCCCTTTCCAGGCGCCTGGCGCGGCTCCTCGGCGGCGAACTCGTCGCGATTGCGAGGGACCGCACACCTCATGGCGGCGGTCGCTTCGAGCTGACCCTGCCGATCTCCAGGAAGGATGCCTGATGCGGATTCTGGTGGTCGAGGATGATCGCAAGGTGGCCGGGTTCCTTCGGAAGGGACTCGAAGTCGAGGGCTATGCCGTCGACGTCGCTCCCGATGGCGCCCAGGCACTGGTCCAGGCTCACCACTACGACTACGACTGCATCATCCTCGACCGCATCCTCCCCCGCAGGAATGGCATCGAGGTCCTGCGGACCCTGCGTCAGGAAGGAAGAACCACTCCCGTTCTGATGCTCACCTCGCTCGACGGCTCGCGGGAGACGGTGGAAGGACTTGATGCCGGCGCCGACGACTATCTCTCCAAGCCGTTCGATTTCGAGGAACTCCTGGCGCGGATCCGTGCCCTGCTCCGCCGTCGCGGCAGCGGAGGCGAGACAGCGGTAGCACATGGCATTCTCCGGATCGACCGGATCCAGCACAAGGCCTGGGCAGGCACCCGGCCCATCGACCTCACTCCCCGCGAGTTCACGCTGCTGGAGCATTTCATGATCGCGCCCGGCCGGGTCTGGCGGCGGATGGAACTGCTGGACAAGGTCTGGGACATGAACTTCGATCCCGAGAGCAACGTGGTCGACGTACACGTCGCCAACCTCCGCCGGAAACTCGCCGATGCCACCGGCTCGCAGTGCATTGCCACGGTGCGCGGCGTCGGTTACGTGCTGCCCAGCGACGCGACCTGATCGCCCACTCCGCCGACACCGGCGGAGATGAAGATTCCTTAATGCCGTCTTAATCGGGAGTTAATACCCGGCCTCGCATCTTGTGCGCTGCGACACGGTGTCGCGCGCAGTTCCATTTACAGCGAGGTGATGATGTCCCACATGCCCGAGGGGCTGCCGAAGCATCCGATCGGCACGTTCGCGTTCGTAGGCGCGTACGCGGTGCTGTTCGTGATCCTCTGGTTCGCCATCTACAAGCTGATCTTCGTCGCACGTGGAGGGATCAACACGTGAACGTCGATCTGTACGAGAAGATCTGGATGTGGTGCGTCGGGCTGGTCCTGGCAGGTTTCTTCGCCACCACCGCCTACTCCGCGGTCGCGAAGGGGATCCATCCCCCCTCTCACATCGAGACGATCAACCCGAAGACGGTCATGCAGGACGACCGCTTCCGCACTCAGGGCGTCTGGCTCGACGAGAAGGGCGACGTGCACGTCACCGTGGTAGGCCTGATGTTCACCTGGCTGCCGACATCGCTCACTCTTCCGGCCGACACTCCGATCACCTTCCATCTCACTTCGATGGACGTGATCCACGGCTACCAGATCATCCGCACCAACGGGCAGGTGATGGTGGTTCCGGGATACGTGTCCCAGTTCACCACCACCTTCCCGCACACCGGCGAGTACCTGGTAGCCTGCAACGAGTACTGCGGCGTCGGGCACCACCAGATGGCTTCGACGATGACAGTGGTTCCGGCTTCGGAGTGGGTGGGTCCGGAAGAGACGAAGCAGTCCCCGTTCGCGGGCAGCGGAGGCAATCATGACCACTGATGCGCTGAACATCCCGCGGGATGCCGAACCGTTCCGTCCCACCGACGGAGAGCGGAAGCTGATCTTCTCCAACCTCTGGGTGTCGATCATCGCATTCGGCATCGCCGCGACGATGGCGATCATGCAGGCGCTCTCGCGCGCCGACGTCAACGTCCCCGGCCGCTCGGCCAGCATGTACTACATGTCGGTGACTGCTCACGGCGTGCTGATGGCGCTGGTCTTCACCACCTTCTTCATCATGGGACTGGGCTACGCCACGCTGCAGCGAGAGAATGGCCGGATCCCCTCGATGAAGGGATCGTGGATCGCGTTCTGGGTCGCAGTGGCTGGCGTCGCGATGGCGGCATGGGCGATTCTCACCTTCCGTGCCAGCGTGCTGTACACCTTCTATCCGCCACTCCAGGCACATCCCGCCTTCTATATCGGCCTCACGCTGGTGGTGGTGGCTAGCTGGTGGTGGTGCTGGCAGATTATCCAGGGATGGCGGGTCGCCCGCCGCGCCCGCGGCGACCGCCCGGTTTCGCTGGCGATGCACGCCACCGCGGTGAACGCGATGCTCTGGGTGCTCTGCAC
Organism: uncultured Gemmatimonadaceae bacterium; assembly: GCA_964608715.1. Taxonomy (GTDB): domain Bacteria; phylum Gemmatimonadota; class Gemmatimonadetes; order Gemmatimonadales; family GWC2-71-9; genus Palsa-1233. Next base: position 878 of record CAZSPH010000178.1, on the reverse strand, counting down.
CATGGGCGTCGCCGCCGAGATGCTGTTCCTGCTGATTCCGTGGTCGCTGGGCTGGGTGGAAACGGTCGATCCGATTCTGGCGAGAACGCTGTTCTGGTTCTTCGGCCATCCGCTGGTCTACTTCTGGATCATCCCGGCCTATACGCTCTGGTATGCCCTGCTGCCCAAGCTCGCCGGCGGCAAGCTCTTCTCCGATCCGCTGGGCCGGATGGTCTTCACCATCTTCCTGATCCTCTCGACGCCGGTCGGCCTGCACCACCAGTTCCAGGATCCGGGCATCTCCGCCGACTGGAAGCTGATGCACACCTTCCTGACGATGGCAATCTCGTTCCCGTCGCTGGTCACCGCTTTCACCGTCTGTGCGTCGATCGAAGTGGCAGGCAGGCTGCGCGGCGGCAAGGGACTGTTCGGCTGGATCAGGACGCTGCCCTGGAGCGAACCCACGGTCGCCTCGATCCTGTTGGCGATGCTGCTGTTCCTCGTGGGCGGATTCGGTGGAGCGGTCAACGCCGCCTACGCGCTCAATTCGGTGGTGCACAACACCGCGTGGATCTTCGCCCACTTCCATCTGACCGTCGGATCCGCCTCGGCGCTGACCTTCATGGGCGCGATGTACTGGCTGGTACCGCGACTCGCAGGCAAGGAGCTGGCGTTCCCGAAGCTGGCAACGATTCAGCCGTTCCTCTGGTTCATCGGCATGGTGTTCTTCTCCTTCACCACCCACATCGCCGGCCTGGAGGGTCTGCCACGCCGGGTGATGAGCGCCTCCTATTCGGGCGCGATCCCGGCCCAGCTCTGGAGCATCCACACCGTCCTCTCGGCAATCGGAGGCACCGTGCTCTTCATCTCGGCCGGGCTGTTCGTGCTGGTGATGGCGG
>CAZSPH010000177.1:0-3235 GCA_964608715.1 uncultured Gemmatimonadaceae bacterium | reverse complement strand
TGGCGGTACCGGCCGCCCAGTCGCTCTTCGGAGTGGCGGTAGACGATCGTGGTCGCGCCGTTGCCGTTGGTGCGCTGGGAACGATTCTCTGGCGGGACGAGCACGGCAACTGGTCCGACCGCTCGCAGTCGGTGGAGACCAATCTCTTCGATGTAGTTGCAGACGCCGACGGCTTTCTCGTCACCGGCGATCGCGGGGCAATGCTCCGGGTGACCGACGCTGACGTGCTGGCACTGCCGGTGGCAGGGGCACGCGAGAATCTCAGGGTATTCGCCGGCAGTCCCGGCAGCCGTATCGCTGCCGGCTGGAATGGCACCGTACTGGAGGAGCGTCAGGGAAAGTGGAGTACGGCCACGACCGGTACCACGATATACGGCATCCACGCCCCGGCTGACGGTGAGATTATGGTGGCGGGACGGGGTGGCCTTGTGATGACTCGACGCGCCGATGGAAGCTGGCAGGAGCACGACCTCGACACCGGAGTCGAATTGCTCGACATCGTCGGAGTCACGGCGGCATCGCGCATCGTGGTCGGTGACAGCGGGACCGTCTTCCGGTACACCGCCGGCATCTGGCAGAGAGAAGAGTCGGGCACCCTCATGGCGCTCCGCTCGGTGTGGACCGACGGCCAGCGCGCGATGATCGTCGGCGCAGGTGGAATCTCGCTGGTGAATGAAGGCTCGGGATGGCGGGAAGTACCCACCGGAACCGATGCATACCTGCGCCAGGTGAGGGGCCGGGAATGGAACAATCTCTGGGCCGTGGGCGACGACGGTACCGCGCTCCATTTCGACGGTGAGCGCTGGACACCCCATGCGACTCCGGTCACGACTATCCTGCGCGGCGTTCATGTCGAGCGGTCCGGCACGGTCTGGGTGGTGGGTGATGCGGGAGTGCTGCTGCGGAATGCCGGCAGCGGCTTCGAGCTGGCCCGATCACCGACGGCACTAGATCTTCGCGGTGTCACGATCATCGACGGCAACCTGTATGCGGCCGGCGAGGGTGGCAGGGTCTGGGTCAGAATCGGCAACAGTTGGGGCGAGATCGCACTCGGTTACGAACTCTACTTTCTCGCAATCGACGGTGGCTCCAGGCTGCTGCTGGTGGGCGAGGGAGGGCTGGTGGTGGAGGGGAGGCGGTAGGGGTTACTGGCTGGTGATCCCGATGATTCTTTTCGCTGATCGAAGGCGTACTGCTCGCTGTCACGGTCAGGCTCAGTCTCGCCCTATATTCCACGGCTTGCCTTCCGATCCTTCCCGGGTAGATTCAGATATGGCTGATCCGTTCCTCAAGTCCGAGGTGTGGCATGGCTCATCGTTTCCTGGTGTTGCTGGGTGCTGTCGTTGCAGTCACTGGTTCTGCTGTGGGCCAGGAAATTCCTCGCGCACCTGGCGGACTGGATGTCACTCCCAAGGGCGGTGCTGCAGTTCCGATGGGTCCGTACAGCAGTTCGTCTCTGACGTTTCTGGTCTACAACGATTCTCCGATAGTACGTGACGTCGACCTGAGCTGCGGCCATGCCGGCGCGGTGACGTCATGCAGTGTTGACAACAACTCTTTTTCGCTCGACCCATATGATGCGATTGATGTCGATGTCGATTTCACGACTGGTGGAAACGGCGGTGGTACGTTATCGCTGATTCCTGTTGCCTTCGAGTCAGACAGCGGCTGGCGGAACATCACGGTGCAGGCGGTCACGGCACCGACGCTGAGTCAGCCGCGTCAGGCTGACTCGGTGGTGAATCGCTCGCACTGCCTCACTGCTGCTGCGGCCCTGGGTGCGTGGTCCTGCGGTGACGGGCTGCTGTTTCTCTCCACGCCGTCGGTAATGACACTGGACCGCGCCCGCTCTCTGACACTGGTGCATGCCACCGGCACCGTGGTGCCGAGACCGCTGGTGATGGTGGTGGCGGATCTGCCATCCGGGCCGACGCTGGATCATGTGACGGCCGTGCTGACGGTCCGGGATACGGTGAGGCGCACGGCGGTCTACTATCCCTGGGGCAGTGGACCGAAGCAGCTCGTGCTCGACTGGGATGCCTCGAATCATCCGACCGGGCTCTACCCCTACACGTTGACGGTGCGATCGGTGACGACTGTGGACTCGGCGTGGTCGTCGGTGAGCGGGCTGCTGCATGTGGTCAATCGCGGCCAGAGCCCGTACGGCAAGGGCTGGGAATGGCTGGGTGTGGAGCGACTGGTATTCAACCAGCCGGTGGGCAGCGGCCAGAGCCACATCATGTGGGTGGGCGGCGACGGCTCCTCGAAGCTCTACCGGCAGAGTTCGTCGACGGTGTGGGTGGCACCGAAGGAGGCCTTCCCCGACACGATCGTGTATGCCAGCGGGGAATACACCCGGCAGGGTCCCGATGGTCTGGAAGTGGTGTTCGACGGCTCGGGTCGGCATGTGCGGACCAGTGGCAAGACCAGTCAGGTCACGACCTTCCACTGGACCGGCGACCGGATCGACTCGGTATGGGTGCCGCCGTCGAGCGGCGGGCGGACGTTCCGGATGAAGTACGATGGCAACGGCAGGCTCGACAGTGTGGTGGTGGCTCCGGGCAAGGGTGTGGACGTCGCGATACCCAGCGGAGTGCTGACCGACTGGGTATGGCCGGACGGCACCTGGCAGACCATCGACAGCGACATGAGCGGCCGGCCCACCTGGACGTCGAACATTCGTGGTGGCACCACGCGCTGGATCTACGGCGATCACGGTCTGCTGGTGGAAGCCCGCAGCTACTACGCGGTGAGCGACAGCTCGGTGACGAAGTACACGCCGTGGCAGGCGGCGGGCTATGCCTTCGGGATGGGGTGGCAGAGTCCGGGTGACACCGCCAATGCGGTGACGACGATCTTCGGCCCGCGCGTCGGCGTGAATGACGATGCGCGCTTCCACGTGGACCACTGGGGCGCAGTGATCGAGATGCGGGATGCGCTGGGAGTGAAGACTAAGTTCCATCGCGGCGACAGCAACGTGCCGGCACTGGTGACCCGGATCGATTATCCGAACAGTCGACAGGTCCACCTGCAGTGGAATGCCCGCGGCAATCTGACCCGACTGGCGGACAGCACCTGGGGTGCAGCCGCCTTCCCGAAGCAGGTGACCAGCTGGAGCTACGGCTCCGCCAATGCGCCTGATTCGCCGACATCGGTGACCGGTCCCGGTGGCGAGACGACCAGCTACGTCTACAACGCGATGGCACTGGTCGATTCGATGATCGACCCGCGCGGA
>CAZSPH010000176.1:0-3244 GCA_964608715.1 uncultured Gemmatimonadaceae bacterium | reverse complement strand
ACGTGGCCGTGGGCGACGAGCTGACGGGCGGCCCAGATGGTCGGCGCGAGGCCGGCGCGGAGGACCACGGCGTCGAGCCGCGACTCGAGGAGCTGCAGCAGCCGCTCACCGGTGTTGCCGCCGAGGCGGTTGGCCCGGGCAAAGGTGAGGCGGAGCTGGGACTCGCTCACGTTGTACTGTGCCCGCAGCCGCTGCTTCTCGGTGAGCTGGCGCTTGTACTCGCTCGCCTTGGTCACGCGGGCAGCACCGTGCTGTCCCGGGGGATTGGGACGACGCTCGAGAACGCGCGCAGTCTTGGGCGAGAGCGAGATGCCGAGACGGCGGGCGAGACGGCCCTTAGGACCACGAAGATTCATTGCCACTCCAGAACTGGTGATACCCCGAAAAAGCGCCAACCCTGAAATATCACATACCTGGCGCTCCAGCGCAATATCCACCCCTCAGCCACGGTCGATGGGGAGTCCCTGGACTACCAGCATAGTGGTGGCTGCGAGGACCAGGGCGCCGAGGAGCAGCTCCAGGGCGGCAGCCTGCCGGAGCGCCCGGGAGGCCCCCTCATCCCCCCGTTCCAGCCGGGGGGTGAGTACCCGCCAGTTCCACCATCCCATTGCCATGACCCCGGCGAAGGCGGCGAGTTTGAGCATCAGCCAGACTCCCCAGGAGGTGGAGGCCAGCGCTCCGATCGAGCCGGCATAGCGCCAGACCATCACCACCGAGGCCACGATGACCAGACCCGCCCCGGTGCGGGCGACGACACTGTAGCGGCGGAGCAGGGCCGCCAGGGCGGCACTGCCGTCAGGGCGATCCAGGGAGGGGAAGACCGCCAGTGCCAGGACCGCCAGTGTGCCGAGCCAGATCCCGGCACCCAGGAGGTGGGAAGCGTGAAGCAGTCGACCGGCGACCAGCGGGGACCACAGTTCGTCGGCACCGTGGCCCATGCCTGCCTGGGCGAGGATGAAGGCGGAGCAGAAGATGCCGAGGACGGTGCTCTGCAGGGCCAGCCGTTCGCGCAGCAGCCACATCAGGGCCACCAGGATGAACGAGCCGATGGTGAGGACCAGCCAGCCGGCTCCCCAGCTTCCGCCGAACAGTACCGCCCTGGCCAGTTCCGGATCCGGGGGTTCACCGGGAAAGGTGAAAGCGAGCACCTGCAGCGCGCCGCGGACCAGTGACAGCGTGAGAAGGAACCAGGCAACCAGCCCCGGCAGTCGGCTCAGCCAGCCGCGGATGACGCCGGAACCGCTGGTGCCATCGAAGTCGATCCGGCTCAGCAGCATCGCGGTGGTCGCGATTCCTGTGAGCGCCAGGATCGAAAGCAGCGACAGGCCCCGGACCAGCAGCGCTGCGACTTCCGGCATCGAACTCATTCAGCCCGTGGGGCGCACTCGTCGCAGCGGCCGTACAGCACTACTTCGTGGCGGTCGACCCGGAAGGGACGCGGAAGTTTCGGTGGAGCGGGGCTCACGTGGCAGGGGATCTCGAAGACCCGATCGCAGTCACCACAGTGGAAATGGTGGTGGTGCTGCTTGCCACTCAACTCATAGCGGGCCGACTCGCCGGGAAGTTCCACCGCTGCGAGCCAGCCATCGTCCTGCAGCGACTTGATGCTGCGATATACCGTGGCGATTCCGAGGCGCGAGACCTCGCGCCTGGCTTCGGTGAGCACCTCGGCTGGACTGAGCGGTCGATCCGCCCGCTCGAACGCCCGGCGTATCGCACCACGCTGGCGAGTGTTCCGTTCCATCTGGTCCGCCCCTCCGCTCCGGGTCATCGTATCGTGACAATATTATCCTTTCTTGGGCTCCTACCCCAAACCCGAGGACATCCGCATGTCGCGTGGGACAGTTCCGCTGGTTGCCATTTCGCTCTGTGTCGGGTCGCTGTCGGCCCAGGCGCGGCCGCCGGAAGCAGCAGTCGACACGACCATCCGCCTGGTGGTCCACCTCGCCGTGGACCAGTTCCGGCCCGACTACTTCCTCCGCTGGGAGAAGGAACTTGATGGCGGCCTCGGCTGGCTCTTCCGGGAGAGCGTGGCGTATCTGGAAGGGGAGCAGGATCACGCGATCACCGAGACGGCACCGGGGCACGCCTCGATGCTGAGCGGCCGCTGGCCCTACCGCACCGGAATTCTCACCAACGACCGTGGTGTACCTGACCGCACCACGCCGCTGATCGGCTCGACTTCCACCGGCGCCTCGCCCCGCAGGTTCCAGGGGACGACTCTCTCCGACTGGATGCGTGCCGCTGACCCCGGTCTCCGGGTTCTTTCCGTCTCCCGCAAGGATCGTGGGGCGATTCTCCCGGTCGGCCGGGCGGTGGTTCCGGTCTTCTGGTACGTCAACGGCAGGTTCACCACCTCCCGCTGGTACGCCGACTCGCTTCCTTCATGGCTTCAGGCCTGGAATGATTCTGACCCGATCGAGAAGATCCGCGGCACCAGCTGGACACTGCTCATGGACGAACGTCATTACCCCGAACCGGATCTCCGGCCGTTCGAATCCGGTGGCAGCAACCAGACCTTCCCGCACGTCATCCCCGACGACTGGACGATGGCCGCCGGAAACCTGAGCGAATATCCGGTGATGGACTCGCTGATCCTCGATGTCGCCTGGCGTGGCTTCAAGGCCGAGGCGCTGGGGAAGCGCGACCGTGCCGACTTCCTGGCGATCTCGCTTTCCACCACCGATGCGGTCGGTCACCGCTACGGCCACGGGTCACGCGAGATGCATGACCAGGTGCTGCGGCTCGACCGCCAGCTCGCCTGGTTCTGGGACTCGCTGGCGACGATCGTTCCGCGGGATCGGATGATCGTCACGATGACGGCGGATCATGGCTCGCAGGAATACCCGGAAAACGGCACCGGTGGACGGGTCAGGATGAGCGACGAGGCCCGGGCGCTCAACCGCTGGGCGCTGGAGCGCTGGAAGATCCGTCTCGATGCCAGCGAGCAGAGCGGCCTGCTGCTTGCCGATACCGATGCACTGGCAGCCCGAGGAGTCGACGTGGACTCGATCTCACGTGCTATCGCTGACCGGATGATCGGTCGTGACGGTATCTGGCGAGTCTACACTCCCGCGACGCTGATGACCTGGTCCGACCTCGATGCCGAGCGCTGGCGGCGCCAGCTCAATCAGGTGGATGGCTGGCTGGCGGCGGCATCGGTCGAACCGGGCTGGCTCTGGTCGAGCGGTCCGTCTTCCACCGGCCACGGCACCACCAATCTCGAGGATATCCGCGTACCGGT
>CAZSPH010000175.1:0-3413 GCA_964608715.1 uncultured Gemmatimonadaceae bacterium | reverse complement strand
TGACATCTGCGGCAGTCGCTCCACCGGTGTTGATGAAGTAGTTGGCATGCATCGGCGATACCTCGGCGCCACCGATCCGGAATCCCTTCATCCCCGCCGCCTCGATGAACTGACCCGCCGTCCGGAGGCCATCGATCGGCCCATCCGGCAGCACCGGGTTCTTGAAGACCGAGCCGCAGCACGGCTGGTTGAATGGCGTCTCCTCACGGCGCCATCTGTGCAGCTTCTCGGTCTCGGCGGAAAGCACTTCGCCATCCTCCTCGTGCAACTCCACCGTGGTCTCCAGCACCACGACCTGTCCCAGCGCACTGCGGCGGTAGGTGAACCCAGCCTCGGCAGCAGGTACGACATGATCGACACCGGCTTCATCAACCACCAGCACCGACTGAACCGTGTCACTCCACTCGGCACCGTGACAGCCGGCGTTCATCACGATGCCACCGCCAACGCTGCCCGGCACGCCGACCATCTTGTGGATGCCACCGTATCCCGCAGCAGCAGTCTTCCGCGCCGCCAGAGGCGCCGGCATTCCCGCGCCGATGGTCCAGCGCCTGCCATCCTGCACCAGCCGGTCGAGTCCCTTCCCCATCCTGATCACCAGGGCATCCATACCCTCATCGGGCAGGAGAAGGTTGGATCCCAGCCCGAGTGCGAACCATGGCACTCCACGCTCGCTCACCAGTCGCAGCGCAGCAGCAACATCCTCGGGCTCCACAGGGTGCAGCACCGTCGCAGGGCCGCCGATACGGAAAGTGGACAGGCGGGAGAGAGCTTCCTCCTCCCGCACCTCACCGCGAACCAGTCCAGCCAGCTCGGCGATGAAATCGGCGCCGCGCGCGCTGCTCAATTCCCGGTCGCCTCGCGGGCTAGCTGATGCCACTCCTGCAGCGACTTCACCTCGCCACGCCTGCTCTTCAGCGCAATGATTGCGTCGCATGCCGCCGACGCCGCCGACATCGTGGTGGTGTACGGAACCCGATGCTGCAGCGCGGCACGCCTCAGCGCGTAGTCGTCCTGCTGGGTCAGCTTGCCGAGAGGAGTGTTCACCAGGAGGTGGACCTCGCCGGATACGATCATGTCCACGCCGTTGGGTCGCCCCTCGTAGACCTTCAGCACTGGATCAGCCATGACCCCCCGCTGGCGCAGATACTTCGCGGTGCCGGTAGTCGACAGGATCCGGAAACCGAGTTCCTCGAACCGCCGGGCGATCGGCACCACCGTTGCCTTGTCATGGTCATTCACCGTCACGAACACCGTTCCCTCCAGCGGCAGTTCACCGTCCACCGACGCCTGCGCCTTGGCATAGGCCATTCCGAAGGTCCGGTCGATTCCCATCACTTCGCCGGTGGAGCGCATCTCCGGTCCGAGCCTGACATCGACTCCGGCGAACTTCGCGAACGGGAAGACCGCCTCCTTCACCGCCACGTACGGGAACGACGGGTCATCCTTCAGTCCGAGTTCCGGCAGAGTCTTCCCTGCCATCACGGCAGCAGAGAGCTTGGCAAGCGCAACCCCGGTCGTCTTGGAGACGAACGGGATGGTGCGCGATGCACGCGGATTCACCTCGATCACGTGCACCACACCGTGCCGGATCGCGTACTGGACGTTGATCAGGCCGATCACCCCGAGCGCCTTTGCGAAGGCCCGGGTGTGTTCACGCATCTGCTCGACCTGGTCCTCGGTGATCAGATACGGCGGCATCACGCAGGCCGAGTCACCGGAGTGGATTCCGGCATCCTCGATGTGCTGCATCACTCCGCCGATGATCACGTTGGTGCCATCGCAGATCGCATCGACATCGGCCTCGAAGGCATCCTCGAGGAAGGAGTCGATCAGCACCGGATGACCGGGCGCCACTCGCGCTGCCTCGTCGAAGAAGCCGCGCAGCTCGTCTGCGTCATAGACGATCTTCATCGCCCGACCGCCGAGTACGTAGCTTGGCCGCACCAGGATCGGATAGCCGATCCGGTCGGCTACATCGAGTGCTCCTTCCACCGACTCCGCGGTACCGGCGGGGGGCTGCGTGACCCCAAGTTCGCGGGCCAGTGCCTCGAACCGGCGACGGTCTTCGGCTGCGTCGATGGCATCCGGCGAAGTGCCGAGAATCGGCACTCCGGCCGCTTCCAGTCCCTTGGCCAGCCGGAGCGGAGTCTGACCACCGAGCTGCACCACCACACCGACCGGCTTCTCGACGTGGACGATCTCCAGTACATCTTCGAGAGTCAGTGGTTCGAAGTAGAGCACATCGGACACATCGAAGTCGGTAGACACCGTCTCGGGATTCGAGTTGACCATCACCGTGCGGTAGCCGAGTTCGCGGAACCCGAGGGTCGCGCGGACGCAGCAGTAGTCGAACTCGACCCCCTGTCCGATCCGGTTGGGGCCGCTGCCGAGAATGATCACGGTCGGACGGGTGTCGTCACCGGGCCCGGCCTCGTTCTCTTCATCCCAGGAGGAGTAGAGATAGGGCGTCTTCGACGGGAACTCGCCGGCACAGGTGTCGACCGTCTTGTAGGCAGGGCGGAGGCCGAGACGGTGACGTGCCGCCCGGAGATGATTTTCGGGAAGTTCCCGGAGTGATGCCAACTGACGATCGGAGAACCCCATCCGCTTCATCCGGAGCAGCAGCGCCCGGTCGGCTGCGTCGTCTGCTCCAAAGTCGCTCGCGATCCACTCCTGCTCGGCGGCGACCAGTTCACCAAGCTGAGCCAGGAACCACGGATCGATCTTCGACGCCTCGTGAATCTCCTGTTCGGTGATCCCGGCGAGCATCGCACGCTTGACCTGGAAGAGCCGTTCGGGCGTTGGCGTGCGGATGGCAGCCAGCAGCGTCTCGCGGTCGTCGGAGGTGAGACGGTCATCTGCCAGAGTACTGCCGATCACCCAGCCGGCTCGGTCAATCTCCAGTCCCCGGAAGCCCTTCTGCAGCGCCTCCTTGAAGGTCCGCCCGATGGCCATGGCCTCGCCCACCGACTTCATCTGGGTGGTGAGATTGGGCGATGCGGCCTCGAACTTCTCGAATGCGAACCTCGGAATCTTCGCCACCACATAGTCGAGCACCGGTTCGAACGAAGCCGGTGTGACCTTCGTGATATCGTTCGGCAGCTCGTCGAGGGTGTAGCCCACGGCCAGCTTCGCTCCGATCCGTGCGATCGGAAAGCCGGTCGCCTTGGAGGCGAGCGCCGAGGACCGGGAAACCCGCGGATTCATCTCGATGACCAGTTGCTCGCCGGTCAGCGGATCAACTGCGAACTGGATGTTGCAGCCGCCTGCTGCCACACCGACCTCGCGGATGATCTTGATCGATGCGTCGCGCATCTCCTGATATTCGCGATCGGTGAGCGTCATCGCCGGAGCCACCGTGATCGAGTCACCGGTGTGCACGCCCATCGGATCGAGATTCTCGATCGAGC
>CAZSPH010000174.1:0-3566 GCA_964608715.1 uncultured Gemmatimonadaceae bacterium | reverse complement strand
TCCATGCCTCCAAGATGGAGGCAAATGCGGTGTCCATCAAATCGAGGCCGGGTCATTGGGACGAGTGGGAGCCGGGATCCAACAACGACCCGATTCCAGAGTACCCTGAAGCTGATGGTCCCTACTATAGTCCTACAGACCCAGAGAAGCGTACGCCGACGATTGACACGATACCCAATGGAGACCATACCTGCGATGGCACATTAGATGGGGTCAGGCCCAATTGGCAGTGCCTAAGAAGTCTGACTGTACGAGAGAAGGCCATAATATATGACAGTGTCGATGTCTATGTGCGACCACTTGGCCAAATCGCAGATTCACTGCAACGTATGGAGTGTGACAGTCTTTATAGATGGATGGATGAGTTCCGGGATTTCAGCGTCCTCAGCGAAACAGGCGGGGTTTACATAGATATGCCGCTGATATATGCAGGTAGAAGTGATGCTGTGTTGCCCGGAAAGCATCAGCATGATGCTCAGTCTAATAATAAGGCTGCCGGCTACGGTGTCCTTCCGCAAATTGTTCATTTCGATCCTAAGGCGCTTGATTCAGTCTTGATCGGGACAGCAACTGGCAAGAAGGGCGTGCTCAGGGCAATGATGCACGAGTCGGCTCATGCTTGGCGGGGAATAGATCACGATAGCTTACTGGCCGCTGCGGATAGCGGCTACCCCAACGACCCGTTCTTTCGTACACTGCACAGAGCGAATGCGTGTATAATACCGTGAGCGCGAAGTACATTGGTCGATTCCCCGCTGCCGTCGTTACTCTGTTAGTGGTGCTGTTGCACGTTTCGATGCCAGTCGTCGAGGCGCAGGAAGTTCCGCGTATGCGTAGTGCGGTCTGGATTGTAAATCAGTATCTTCGTGATCGTCATTATGTAACCGGTACTGTGCCGGATGTTGTGGTATGCAGGGACGGTATTTCCGAAGAGTGGCTACCAGGCATTGAAATATGGATGGCTAAGGTGGAATTGGCTTACCAAAAATCCATCGGCATGGCTGACCAATGCATTGCTGGCTCGATTGGCAGGGATACTCTGTTAATCAGATCTATGAGGGTTGCCGTTGACTCGGCCGTCGGATATATTGATGCTGAGGTCAGGTATGGCGCGAATTGGGAGATTCGCAGGTTAGAGAGTTACGGGGCTGTCCCAATATCCATGCTTCATCTTCAGTTCACGGTAGAGCGAGCAAGTTCTAGGCTCTTTTTTTCAAGCCGTTCCGGGAGCGCGGTTGAGGCGGTCTGGAGTTTTCTGGAAGTTCGCAGGCATGTCATGCCAGGCCAACGTGGAGTATGGGTGGTGGTCTGTGATGAGAAGATCCTCGCAAGCGAGATAAATGAGCGGGTTGCTACTGGGCTTCGGCTATCTATGATACCAGTAGTGCGCGACCCGAGCTGCCAGATTCCTCCGGTAGTTCAGGAGGATTCCACTAGGTCGGCTGTGATGATAGATGCCGTTGATATTGCCGATTACGGTACGGTGATAACTGCGAGAGTACTCGGCTCAGCGCGTGCGGTCAATAGTAGGAATGAGATCTTTCGTCTGATGCCGGACGGCACCGCAACACTGACTCTCGAGCCCTTGCCCAGATGGCCACCACACTAGGTCGATTGTTAAGGGTAGACGCCTTGGCTCAACGTTATCGAGTTATCGGGCTTTCTACCCTGGGTATTTGGAGTGCCGTGGCAGTTCCGACTGTTGCCGCCCAGGACGTCCCCCGCATGCGCAGTGCGGTGTGGATCCTCAACCACTACCTGTCAGATCGTCACACCCTGACAGGGACGAGGCCGGACGTTCTGGTCTGTGCCGACGGTATACCGGGAGAGTGGCGGTCTGGAATCGAGTCGTGGGTGCCGAGTTCGCGCGAAAGACACTCCAGTTCGATCACGATGCGGGAGTCCTGCCCGGAAGGCCCCGGTGGTCTCGACACGCTGTACATCCGTGAGATCACACCCGTGGTTGACTCGTTCTTGGCTATGTCCAAGCCGATCTCCGCTACAACGGGAACCGTGAGATACGGAGGCATGAGGACTACGGAGCGGCCCCGACGATGATGTTTCGCTTCGGCGTCATATTCGAACGTGCCGACTCGGTGTTCATGCTGCCAGCACGTCATGGTAGTGCTGCGACGGCGGTCTGGAACTATCTCACGGTACGCGGTCGTGTGCTGGGCGACCAGCGAGGTCGGTGGGTGGTGATCTGTGATGATCAGGCGCTGCCAGGCGAAGTGAACGAGCAGGTGACGGCTGGCCTACGGTATCCTCGGATGCCGATCGTGCGAGACCCGGGGTGCCAGATTCCTCCGGCCGTTCAGGAGGACACAACCCGGTTCGCCGTGATGGTGGATCGGGTCGAGCTGACAGATACTTCGGTAACGGTCATTTCCCGGATACTCAGTTCTCACCGCGCCGCGACACCTCGCACTGAGACGCTCCGTCTGTTTCCCAACGGCGATGCACAGTTGCTGCTGCACCGGTTCATATATCGGCCACCCCACTAGCTGATTGGGGGCGTGTCGTCGGCTCTTCCGGAGCCTGTTCATCCCGAAGCCGGAAGAACGCGATGACGTACCCGTCGGCTGGCCAGTCATGGCCCCATCTGTGATCTTTCCGTATTGTGGGACCACGCTGTCGTTGTGACGGTCGGACCGGTAGGCACTCAGGAAGCGAGAATGGGTTTGAAGTCAAAGGTGTGGACGATCGCTGTAGTGTTGTCAGCTCTCATGCTGGTTCCGTCATCCGGTGTTGCCCAGGCAACATCACTCCGCGCTACGCCATCGCAGCACGAAGCCTCTGCCCGGCTCTATGGTGTCCGTGACCAGACAGCTACCGCCCGTGATGATGGACGGCCGAAGATGCGCAGTACCGCCAAGGCTGCGTGGATTGGAGGAGCTGTCGGCGGTGCGCTGGGAACGTTGTTCGTCTTCGCGTTCACCGGCGGAAGGGACGGTGGCGGCTCGCCGATCGATGGCAACGGGCCACTCTTCATCGTCGGTGGGGCGGCTGTTGGTGCACTGATTGGCGCGGTAATCGGGGCAGGATCAGACTGAGTCCAGCAACCACGCATGAAACACGAAGGGCCGCCACGGCGGCCCTTCGTCACTTCCGGGAGGCGAGTCAGTTCACCCCAACCGCTTCTTCCGCATTGCCGCCACCCGCTGCGGCAGGCCGAACAGCCGGATGAATCCTTCGGCATCGGACTGACGATAGACGTTGTCCTCGCCGAAGGTGACAGTCGCCTCATCGTAGAGTGAGTTGGTGCTCTCACGCGCCACCGCATGGCAGGCGCCCTTGAACAGCCGCATCGTCACGGTGCCGGTGACCTTCTCCTGGGTGACGTTGACGAAGGCATCATATGCCTCGCGCTCGGTGGTCCACCAGCGGCCTTCATAGACCAGATCGGCATAGCGCGGTGAGATCATGTCCTTGGCCGACAGGGTGCGACGGTCGAGTACCAGCTGTTCGAGTTCGCTGTGGGCGGCGTAGAGAATCGTGCCGCCAGGAGTCTCATAGACACCACGGGACTTCATTCCCACCAGTCGATCCTCGACGATGTCGGCGCG
>CAZSPH010000173.1:0-3576 GCA_964608715.1 uncultured Gemmatimonadaceae bacterium | reverse complement strand
CGTGATCACCTCCAACGGCAGCACGCTCAAGACCCAGCACCTGATCTACGACAAGTCGATCAACCAGATCTCGTCCGACTCGGCCTACACCTTCACTTCACCCGACGGCAGCGGCAGTGGCGATTCGTTCACCACCGACACCGACTTCCGGCAGGTCATCACTCAGCGACCACGCGGGCGTCAGCGCGGACAGGGTTTCGTGATACCCGGCCAGACGAGGGATCCATGAACGGGAGGATGCCGGTGGTCCTCCTGGCGGCATGTCTCCTCGGATCGCAGCCGGCAGCCGCCCAGCGGCCGGTGGAGCGACGCTGCCTGATGGTGCTGGAGTCTTCCGACCGCGAGGGAGTGAGTGATCAGATCTACGGCACCGGACAGTCCAACTACTTCGTGGGCGGCAACGTCAGGATGCGGTGCCAGCAGCAGAATGTCCGCTGGCGGGCCGACTCGATGGCGGCCTTCGGTGGCGAATTCTACCAGCTGATCACGGATGCCTCGTACGAGGATGACGACATCAGGGTGGATGCCGATACTCTGAACTATGCCAGAACTTCGGAGACGATCCAGGCACGCGGCAACGTCGTGGTCACCAACAGGATCAACGGATCCACGCTCACGGGCCCGTCGGTCGACTACCTGCGGGCGGTCAGGGCTGTCGGTCGGGACTCCGCCGAGATGATCGCAACCGGAAGGCCGACGGTGGTGTACCACCGTTCGCCGGACGATACCTCGAAGGACCCCGACTACACCGTTACCGGCAACCGTCTTCGAGCCGTCGGGTCGAGCCAGACCTTCGCCGACGGCGATGTAGAGGTGATACGCGATCGGCTGCTCGGGCGCGGTGATTCGCTCCGATACTTCACCAGCCTCCACACTGACATCACCATGCTGTTCGGCGCACCGGCACGACTGATCCGCGGGGGCGAGGACTCGCTCGATGTTACCGGCAGTCAGATCCAGCTCGGCCTCGACGGCGAGGCACTGCGCTCTGTGCGTGCACAGGGAGATGGCAGAATCTCTTCCGCCGGTCGCACGGCCAGCGGCGACGACGTAATGATGGAGTTCGAGGACGACCTTCTGGTACGGACACTGGCCTGGGGGCGTCAGATCCTGTCCATGGTTGTTGCCGACGGCAGGGAAGTATCCGGTGATTCGGTGGTCGTAGTATCGCCGGGTGAAAGACTCCGGTCGGTCGAGGCTTTCGGTCGGGCCACCATGCGGGAACCGCCTCCGGTGGGCGACTCCCTGAATGCCCCGGTCGATTCGATGAACGTGGAGCAGCAACGGAAGGACGATCCGGAAGCGCGGGAGACGGAGGAAGATGATGACGGGCCGATCCGCAACACCATCACCGGTCAGCACATCATCACCAACTTCATCGATCACGATTCTGCAGGAGTACTGGTGAACCAGGTGGTCGACATCCGGGCCACCGGAAATGCCACTTCCCTGTTCTCGCGGGAGGTGATGCGCAACGGGGAAGCATCTCCGACGATCAACTACACCCGGGCGGACACCATTCTGGTGCTGATGAAGACGGGCGATACGGTCGGCGTGGCCGAAGTGCGCGCATTCCGGGGAGCACAGCCCGTCGACGGTGTGCAACTGGAACGTGCATCCATGCGTCGGCCCGCGCCGAAGCGGGAGGAACCGCTGTGAGTGTCCTCCGGGCATCAGGACTGGTGAAGCGGTACAGTCGACGGGCCGTGGTCGACGACGTGGCAGTACACGTCTCCCAGGGAGAGATCGTGGGGCTTCTAGGTCCCAACGGGGCGGGGAAGACCACCACGTTCTATCTGGTGACCGGACTGATCCGGCCCGACTCGGGGCGGATCACGATCGACGATGAGGACCTCACCGACGAGCCGATGTACCAGCGGGCCCGAAGGGGAGTCGGCTACCTGGCCCAGGAGCCCTCAATCTTCCGCCAGCTCACCGTCGAGCAGAACGTCATGGCAATCCTCGAGACGATGCCGCTGTCAGGTGCAGAGCGCACCGAGCGGCTCGACCGGATGCTCGACGAACTCGGCCTCACACCCCTTCGCAAGGCCAAGGCGCTCACGCTGAGCGGCGGGGAGCGGCGGCGACTGGAGATCACCAGAGCGCTCGCCACGGACCCCCGCTTCATGCTGCTGGACGAGCCGTTTGCCGGCGTCGACCCCATTGCGGTACACGACATCCAGACGATCGTAGCATCGCTCAGGGACCGCGGAATCGGAGTCCTGATCACCGACCACAACGTCGAGCAGACCCTCGAGATCGTCGATCGGGCCTATATCATGCACTCGGGGAAGGTCCAGGCCGAGGGGTCGGTCAACGAGCTGGTCTGGAATGATCACGTGTCGGAGTTGTATTTTGGTCCTACACTGACCGAACGACTCCGCCGACGACTGGAGCAGCCTTCGTGAAGACCGGCCTGCAGCAGCATACTGGACTCCGCCAGGAGCTCAGGATCAACCCTCGCCTCTACCAGGCGATGGACATGCTGTACATGCCGATGCTCGACCTGCAGCAGCACCTCCAGCAGGAGCTGCTCAGCAATCCGTTCCTGGAACTCGAGGAGGCGGAAGAGGAAGCCTCGCCGGAGCGGACCACGGAACAGGAGAAGGAAGAGGTCGCCAAGGCGGACGAGGTCGATTGGGAGGAAATCCTCCTCAACGGCTTCGATGTCGGCGGTCCCCGCGAGTACAGCGATGTCCGCGAATATGTCGAACCACCCACGGTCGAGAGTCGGGACCTCTCGGATCATCTCCGCGATCAGCTTCAGATGATGGAACTGACGCCGCGCCAGCAGATGCTTGCCGAGGAGCTGATCGGCAACATCAACGATGACGGCTACCTGGCCTGCGATCTGGACACGATCCTCGCTTCCGCCAACGAATGGATTCTTTCCAGGCTCCCCGGATACCAGGGTACCGGAGGCAACGGTCATAACGGTCATAACGGACACCCCGAAGTCGATCGCTGGGACCTCGGTGAGGACGATGAAGACGCGGGTGACTCCCTCCCGATGGTGCTGCCACCGGGAGTGACCCTCTTCAGCATGGAGGAACTGGAGGCGACTCTTGCGGTGATCCAGTCGATGGAACCGGCAGGAGTCGGCGCCCGGGATCTCCGCGAATGCGTGATGCTTCAGCTCCGGGATGCCGGACACGGCGGGTCGCTGATCTACCAGATGGTGGATCAGACCTTTCCCGACCTGATCGCCCACCGCTGGAATGAACTGGCCCGGCGCTTCGGCGTCGAGCCGCGCGAGGCGCAACAGGCGGCCGACGGCCTCAGCCGGTTCGACCCCAAGCCGGGCCTGCAGTACTCCAACCGCGGTGACGGGTACGTGATACCGGATCTGATCGTTGATCAGATCGATGGCCGCTATCAGGTCTTCCTGAACGACACTGGAGTACCGCGGCTCCGGATCTCCCGGTCCTATCAGGAACTGACCCGCGATCGCACCAAGCTCAACGCCGAGGGCAAGGATTTCATCGCTTCCCGGATGAACTCGGCGAGCTGGATGGTGCAGGCGATCGAGCAGCGCCGCCAGACGATGCTCAAGGTGATGAACTTCATCGTCGACCG
>CAZSPH010000172.1:0-3581 GCA_964608715.1 uncultured Gemmatimonadaceae bacterium | reverse complement strand
TAGAGCGCTTGCCTCCGGAGCAAGAGGTCGCGCGTTCGAATCGCGCCGGGCCCATTTTCCGCAGGTGGCAGGGGGGTCCCTCCTGCCGCCTGCTTTTTCCTACTCCACTTCCCGGCTATCTTTCAGGCATGATCGGTTTCCCGCTTCCGGCCGTGATCCAGGGTGGCATGGGGATCGGCGTCTCCAACTGGCGCCTGGCCCAGGCCGTCTCCGCTGCCGGCCATCTTGGCGTCGTCTCCGGAACGGTGATCGACTCGCTCTTCTGCCGCCGCCTCCAGGACGGCGATCCCGGCGGACACCTCCGCCGTGCGATGGCCCACTTCCCGATCCCGGAAGTAGCCGACGAGGCACTCCGGAAGTGGTTCAAGCCGGAGGGGCGGAAGCCGGGCGAACCCTACAAGATGTTGCCGATGTACCGGCTCGGCGTCTCGGCCGCCAAGGAGCGGCTCACCGCGCTGGCCTCCTTCTGCGAGGTCTGGCTGGCCCGCGAGGGGCACTGCAACGCGGTCGGGATCAACCTCCTCACCAAGGTCCAGCTCCCCAACCTCGCCATCCTCTACGGCGCGATGCTCGCCGGCGTGAAGGCAGTGCTGATGGGAGCAGGCATCCCGAAGGAGATCCCCGGGGTCCTCGACGCCTTCGCCGAAGGACGCGAGGCTTCGCTGCGGCTGGACGTCGACAATCTTCCGCCCGCCGAATCGCCGTTCATCACCCTCGATCCTGCAAAGATCATGGGTGACCATCCGGTGCCGACTCTGGAGCGCCCGGCCTTCTTCGCGATCATCGCCTCCAACTCGCTGGCAACGATGCTTGCCCGCAAGGCGAGCGGCCGGGTGGACGGCTTCATCATCGAGGGTCCGACTGCCGGTGGACACAACGCTCCGCCACGCGGCGAGATGCACCTCAACGACGTCGGCGAGCCGGTCTATGGCGACCGTGACGTGGTCGACCTGCCGAAGATGGTCGAACTGGGATTCCCGTTCTGGATCGCCGGCGGTGCCGGTTCTCCGGAAGGACTGCAGCAGGCTCAGGCAGGCGGCGCGGTGGGAATCCAGGTCGGAACCCTCTTCGCCTACGCCGACGAGTCGGGAATCGAGTCCTCGCTCAAGCGCTCCGTGCTGGAATCGGCTGTCAAGGGTGAAGTAGCGGTCCGCACCGATCCGCTGGCTTCTCCCACCGGCTATCCGTTCAAGCTGGTGCAGTGGTCCGGTGATCCGAACGCCAACGCTCCGGTTCGAAAGCGGGTCTGCGACCTCGGCTACCTCCGCAACAACTACATCCGTCCCGACGGTCGGCTCGACTATCGCTGTGCCGCCGAACCGATCGACACCTATGTGGCCAAGGGCGGCGAGGAAGCCGATACCACCGGACGTCGCTGCCTCTGCAACGCCCTGCTGGCCGATGTCGGTCACGCACAGGAACGCGAAGAGGGGCGAGTCGAACCGCCACTCCTCACCAGCGGTGACGATCTGGTGCAGATCGCGAAGTTCCTGAACGGACGGACTTCCTACACTGCGGTTGACGTGCTCAACCACCTCACCGCGGCGGTGCCGGCGGTGGTGTGAGCCGGGTGGGATGCCCTGGCAATGCTGGGAGAGGCGGATGCCTCTCCCTTTTTCTTGAATAGTCCCGTCCCGGCACCTCCAATTCCCGCCGATATATTCCCCCCGTGACCGAGACTACCAACCGCACTATCCTGCTGCTGATCGATGGCCTGAGACCCGACGTCGCCGAGGCTGAGCTTGCCGCAGGCAACCTGCCGAACCTGGACCGACTCACCGCAGTCGGCACCCGCACCAGAGCGGCAACCGCCTTCCCCAGTACGACTTCAGTTGCCTATCTCCCGTTCCTGACCGGCGAACTGCCGGGACGCTGCAACGTCCCGTCGATCCGCTGGCTCGATCGCGAACGGTATACCGGGCGATGGTGGAAGGATCGCATCCACATCCGGAGCTACTGCGGCTACCAGGCAGGCATGCTGGATGGAGACATCTCACCGGATGTTCAGACCATCTTCGATCTGGTGCCCGAGAGTGTCGCGATCTTCTCGATGATCACCCGCGGCCTCGGACCCGGCGCCGACCGCATCCAGGACAGGCGGAAGTTCTGGGGCACCGTCTCCCACTACACCGAGAATCACCAGCCCGGCGACGACGCAGTGTCGGAAGAACTGCTGCGCACGATCGACCAGGAATGGCGCTTCATCTTCGCCCAGTTCCCCGCTGTGGATGGCCACACCCATGCATCACATCCGTCCGCACCACGGGTACTCGACTCGCTCCGCAAGGTCGACGCGACGGTGGGCAGGATGATGGCGAAGCTCGCCGCTCGCGGTATCACCGATTCGACCCAGATTCTGCTGGTGAGCGATCACGGCGCCGCAGCGGTGAACGACCACCTCGACCTCGCCGACTGGTTCCGGGCTCAGGGTGTGCGGACGATGTCGCATCCGGTCGTATGGACCTCGAATCCGGTCGCGGCAGTGATGGTTGCCGGCAACGCCGCAGCAGCCGTGTACGTGAACCCGGGAGTACCACGCAGCCATCGCCTCGACATCGGGACACTGCGCTCGCCAGCCACATTCGGCACCGACGCCGATCTGATCAGCCGACTGATCGCCGAACCGGCGGTGGCGCTGCTGGCTGCCGAAAACGGCCGTGGCGGAGTGAGGGTGATCACCAGGGACGGCGAGGCCGATCTCGACCGGGAGAACGGAATCATCCATTACCGCCGGATCAGCGGCGACCCGCTCGCAGTGGGCGGTGACCTCTCGACCGGCACGGAAGAATGGCTCGCTGCCACCATCGACGGCCCCTTCCCCGATTCCGCCGTGTCACTGCTCGATCAGTTCAGTTCGCCACGCGCCGGCGATCTGGTAGTCGCCGCCGCAGTCGGCTGGGACTTCCGCAAGGCATGGGAATACCCGGAGCATAGATCGGGACATGGGTCACTGATCGCCGAGCATATGCTGACGCCGCTCTGGTCCAACCACCCGCTTCCTCCCCGGCGCGGATGGCGGACCGTCGATACCTTCAGGATCATGACCGATTGGCTCGGAGTATCCCGATGAACATCAGCGCACTCTTCGCGACCGCAGCCGGCGGGCACGACTACGCCTTGATCTTCCTGCAGGTGGCAGCCCTGGTGGTAGCCGCTCAACTGGGTGGAGCGCTCGCCAGGCGGGTGGGGCAACCGGCAGTGCTCGGGGAGCTGCTGGCCGGAATCGCAGTGGGTGGCTCGATGCTCGGCGTCGTGAACCCCGACGACCCCGCCATCAGGCTGCTGGCAGAGCTTGGCGTAGTCATTCTCCTCTTCCAGATCGGACTACACACCGACCTCCGGTCGCTGCTGGGCGTCGGCGTCTCCGCGCTGCTCGTAGCGGTCGTGGGAGTGGTACTGCCGTTCGGCGCCGGCTATCTCGCCGCACACGCCCTGGGCCTGGCAGTGCTGCCGTCATTGGTGATCGGCGCAGCGATGACCGCCACCAGCGTCGGGATCTCCGCCCGGATTCTCGGTGACCTGCGCCAGCTCCAGACCCGGGAAGGACAGACCGTGCTGGGGGCTGCGGTGCTGGACGACGT
>CAZSPH010000171.1:0-3641 GCA_964608715.1 uncultured Gemmatimonadaceae bacterium | reverse complement strand
ACCATGCCGATGCCGGAGTAGATCGCGCCGGCCACGAAGTAGGGTGCGAAGATCGTCCCGTGCCACCCCGGCACGATCGAAACGGCGAAGTCCCACGAAACCACCGAGTGCACCGAGAGGACCAGTGGTGCGGCCAGAGCTGCCAGGTAGAGATAGGCCCTGGTGTAGTGGCGCCACTGCGAATCGGCTCCGGTCCAGCCGAGCGACAGCCAGCCGTAGAGCTTCTTGCGCCAGCCGCTCACGTGGTCACGCACAGCCGCGATGTCGGGGACGAGCCCGACCATCAGGAAGGTGCTGGATACCGTGAGGTAGGTCGAGATCGCGAAGACGTCCCACAGCAGCGGCGACTTGAAGTTCGGCCAGAGGAAGCGGGCATTCGGATACGGAATCAGCCAGTAGAAGATCCACTGCCGCCCGATGTGGATGATCGGGAAGAGTGCGGCCGTGATGACGGCGAAGACCGTCATTGCTTCGGTCGCCCGGTACACCGCGGTACGCCACGGGCTCCGGAACAGGAACAGGATCGCCGAGATCAGGGTGCCGGCGTGGCCGATACCGACCCAGAACACGAAGGTGGTGATGTAGACCGACCACATGATCGGCGGGTTGTATCCCGCCAGACCGAGCCCGTGCTTGAGAAGTGCAGTGACCGTGCCCAGCAGGATGAGCGTGAGCACCGCCATCGTCCCGACCAGGATGTAGTAACCCCTGGTCGGTGGATCGATGATCGTCTTCAGAACATCACGCGTTACCTCTGCGTGGGTCTGGGTCGGGATCGACGGATCATGAGTGACTGCCGCCATCTCAGTGCCCTCCCCCATGATCGTTCATCTCCGGCTCCCGGTTGAGCACCTTGGCCAGATAGGTGACCGCCGGCCGGACATTGGTCATCTCCAGCATGGTGTAGCCACGCGGGTTGCGCATCGCCCTGCTCACCTTCGCGTCAGGATCCTTGACGTTGCCGAAGCTCATCGCACCGCTCGGGCAGGCCTGAGCACAGGCCGGCTGAATTTCGCCGTCGCGGACCGTGCGACTTTCGAGTGCGGCATGGTGCTGCGCACCGCGGATCCGCTGCACGCAGAAGGTGCACTTCTCCATCACGCCGCGGGCACGGACCGTGACCTCGGGATTGAGCTGGAGGTTGAGCGGCTCCGGCCAGGCGAACTCGTTGTACTTGAGCCAGTTGTAGTAGCGGACCTTGAACGGGCAGTTGTTGCTGCAGTAACGGGTACCGACGCAGCGGTTGTAGACCTGACCGTTGAGGCCGTCGGGCGTGTGATAGGCGGCATACACCGGACAGACCGGCTCACAGGGAGCGTTGTCGCAGTGCTGGCACATGACCGGGGCGAAGCGGGCCTCAAGCTGTCCGCCGTGTTCGTCACCCTCCCAGTACCGCTCGATCCTGACCCAGGTCATCTCGCGGCCGCGGAAGATCTGCTCCTCGCCGACCGTCGGGATGTTGTTCTCCGCGTAGCAGGCCGTCACGCAGGCCGAGCAGCCGGTGCAGCGGGAAAGATCGACGACCATTCCCCAGCGAGGCGTCTCGTCGTGAGCGTAGTCACCGATCTTCCAGCGCTCGCGCTGGACATCGTACCAGCCACCGATCGCCTCGAGTTCCTGGGGAGTGTTGATCGCGTGGGCGCCGTGACCGGATATCGCCTTGTACGACTCCTCCGGCGTCATCCCCTGGGCCGCGTGCACCGCCGGCATCGTCTCGATGATCCCGCGACCGAGCTGGCGGGGGTTGCCATCGGTCTTCGCGAGCT
Source organism: uncultured Gemmatimonadaceae bacterium (assembly GCA_964608715.1). Classification (GTDB taxonomy): domain Bacteria; phylum Gemmatimonadota; class Gemmatimonadetes; order Gemmatimonadales; family GWC2-71-9; genus Palsa-1233. The sequence continues at coordinate 1,875 of CAZSPH010000171.1, read as the reverse complement.
GGCGGTACTTGCCGGTCCGCTTAACCGAGACCCTGGTCGAGACGTAGGGGAGGAATCCGGCGCCAGCACCAGCGGCACCGATCAGGTCGAGCGCATTGACACCCCTGCCCTTGGCGTAGCGGCCGTACTCGGTGTGCCCGAGTCCGAGCGGCATCGCGATGGTATCCTCACGGACACCGGCCCAGACATAGACCTGGGCCTGGATGCTGCCGTGCGGTGATATCAGCTCGACGATCTCACCGCTGCGGACATCCAGCCGCTCGGCGGTTGCGGGGTGGATCTCCGCCCACGACTGCCAGGTGATCTTGGTAAGCGGATCGGAGTTCTCCAGCAGCCACGGCTTGTTCGCCCCGCGACCGTCGTGATACATCTTCGACGGATAAGGCAGGAAGACGAACTCGCCGTCACCGTCGAGCGCGATGTCGCGGGTGGCAATGTCGGCATTGGTAACGCCGACCCCGGTCGCAGCCTGCTCCTCACCGTAGATGCCACCGTTGGCCAGCGAGCCGCGCCAGAAGGCGCCGACGTCACCGCTCCGGCCAGTCGCCCAGACTTCCTTGAGGTGATTCTCGAAGGAATCGGCGACCGTTGCACCTGCCGCCTTCCGGACCTTGAGCAGCACGTCGCCGGTATGCATGCCCGGCTTCACCGGCTGCATCACCGGCTGCAGCAGCCCGGTCACATGGGCATTGGACCGCAGGTCATCCCAGCGCTCCAGCGAGTGGAGATTGGGAATGATCAGGTCGCAGGCGGCCGCAGTCTCGTCCAGCATGTTGGAGGTCGAGACTTTGAAGCCGACCTTCGCGAATGCCTCAGCAAAGCCGCCCTGCTTCGGCAGAGCGTAGAGCGGATTGGCCTCGTGGACCAGAACCACGGCAAACTCGCCTCGTCCCATCCGGTCGAACATCCCGCGCACAGCCTCATATCCGGCGGTGCCCGTGGGCGCGGCACCGAAGCGGACCGTGGTACCGATGCTGCCGGCAGCAGCGTTGCAGAGATAGGCAGCCCTTACCAGATCGATGGCGGTGCTGGCCTGGGAGCCGATGCCACCGGCAGCCGCGAGCGGAGCCGCAGCGGCGGCGAACTCGTCGACCAGATGGCCCAGCCGTCCCGCATCGAGGCCGGTCTTCGCGGCTACTGCCGCCACTGTGTGACCGGAGAGCGAACCGGCCAGCGGCGAGCCGCGGCGCTCGGCTGCGGCGCGGGCGAAGCAGAGAGCGACGTCGATCTCGGTTCCGGCAGGAACGTTCAGCCATTCGTCAGCATTGGCGGCGGTGAGATTCATCCGCGGCCCGACGTAGACGTGCTTGGACATCTTCCCGTCGTGGAAACCGTGCGAGGCGGCGTAGCCGCGCTCGTTGGCCGGAGTGATCCCCCAGGTGTCGAGGAAGTCGGCTCCGAACGAGACGATGAAGTCGGCGGCGGCGAAATCGTAGACCGGCAGATCGCTGCGTCCGAAGGTCGCCTCGGCGGCCAGCCGCTCGGCTTCGCGCCCGAAGGGCTCCCAGCGGATCACCTGTCCACCGGCACCGCCGATGGTCGAGTCGAGCAGATCGGAGAAGGTACCCGCACCGTAGCCGTTGATGGCGGCGACCCGCGATCCGGCCGATGTGAGCTGGGCCGAAAGCCGGGCGATGGCATCATCCCAGGTGATCTCGTCGAAGCCGCCGGAAGCATTGCGCGCCAGCGGGGTGCCGAGCCGATCGGGATTGTAGAGGCCCTGGAGGGCAGCCTGACCCCGTGAGCAGATCGAGCCGGCATTGATCGGATGATCGGGATTGCCTTCGAGCTTGATCGCGCGGGCTTCGCGGGTCACCACGTGAATGCCGCAGCCGACGCTGCACTCGGTGCAGGTCGAGGCGTAGACGGTGGGTA
>CAZSPH010000170.1:3318-3733 GCA_964608715.1 uncultured Gemmatimonadaceae bacterium | reverse complement strand
AATCTCGGCTTCTTCGCGGCCTCCGAGTCGCTGGTCGCGAACAACATCGTGCTGGCGATCTACCGCCACCTCACCAATCCCGAATGCCGCCAGTACCTGCTGCGCCAGGCGTTCGAGGAGGCGGTGCACACTCACACCTTCCAGTACATCTGCGAATCACTGGGCCTCGACGAAGGCGAGCTGTTCAACATGTACCGCGAGGTACCGTCGATCACCGACAAGGCCGCCTGGGCACTCCAGTACACCCAGCACCTCTCCGATCCTGAGTTCTCCACCGGTACCGTCGAGACCGATCGCGCCTTCCTCCGTGACCTGATCGCCTTCTACGTGGTGTTCGAGGGGATGTGGTTCTACACCGGCTTCGCCCAGATCCTCTCGCTCGGTCGACGCAACCGGATGGTGGGGATCGCCGAGC
>CAZSPH010000170.1:0-3308 GCA_964608715.1 uncultured Gemmatimonadaceae bacterium | reverse complement strand
GTGCACCTCAACTTCGGTATCGATGTCATCAACCAGATCCGGATCGAGAACCCCGGCCTCTGGAGCGAGGAGTTCGAGCAGGAGGTGCGCGGGATGCTGAAGGAGGCGTGCGAACTGGAAGTGGCCTACGGTCGCGACACCATGCCGCGCGGCTTCCTCGGCCTCAATGCCGTGCAGTGCGAGCAGTACATGCACTTCATCACCAACCGCCGCTGCGCCCAGCTCGGCATGTCACCGCTCTATCCGGTGAAGGAGAACCCCTTCCCGTGGATGTCCGAGGCGATGGACCTGAAGAAGGAGAAGAACTTCTTCGAGACCAGGGTGATCGACTACCAGAACGGCGGCGCGCTGGACTGGGCGTAGACAGGGGGATCTCGATCCTTTGGGCGACATCCGATCGTTGGGGCGCAGCATGCTGCGCCTCAACGGCATGATCCTCGCCCTAGAACCATCTCCCCACCCGCAGGAACAGCGCCTCGCGCCCGGCGTCGTTCCAGCCGTACTCCACCCGCAGCGGCCCGACGGGGGTGTCAGCACCAACCCCGATCCGGCCGCCGAGCAGCACGCCGTCGGAGCCCAGGATGCCGCGGCCGACGAAGTTTGCTCCGCCGTCATCGGGAGCCACCATGGCGGCCGGATTGCGGTCGAAAACCACCCGTCCGATGGCCCCGGTGACTCTCAGTCTCAGCGGTCCCATCACCCGTCGCGACAGGGTAAGCGAGGTGAATGCTTCGCGATCGCCGCGGCGTTCGCCGATGTGGAGCCCGGGGAAGCCTTCATCGCCGCCGAGGGAGAAGGTTTCGCCGGCAGGCAGATCACGGCCGATTCCAGTGCGCACCATCTGTTCCAGCCGGAATGGTCCGAAGGCGCCACGGAAGCGGATCTCCAGCTTGGCCAGCGCGTACCGATCGGTGGCAGTCAGCTCGCCACGTGCCAACCGGTTTCTTGATGCGGTGAGCTTCTCGAGTACCACCTGGCCGCCGATCGCGTCGTGCTGCGAGTGAACACGGGTGAGCAGCGAAACCTCTTCCCAGCGATGCAGCAGACCACCGACGGTGAGTCGGAAGCCGGCGGGAAGCTGCCGCTCCAGCCCTCCCATCGCGATGCTGGCATCGTAGTCGTCGGCGGCCAGTTCCACGCCGATACCGTCGAACCGCCGGACGTTCTCGTGATTGAAGGAGAGGGTAGCAACCGGGGAGAAGTCAGGCTGCCCGAGAATCGTCTGACGTCGCAGCGACAGTTCGAGATCCTGGCTGAAGCGGCCCAGTGCCAGGATCGCGGAACCTTCACCATTGACCACCGGCACCCGGCGATCGAGGAAACCGGCCCACAGTTTGCCGCCCAGTTCGGTGTCGTACACCAGACCGAAGCCGGCTACCCGCTGCGGCAGCCGGCGAAGTGTGGGAACGAGGAGCAGGGTATCACCGCTGCCGCCGGGGCCGAGCCAGACTTCGCCGAAGACTTCGCGAGCGGCCAGCGCGCGGATCCGCTCGGTGAGGAGGCGGATATCGATCGCGCGATCATCGTCGAGTACCAGCGAACCCTTGAAGAGCAGCACCGCGCTGGCATCGTTGCTGTCGGCCGTCACCACCTGGGTTACCCGTCGCGGCAGCGGTACGATGGTCCGCGGCGGCGCCAGTCCGGGTCCGCAGTTCCATCCGTCCAGGGCAGTGGCTGCGGCATTGCGACCCAGCGCGATCAGCGAGTCGATCACCGGCAGCGAGAAATCGAGAGCACGGAAGCCGTTGATTCCCGGACGGATCAGCAGGTCCCCGTCACCGAGTGAATCGGGCGGTTGCCGGAAGAGCCAGTTGAGGAGGCGGTCGGCCACCACCAGTGGCGATGCGAGGTTGAGAGAATCGATCTCCGGAACTTCGGTGACGTCGACCACGATCAACCGATTCATTCCCTCGCTCCGGGCCACCGCAACGGGGATGTTGGCCGAGAGGCCGCCATCGGAGAGCATCCGTTCGCCGACGAGCTGCGGGGTGAAGACCAGCGGAATCGCGATGCTGGCGCGAACCGCCTGGGCGAGATCTCCGCCGGCAATCGATACCACGGAGCGGTCGGCCATATCGGTGGCGACCACGCGGAGCGGAGTCGGCAGGCGATCGAAATCGCCCCGTGCCCGCAGATTGCCCCGCAGCATCAGTTCGTTGAGCAGCCCGTTGACCGCGGCTTCGGGAACCTGGGAGTTCTGGATCGCGAAACCGCGTTCTCCCTCGACCCAGAGCACCAGCGGAAGAAGCGCTCCCCAGGCGACCGGGCCGCGTGGCTCGTGGCCGCCGAAGAGCTGCGAGGCGGGGATCGTCCGCACCAGCGAATCGAGGTCGGCCCCGCTCCAGCCCGAGGCGTACATCGCGCCGATCATCGCTCCCATCGAGGTACCGACGATCATATCGGGGCGGATGCCGCGATCGTCCAGTTCCCGCAGCACCCCGATATGGGCGATCCCCTTCGCCCCTCCGCCCGAAAGGACCAGTCCGGTCGGACCCGCGGCGCAGGCATTGCCGTTCTGGGCTGCCAGACCGGGGGTGAACAGCAATGCAGCAAGGGCGGGCAGCACACAGCGGGCGATCATCGGGAGCATTCTAGCAGGGGAATGGCATCCGGCGCCCCGTCCATGCAGCGACCGCGAAACTCCCGGCCGGGGCCATGCCCCTTGCGCAGGGTGGCCCATTCTTCCTAATCTCTCCCCGTCGCAGCCAGCGTCACGCGCTGGGCGACTTCGATCGAGGAGCCGACAGGCCATGCCATACGTAATCACCGAACCGTGCATCGACACCAAGGATCGCGCCTGCGTGGACGTCTGTCCCGTGGACTGCATCTACGAGGGTGACGATCAGCTCTATATCCATCCCGATGAATGCATCGACTGCGGAGCGTGCGAACCGGAATGCCCGGTGAGCGCGATCTACCCGGAGGAGGATGTACCGGCCAACATGCAGCCCTACATCACCAAGAACCGGGACGTCTTCGAATCCGACACCCCACCAGGTCGGCCACGGAAGTAGACAGAGAACGGAGAACGGCGATTCGTCATTCCGACCGGAGGCCCGGCGAAGCCGGGCCGAAGTGGAGGAATCTGCTTTCCCTTCATCCGCCGATAAGCAGATCCCTCCACGACGCACCCGCTGTGCGGGTGCTCTGGTCGGGATGACAGAGATCGGTTCGCCGTTCGCAGCCTGCTCGCCGAAAAGACTGACGCCCGTCGGGACGAACCCGGCGGGCGCCTTTAGTTGGCAGGCTTTGTTGCGTGCTAGGCGGTGACGGAGGGGGAAAGTACCGTCAGGCCCGCCTACACATAT
>CAZSPH010000169.1:0-3817 GCA_964608715.1 uncultured Gemmatimonadaceae bacterium | reverse complement strand
CCCCGAGCCGCTCAGCGGCGAGGGGTACAACAATTCCGCCACCGGGCTTATGATCCGAAGTCGGCCCGCTGGCTGCAGGAGGATCCGATCGGCCTGTCTGGTGGGAGCCTGTCCCGAGCCGCGCAGCGGCGAAGGGTACAACAGTTCCGGCACCGGGTTTATGATCCGAAGTCGGCTAGCCGTCTGGTTCGTAGCCCATTGTATCGGACAGAAGTCGATGTGCTATTTCGCCGCGGCTATCCAGTATCCAAGGCCAACCCGTGACTGTTGATGAACAACTGGATCTCATTGATGAGGTCATGTCGCCGATAGTTGATCGTTTCAACATGAATGTACGAGAGCGACGGTTCACGAAATACTATGTCAACGCGCGATATGCGAACGCTACGACCGTGCTTGAGGTGGCAGTGGACTGGCGAGAGCTGCGTCCATTTCTGAAGGTGTATTCGGTGGTTGACAGTTGTGCTGGCATCGACCAAAGTCACTGTGGGATTGAATTGAATGATCAGGGCTGTGACGTCGATGCTATCCTTATGGTGCGAGGCGTTCATCCTACTCCCGTAGGCAAAATGCTCCCCAATCATGATCTAGGGCCGCTGCGGCGTTTGCTCGGCGAATACGCTTCGGCACTGGAAAGGCATGCGGCCGATGTTCTGGAGGGGGATTTCTCCGTAGTCGCTGACGTGAAAAAACTTATGCGGCAACAACGGCAAGAGCCATAGTGAACATATCTGCAGTTACCAAAGTGAGCTTGCTGTCCAGATGATCACTAGTGTAGAACATCAGCCGGTGACCGATGGCAGGGGGCAGCTCCTGGGATTGCTTCGTCCGCTACGCGGCCTCGCAATGACGGCGGATTCGCTGGGTGACATCACGGCGCCCTGCGCCGGGGATCAGGGGAGCGTGCTTGCCCTGCCTCGCGTAGCGACGGCGGGGATCGACTGCTGCTGGTCGGAGAGGGAGGGATGGTGGTGGAGGGGAGGCGGTAGGGGTTACTGGTTGGTGATCCCGATGACCCTCGCCCCGAACCGCCGAGCTATGCGCCAGTCGACTGTCGGATCACGGATGGCGAAGATCGTCGCCAGCGGGTCGGCGATCGCCCCTGATGGCGCCTGCACTGTGACCTGACGACCTCCCTCCACACCTTGACCGGAACCAGGGTCGATGATGTGCGAACGGCTGACACCGTCCGAATCGACGATCGACTGGAATGCCGGTCCCGAGGTCGAGATTGCCATGTTCTCTGCCTCGATGATCCGCTCACTGTCACCGTCCCTCACGGCCACCGGCCAGCGCCCCTGCCCGGCCACGATATCGCCCCCCGCCTCGATCAGCAGTTCCACTATCCCGTGGCCCTCGATCACACCCTTCGCCTGATCGAGAATCCATCCCTTGGCGATGCCTCCCAGGTCGAGCCGCATTCCGGGTACGGTGAGCCGGAGCTGGCGCTCGATCGAGTCCAGTTCCACCTTGCGATAGCCCACCGCAGTCAGGGCGGCCGTCACCTCTTCCGGAGAAGGCGGCAGTCCGCTGCTCCGCTGTCGGCGCCAGAGGGTTGTCAGCGGCCCCACCGTGGGATCGAACGCTCCGTCGCTGGCTCCGGCCATCGTCATCGCGAGGGAGACCACCTCGAAGAGCGGTTCACTTACATCGATCCACTGTCCGGCCGGTCTCTCTTCCAGCCGCCTCAACTCACTGTCGGGACGCCAGTCGCTGAGTACGTCCTCGAGTTCGGCGATCCGCTGGAATGCGGCACCGGCTGCGAGTCGCGCGGGCCCGGCGGGAGCGTTCACCACGATCCGGACCTCCATTCCCATGTGGACCTGGCGATATTCCTGCCGTTCCCCCTGTCCATTGAGCGGTGATCCCGCCAAGTTCAGACCAAGCAGGGCCGCCCACGCGGTCATTCCTCTCCAGCCGATCCGCCGATGCATCACTGCAAGCTATCACTCCTGTTGCTGATGACCGCTGCTGCGCCACTCACCGGGCAGCAGCACTCGGCAGTGCGCGATTCGATTCCGGGAACACTGGTGAGCTGGGAGATGATCTCGGTCCCAGCGGGAAAGGTGACGATCGCGGGGCCCGGCGGAGCGGTCGAAGTCGACGTGCCCGCGTTCATGATCGGGAAGACGGAGGTGACCTGGGACATGTACGATGTCTTCCAGCTCCGCCTGGATCTCCCGCGAGAAGAGCGGCCCCGCGTGGCCGCTTCGGCCCGTCCCTCCGACCCCTACGGTGCCCCCGATCACGGCTTCGGTCATCGCGGCTATCCGGCGATGTCGGTCACCTATGACGGTGCCAGGAAGTTTGCCGCCTGGCTGTCCGAACGGACCGGCCACACCTATGTGGTGCCGAGTGACGCGCAGTGGAGTCGCGCGGCACTTCTGGCCACAGGAGACCGCGACGCGAGCTGGCTCGATTCGATCGGCTGGCACGCGGCCAACGCCGGAGCGAAGACCCATCCGGTGGCTTCGCGTGACGCCGATCTCCTCGGCCTCCACGACCTCTTCGGCAATGTCGGCGAATGGGTGCTCGGTGCCGACAGCCTGCCCATGCTTCGCGGTGGCAGCTACCGCGATTCCCTGGACGATCTCGGCCCCGGGCACCGCGCCCGGCAGGCACCGTACTGGAACGAGACCGATCCGCAGATTCCGAAGAGCCGCTGGTGGCTCTCCGATGGACCATTCGTAGGCTTCCGCCTGGTGAGGATTCCATGAGACTGTCCCGTCGTAGCTTCGTAGCCGCTTCCGCCGCCGCAGCAACTGCTGCCGCCACCCGTCCCGCATTCGGGATCGGACGCCCCGATGCCGACCCGATCAGGATCGGGGTGATCGGCTGCGGTGGACGCGGCACCGGTGCAGCCCGCGATGCTGTTGCCGCCAGCGAGAACGTCACCATCGTGGCGCTGGGTGATGCCTTTCCCGATCGGCTCGCCCGGGCGCGCGAGAACTTCGCCACCGTCGCCGCCGAGAATCCGGCCTTTGCTGCGGCGTATCAGGTGACCGAGGAGAAGTGCTTCACCGGCTTCGATGCCTACCAGCAGGTGCTTGCCACCGATGTCGACCTGGTGATTCTCGCAACACCGCCGGGCTTCCGGCCGCTCCACTATGCCGCAGCTATTGCCGCGGGCAAGCACTGCTTCATCGAGAAGCCGGTGGCGATCGACGTGGTCGGTGCCCTCTCGGTGATCCGTACCTCCGAGGAGGCGACGCGCAAGGGACTCGGCGTCGGTGCTGGTACCCAGCGCCGCCATGATCCTGCCTACGTCGAGACGATCCGCCGGATTCACGACGGCGCTATCGGTGATGTCGTCACCGGTCAGGTCTACTGGAACCAGGGAGCGCTCTGGAGCTTCCCGCGCGAGGCCGGCTGGAGCGACACCGAATGGCAGCTCCGCAACTGGCTCTACTTCACCTGGCTTTCCGGCGACCACATCGTCGAGCAGCATGTCCACAACATCGATGTCGCCAACTGGGTGCTCGGCGCACTGCCGATCCGTGCCACCGGCATCGGCGGTCGTCAGGTCCGCACCGATCCGGCGTTCGGTCACATCTACGATCATTTCGTGATCGAGTACGAGTATCCGGGCGGACAGCGGATCACCTCGATGTGCCGTCAGCAGCCCGGCACCACCAGCAAGGTGGGCGAAGCCTTCCAGGGAACGCGCGGCACCTCCAATGCGCGTACCGAGATCACCGGACCGTCGGCCTACCAGCACGAAGTGATCCGGGGGCTCAACCCGTTCGTCGAGGAGCACCGCGATCTGGTGGCGAGCATCCGTTCGGGCAAGCCCTACAACGAGGGCAGGCGGATCGCC
>CAZSPH010000168.1:0-3836 GCA_964608715.1 uncultured Gemmatimonadaceae bacterium | reverse complement strand
CGTCGAGGAAGCGGCGCTCCTCCGTGCTAAGCGACGCCATTCCCTGACTGCCGATCTTGTCGAGGATCCGATCGGTTTCGGCCTTCTCCAGCGCCGCCGGGTCGGGGGCGGGAGCTGCGGGGCGCGACTCGACCGTGGCGGTGCGATGCCTTGCTGTCGTGGGAATGCCCTCCACCGGATCGACGAAGCGTCCGACGGGGATCGGAGCCTGCGGTCTCATCGGCGGCAGCCGGTGTCCACGGCCACCATTCCGGATCGCCTGTTCGACCACGAAGAAGATCATCCCGAACGCCATTCCGCCGAGGTGGGCGATATGAGCTATTCCATCATCGACGGTGAGGGTCGCACCGACCACGTCGAGGGTTGCGAGGATGGCCACCATCCACTTCGCCTTGATCGGCTTCGGAATCGGGAAGAGGACGATGGTTGCATCGGGGTAGCACCTCGCGAATGCGAGAGCGACGCCGAGCACAGCTCCCGATGCGCCGACAATCGGCAGATCGGAAAAGACGCCCGACAGCAGCAGCGAGAAGACGGCCGCGCCGACACCGCAGTAGAGATAGTAGAGGATGAAGCGGGAGCGGCCCAGCCACAGCTCGACTGGCGGGCCGAACACGTAGAGCATCAGCGAGTTGGCGGCGAGGTGCAGGATGCTGCCGTGGACGAACATGTAGGTCACGAAGGTCCACGGGCGAGTGAGCCAGCTTGTCGGGTCGAACCACAGCGCAGTGGTGATGGCAGGCGACGTCAGCAGCGTCTGCTGCAGAAACAGGATCACTGCATTGGCCGCCAGCAGCCGTCCCACCCAGGGGGTGATCCGGCCCATTCCGGGTTCGAATGGCAGGTAGCGGCTCATCGTCTATCCATTCCTGATCGGATGGTCGAGTGCGAGGTTGCAGATCCGTTCGCAGAGTTCCTCGAACCCGATTCCCACTGCTGCCGCCGACTGCGGCATCAGTGAGGCGCCGGTGAGGCCTGGAAGGGTGTTGACCTCGAGGCAGACCAGCTCTCCCTCCGGAGTCAGCCTGAAATCTACCCGCGAGTACCCCGATGCCTTGACGGCGCGGTGAGCCCGCAGCGCGAGCTGCTGCACGTCCCACGCCACCGCATCGGGAATCGCTGCCGGGAAGATCTCGTCCGACATGCCCGGGGTGTATTTCGCCTCGTAGTCGAACAGTTCGCCGCGAATCACGATCTCTCCCACTGCCAGGGCATCGTCGCCCAGCACGCCGACGGTCAGCTCGCGGCCGGGTACGAACTGCTCGATCATCACTTCATCGTCGTGACGAAGCGCCTCCTTCAGGGAGACGTCGAAGTCGCCGACCGCATGCACCACCGACAGTCCCACGGTGGATCCCTGCTTAGACGGCTTGACCACGGCGGGCCAGCCTACCATCGCCTCCACCAGTGCTGCATCGACTGCGAGCCGGGCCGGTCCGCCGTGCATCAGCCAGTCGGCAACCGGAACGCCGGCGTGTCGGAAATGCTGCTTGGCCAGGTCCTTGTCCATCGCGAGACCGGAGGCCAGCGCTCCGGAGCCGGTATAGCGGAGACCGGCAAGGTCCAGCAGGTGCTGGATCGTGCCGTCTTCTCCCCTGCCGCCGTGGAGAGCCAGGAAGATCAGGTCGGAGCCCGCGACGTCGGGTTCGTTCAGCAGGCCGCCGAGCAGGACCTCACGCTCCAGCCGCACCAGGGAGTCGGGATCCTGAGGTGCGCTGCCCACCTTTGTGGTGAGAAGGGCCTGCTCGGCTTCGGAATCGAGGGTTCCGGTGGTAGTATCAGCTACCGTAACGTGGTGGCCGAGGGCGCGGAGCGACGGTACCACCTTGGCGGCGGAGGCCAGCGCAACTGCGCGTTCCGAGGAAGAGCCGCCAGTCATCACCGTGATATTCATGGTTCAATGAATCCTGATTCTGGAGTATCCATGTACCGCCATATCATGATAGCCTTCGTCGCCGGGACTGCGACCGCCTGCGGCGGGAGCGATCGCCCTTCCGAGGAACCTGCGCCGCCATCGTCTCCGGATGCAACCGGGAGGGCGAAGGCTGCTGCTGCAATCTACGATGCCGGCGGACGTCTGCTGGGAACCGTGCGGGTCAGCGACGACGACGGCGGTGTGACGGTGGTGGGTGAACTTCGCGGTCTGGCGCCCGGTGAGCACGGTTTCCACGTCCACGAAACCGGCCTCTGCGAGGCGCCGTTCGCCTCGGCGGGAGGGCACTGGAATCCGCTGGAGAAGCAGCACGGCACCGAAAATCCGGCGGGTCACCACATGGGAGACATGAAGAATCTCATCGTGTCGGCCGATTCGGCGGTGCTGGTCTGGGACATGATCATGAGCGCCATGCTGGATGGGCCCGGCGGAATGCTGGATTCCGATGGTGCGGCGCTGGTGATCCACGAGGGGCCGGACGACAACGTGACCGATCCGGCAGGCAACAGCGGTGCCCGGATAGCATGCGGCGTGGTGGTCAGGGCGGATTGACGCCCCAACCGCCGCCGTCAGGCGGCGGCTATTTTGCGCATGTCCGGAAATCAGGGGGGCCGCCTGATGACGGCCCGGCCATGTGCCACCATCCGGGACCCGTAGGGGCACCCCTTGTGGGTGCCCCTACGGGTCCCCCTGCGGATCATGGCCCGGAGCTGGAATCCGGCAGCGTGAATCGGATCGGTACCTGGATCGGCGCCATCACCGCAGTATCCCCCCGCATCGCAGGCATGAAGCGCAGCGTCGGCGCCGCCGTCAGTGCCGCCGCGTCGAAAGCGGCGTGACCACTGGCCTCGGCGATGCGGGTCGAATCTCTCACCACATGTCCGGCTGAATCGACCACCAGATAGAGCAGCACCTCACCCTCGACGCCTGCAGCGAACAGCTCCGGCGGGTAGGGGATGGGGGTGTCGCTTTCGATCGGCTGGGCAGGAGTGAAGGTTCCCACTTCCCTGTTCCCGCCACCACAGGCTGCGAGCGCAGCAAGGCAGAAGAGAAGACTACGGTTCATGTCACAAGGTATACCGGGTCGTCGTTGATCAGCCAGCCGGTCGGCGATCGACCGGGTCAATCCCGCTCCAGCTGTCCGCGCATGCGCGTCAACTCCTGCAGTGCCTCTAGCGGCGTCATGTTGTCCGGATCGAGAGACTTCAACCGCTCGGTGAGAGGGTCGGGTGCGGGTGGATGAGAGGGAGCAGGTGTCGCGGTCATGGTATCCCACAGCGAGGGCTGGGTCGGGTCGGGATTGCCGGGCGGTGACCCGGGAACCATCCGATGTCCAGTTTCCAGAGCACCGAGTACCTCGCGCGCCCGGGTGACCACGGAGCCGGGAAGACCGGCCAGCTCGGCGACGTGAATGCCGTAGGAGCGATCGGTACCGCCGTGCTCCAGTCGGTGCAGGAAGACGATTCCAGTCGCAGTCTCCTTCACCGCCACGTTGCAGTTGTGCGCGTGCTGGAGCTTCTCGGGGAGCTGCATCAGCTCGTGATAGTGGGTGGCGAACATCGTCCGGCAGCCGATCCGGTCGTGCAGATGTTCGGTCACTCCCCAGGCGATCGCGACACCGTCATAGGTGCTGGTGCCTCGACCGATTTCATCCAGCAGCACCAGCGAGCGTCCGGTGGCGTTGTGCAGGATCGCGCTGGTCTCGCTCATCTCGACCATGAAGGTCGACTGGCCGCGGGCGAGATTGTCGCTGGCACCGACCCGGGTGAAGAGCCGGTCGACCAGACCGATACGTGCCGATGCCGCCGGCACGAACGATCCGATCTGCGCCATCAGCACGCAGAGACCGATCTGGCGCAGGCTGGTGCTCTTGCCGGCCATGTTCGGGCCGGTGACCAGCAGC
>CAZSPH010000167.1:0-3867 GCA_964608715.1 uncultured Gemmatimonadaceae bacterium | reverse complement strand
CCCGGACCCTTGGCATCCAGAAAGCTGCGCACCTGCTGAGTGAGACCATCGACCTTGCGACGCGCCAGGTGCTCGTCCGCAGCCAGCCGCTCCAGCACCTCGATGTAGCGCAGCACGTCGTGATCGAACACGGCGATGTTGCCGCTGGTGCAGTAGCCCACCACGATCCGGTTGCCGTTGAGATGCAGCTTGCGGAGAATCCCGCCCGCCGAGATCACGTCGTCGTCGGGATGAGGCGAGAAGCAGATGACGGTCTTCTCCCGGGGCAGCTTCGACCGTCCCCGGATCTTGGCTCCGAGCCGGTTGAACACCTTGCCGTTGAGCACACCCGGCTCTTCCGACAGAGCCAGCAGCGGACCGAGATGATGCTCCACGTAGTCGCGCTCGGTGAGCTTGAGAATCGCCTTGCCCACCTGCAGCGACAGCCAGACCACCGCACGGGTCTCCGCCACCTCATCCCATTCGACTTCGCCCAGCAGCCAGGGCGTGGCAATGCGGGTCAGGTCGGCCGCCGCGGCATCGTCGGAGTAGATGGTGACATGCGGATGCCGCTGCAGGAAGGTCGCGGCAACGTCATGATCGACCTCGCCCTCCACCGATCGCCGGATGATCGCAGCCTTGTGCTCACCGGTGGCGAGCAGTGCGATCTCGCGCGCCGACAGAATCGTGGCGACACCCATCGTGACGGCATGACGCGGCACGTTCTGCTCACCGAAGAAGTCGGCAGCGGCATCCTTGCGCGTGATGCCGTCGAGAGTGACCAGTCGGGTGCGCGACTCGATCCCCGAGCCCGGTTCGTTGAAGCCGATATGTCCGGTCTTGCCGATTCCCAGCAGTTGCAGGTCGATGCCACCGGCAGCGGCTATTGCCGCCTCGTATTCCGCCGCATGCCGCGCTGTGGCCTCGCGATCGAGATCGCCGCGCGGGACGTGACATTCCTTCGGGTCGAGATCGACCAGGTCGAAGAGATGCTCGCGCATGAAGCGGTGATACGAGTGCGGCGAGTCGGGCCGCATCGGCCAGTACTCGTCGAGGTTGAAGGTCGTCACGTGGGCGAACGACAACCCCTCCTCGTGATGCATCCGCACCAGCTCGCGGTAGACTCCCACCGGTGTCGACCCGGTGGCTAGCCCCAGCACGCAGCGCCGCCCCTGCCGTTCGCGCTCGCGGATCAGCTCGGCGATCCGCCCTGCCACCGCGTCCGCCATCGCATCGGGGCGGTCGAAGACCACCACCGGCATCCGTTCCAGGCGAAGCATTCCGTCCGCGGGCATCGTGGCGCGCTCCATTCAGCTCAGTTGGGAGGAAGATCCCGGGCGGGGCCGGGGACCCCGGATTCAGCCTTAGCCGACTGATTCCGGGGTGAACCTCAAGGTTAGCTGAAGCCGACAGTTGGTGCACGGGTGGCTGAACGGGCCCCGGGTGGAGGGATACCCGGGGCCACCGCCGACCCGGTTGACGGCGCCACAGCAGGGGCAGGGAATCTCCACCCGCTCGAGTGTGGCGACCTGCTTGCCCTGCCACACGGCAGCCGCGATCCCGCCGATCAGCACCAGCGGTACCCCGATGAAATGGACGATCGGGATCGGAATCATCGCCGCCGAAAGCAGAATGGCGACCCCCGCAGTGATCGCCACCCTCCGGAACCTCGTTCCCGCCGGAATCTCTGCGAGAACTCCGGGCGCCGCTGATTCCCTGCCATCGGCGGCGGTGAGAGTGACTGTCACGTTTGGATCAGGCATTGGAATGCTCGCTCGATTCGCGGAAGAAGATCACCGCCGCGGCAATCCACAGCGGGATGTCCCCCAGAATCTTCATCACCAGCCCGGCGAGCTGGATGTCCTGATTGGCCGAGAAGGTGATCCAGACCCGCGGAGCCAGTTCGTAGAGTTCGTACATCGGCCAGTCGGAGAATACCATCATCATCGCCGGGATGGTCGGCACCACCGTGGCACCGAAGATGTAGCCGATCTTGCCGAACATCTTCATCTGCCTGAACTCCGGTGGGGCGGCAAGCGGCCACCAGAGGATCATCCCGGCAATCAGCCATGCCAGGTCCACCGTAAAGGAACCCAACTGGGTTGCCATCAGGCCGTCGACCACCGTCGGCAGATGGGTCGCGATCACGATGATGTTGTAGGCGGCGATACCGGGCAGCGCCCGCGCCATGAACACCAGTACCCGACGCGTCGCCGACCCTTCCGGTGCGATCCGCCGCCAGCCTTCGTCCGGAATCGACCGGAGCAGCGCCGGCCCGATGAACAGGGTCAGCATCAGGAACTGCACGGTATGCACCGAGGCGAGATACCCGGCGCCGAGCTTGCCGATCGGCCAGTCGAGGGTGGCGAGCAGCATCACTTCGGCGAGGATGAACCAGCCCCAGGGCCGCCGGGACCACTGCTGGCGCCTGCCGAGCTGCCACCAGCCGACGGCCAGCAGAATCAGGGCGAGATGGACGCCGGGATACCACTGCCACTGCCAGCTCCACGGCAGTCCGGTGGCGGCACACCACCACTGGAACTGTTCGGTCATTCCATAGTCCAGGTCGCGAGGATCGGAAGATCGTTGGCCCAGTCACGCTGGCGGGTCCCGAACGGGTACATCGCCCGCGCCACACCGTCGGCTGTGAATGCCACCACCGGGGTGGCGTGACCCACGACATAGTTCTCGCCACGCCGCATCGCGGCCGTGTCGGCCACTGCGGCCACCAGTCCGAGCGCGCGCTGCGCGGCATCGAGCTGATCGGGAGTACCGGTGAGGGCGACGAAATCGCGATCGAAGAGATTTACCCATTGCTGGAGCTGCGGCATGGTGTCGCGAGCGGGGTCGGTGGTGACGAAGATCATCCTCACCTCGCGGCGCACTTCGTCGGGCAGCTTCTTCAGCACCGCTGCGACATTGGCGAGATGCACCGGGCAGATGTCGGGACAGCTCTGATAGCCGAAGAAGATCAGGGCGACCTTCCCCCGGGTCTCATCGGCCAGATTCCAGGCCTCCCCCCGGGCATCGACCAGCGTGAGATCCGGCATCGAGAACGGCGTCGCGATCTCTTCACCGATCAGCCCGGAACTGCTGCGTTCCCGGGTGGTCTTCTCCCCGCATGCTGCCGTCAGCAACAGCAGTGCGGCTACGGTTCCCCGCGCAATCCACTGGCGAAGGCGAACCCCTTCGCAACCACGAAAACCCACTCGCCCTTCCCCTCTCCGATTCCGGAGCGCCACACCAGATCCAGCCGGTTGGCCTCCAGGTCCGGCGCCCGGGAGGTTCCCAGACGCAGTCCCGCTCCGACACTCCAGCCGCTGCGGCGTTCCTCTCCCCGCCACCAGGCACCACCGTAGTCGGCAAACGCCGCCACCCCCACATCGACCAGCTTGAGGAAATCCTCGGCGACTCCGTAACGGTACTCACCGGTGAGGAAGATGCCGCGATCACCGGTGAAGGTGTGCTGTCCGAAACCGCGCGGCCCCGAGCCGAGTCCCAGATCGTACTCAGATGCCGGGAGCGGGCGGCGCAGCAGGCCACCGCTGCCGTGCAGCACCGCGAGATGCTTCCCGCCCGGCATCCACGCCAGCGTGCCGGCCACCTGCACCGCACCGGAGTCGGGGGTGAGCCCGTCGCTGAACAGACCGTGCGCCCGGAACGCCGCAGAGGCGAATCCGCCGTCGAACCTGCGCCCGGAACTCAGGTACAGCTCGGGCCCGATCCCGGTCGAGCCGTAGCCGAGCCCCGATGGTGCCAGCCAGACGCCGGCCCGGACCACCGTACTGAGATCGACATCCTCTTCCCTGCTCAGGGCATTGTAGCCCCGCACCTTGGCGTACCGGGCCCAGCGTCGTTCCACCCAGGCTCCCACTGCCCCAGTGGAGA
>CAZSPH010000166.1:0-3872 GCA_964608715.1 uncultured Gemmatimonadaceae bacterium | reverse complement strand
CGGCATGGTGGCGGCCCGCAACTTGCCCGGTTAGTGGGCAACGGATTTATGGAGCAGTGATGAACGGTTCTAACGAGGGTGACAAGCCGGTGGCCGAGGAGAATGGCCAGGTACGCCAGGTTTCACGGCGGAAGGTCATCGTTGCCGGTGCTCTGATGGCACCCGTGCTGCTGACCATGCGGGTGCCGACCGCGAGTGCCGGCGGGAACAGGATCGCCGCCGCCGTATCGCCTCCTGTGAGTTGCAAGCCGGCCGGCGCCGCCAGCAGGAGGCCCGACCAGGCCATCTGTGATGGCAAGCCTGATGGGGACGAGGGACTCGGCGCCGGAGGAGGGCAGTCGTTCGGTCAGCAGGGTGTCGACCAGGACGGCAACTATGGCAGCCGCTACGAGGCCAAGTCCCAGGAAGACTTCAAGAAGTACAACCTCGGCTGGGATCGGCGGCGGTAGTTCGCGACGCACGCGCAATCATCATCGAGGCCCGGACATCCGGGCCTTGTATTTTCCGACATGGACCTGATCACCCTCGCCGGACCGCTCCTGTTCGAGGAACTCGACGACGACGTCGCCGTATTCCTCATCCCCACCCGCGAGACCCATCTGGTCGACCGGTTGGGTGCGAACCTGCTGGCGCGACTCGCGACCGGCCCGGCCACGCGCGATGAACTGCGAGCGCTGCTCGCCGCCATGCTCCCGGATCACCGCATGACCGGCCATGAGGAATATCTCGACCGTTCGCTCAGCGGCTGGCGGGACGTCGGACTGATCGACTAGATGACAACTGTCTCCGACATCCCCGCAGAGGATGTGACTGAACGACTGGCGGCTGCCGATTTCCGGATCCGGCTCGGTCGGATGGTCGCTCAGATCGCCATGACTGATCCTTCGTCCGTCGATTCCTTCCGTCATCTCTACGGCCGTCATCCCGTGGCAGGCGACGGCGAGGTTCCCGATTTCACCTTCGGTATCGAGCGGATCCGTCCGCCGGGTCTGCGCCGGGGTCAATGGGGCCGGATGCTGCTCGACGGATCAGCTCTTACGCTGCCGTTCGAATGGCGCTACTCCTGGCCGATGTTCGAATGGGGACTCCATGCTGCGGTGAGCAATCGCGGGGGGTTCGCTTTGATGCTGCACGCGGCGGTGGTAGCGCGGGGCGGCAGGGCACTGATTCTTCCCGCCGCCAGCGGTTCCGGCAAGAGCACACTGTGTGCAATGCTGGTGGCTGCCGGATGGGATTTCGTTTCGGACGAGTTTCTGGTTCTGACTGGTACACCACCCGATCTCGTGATCTCTCCGCTGCCCCAGCCGATCGCGCTCAAGGGCGGTTCGGTGGCCCTCGTCCAGCCGCTCTTTCCGGCTGGCGACTGGGGTGTGAGCTGGCCGCACGCTGCCAAGGGAATGATCCGCTATCTCCGGCCGCCGCTGATGGCCTGGGACACCCGGCTGCGTCCCCGCTGGATCCTGCTGCCGCGCTTCTCTGCCGGATCGGAGACGAAGTTCACCACCGTGCTGCGGCGTGATGCCTTCCTGGCGGTCGGTCCCAATGCCTTCACCTATCACATCCGCGGTGCCGAAGGGTTCCGCGCTGCGGCGGAACTGGTGCGGCAGTCGGAGTGTGCTGCGCTCGAGTTCGGCGACGGGCATGAAGCTGTGCGCGCCATCAACGAGTGGACGGCGCAGGGATGACAGTGACTGAGCCGTGGCTCACGGCACTGTCGACGCCCGCTTCCGTGGCAGCATTCACCGCCGAAGACTGGCGACAGGCGCTGTTCCGCTGGCGGCGTGCGAGAGTGATGGAACTGGTAGCTGCGATGATGCCGCGGGAGGCGATTGCCGATGCCCCTCCGGCAGTGGTCCGTCAAATGGAATCGGCTGTCAATGAAGCCGGCTTCTTTCGCGATCAGTGCCGTACTTCACTGGCGCTGCTCGATCGGTCGCTGCAGGCCGCCGGTGTGCGCGGAGTCGCCATCAAGGGCGCGTCGCATGTGGCTGCGGGGCGCCTGCCCGGCCTCGGCCGTGCGATGGACGACATCGACCTGCTGGTCCGTCCGGATGATCTCCCGCTGGTCGACCGGGCGCTGGAGCAGGGAGGGTGGCGTGAATCGGCGGAACTGGTCGTCGGCGAACGGAAGCTGCGCCTCAGGTACTCGCACCAGCTTCTCACCTGGTCGCATCGAGGCGGGGCGATGTCGATCGATCTGCATGTCGGTGTGATCGGCCGGGCATCACGCGGCACGCGGATCCGGGAAGCGATCTGGCGGGACGCGATCTGGAGTGATGGCTCGGCCCTCGGTGTCACTTCGTTGGTCGATGCCGCACTGATCTCCGCAATGCACCTGTCGAGAACGGTCGATGCCGGCTCGGCGCTTCGCGATATCCTGGACTTCCATCTGCTGGTCGCCGGAATGGATGAGCCCAGGTGGCAGCCGCTGTCCGAGCGGGCGCGGGAACTCGACTGCGCGGGCGAACTGATTCCGATGGTGCGGCTGTCGACCGCGGCATTCGGTACGGTGCGGGAGGCAGCGGCCCCACCACCAGCGACTCGCGATGAACTGCTGCCGTTTCTGCCACCCGGTCCCGCCGGAGATTCACCGGCAGTTGCCCGGGCGCGTCGCCGGACGGAAATCAGGGCTCTCCGTCACTCCGCACTGATCCGCTGGGCGGTGGGATCCCGACGTATCCGCGACCGTCTCGTTGCGAAGTTCGGGCCGGGAAAGTCCTAGACCTTCGGGAAGAGATTTTCAGGCTTGGTGACCGTCATTCCGCCTGCTGACGGTGTCACTGCCAGAGTCCATGCCGCATGGTCCGATGGCTCACCCTGGCGACCGAGTGCCTGCCACAGGGCAGTCGCCTTGGCCGGCATGATCGGAAATGCCATCACCGCGAGCCTGGTGAGGTGGCGCGCCAGCGCGACGAGGACGACGTCGAGTCCTGCGTCATCGCCCGCCTTGGCCAGCGACCACGGCGCCGTGGTCGCGATGAATGAGTCGCCGGCCCGGACCGCCAGTTCGAGTTGCTCGGCCGCCTGCTTCAGATCCAGTCTGTCCATCGCCGCAGCGTATCGGGTCATGCTGTCCGCGCCGGCAGTATCGAGCGGTACAGCGATACTCGCATCCGGTACCACTCCATCGCGATACCTGACGATCATAGCGGTGGACCTCGATGCCAGGTTGCCCAGGCCATCGGCCAGGTCGGCGGTGTAGCGGGCGTCGAAGCGCTCGAACGAGAAATCGCCGTCCTGTTCAAAGCCCACTTCCCGGATCAGGTACCAGCGCAGCGCGTCGGGACCATGACGTGCGATCACATCGTCGAGCAGCACCGCCACGCCTTCGGACTTGCTGACCTTGGCTCCACCCCACTGGACATAGCCATGCGCCCATACCTGCCGGGGAAGTGGCAGTCCCGCTGCCTTGAGCATTGCCGGCCAGATGATGCAGTGGAACCGGGTGATCCCTTTGCCGACCACGTGGAGGTCGGCCGGCCAGCGCTCCGACCAGTCGCCATCGGGGTAGCCGGTGGCACTCAGGTAGTTGATCAGCGCATCGAACCAGACGTAGACGGTTTCGTCGCTGCTGCCGGGGAAAGGGATTCCCCAGGGGAGGCGGGCCCGCGAGATGGATATGTCTTCGAGGCCACCCCGCAGTACTGCCGTGATCTCGTTGCGACGGATCTCGGGTTCGACCTTGAAGGTGCCGTTCTCGATCTCGGCGAGAAGTTCATCGCGGAACGACGACAGGCGGAAGAAGGTATTCCGTTCGCTGGTGCGTACCAGTTCGCGACCCGGGTGCTCGGGACATCGACCGTCGAAGAGCTGGGCCTCCTGCTTGAACTCCTCGCAGCCGACGCAGTACAGCCCTTCGTATTCGCCCGTGA
>CAZSPH010000165.1:0-3880 GCA_964608715.1 uncultured Gemmatimonadaceae bacterium | reverse complement strand
ATCGGATGCGGAAGCCGGAAGCGGGACATGGTGGTCCGATTCTGAGGGTGGCTGCCATCGTGTTCGTGGGACAATCCGGAAGCTAGCACCGTCTGGCCCGGGAGTCGCAATCCGGCTAGACTCGGTGCATCAGTCACATTCATTCCGGAGTGAAGGATGCCAGCTGGCCCGCGGGAAGTTCCTGCCATTCGGGCGGCCGCAGTTGCCGTACTGCTCGCTGGATGCGGCGGTGATCCGGCAACAGTTCCATCGCCACCCGCAGTGTCGATAGCCGACACGCCCGACTACATCATCCGGGTTGCTGACGGCAGCGATGCATCGGCACCTTCAGCGATCACTTCCGCCGTACTGCTGACTGACGGCCTCGCAGTACTGGACCGACTCGAAGCCAGGATCCGCATCTACGATGGATCAGGGAGCCCGGTCAGATCGTTCGGCCGAAGCGGCGAAGGCCCCGGCGAGTTCAGGATGCCCGCCTGGATCGGGACATGCGGCACCGGATCCCGACTGGCCATCCGTGATCCCGCGAATGGCCTGATGATGTTTGACGGAACCGATGCGCTGACGGCTACAATTGCCCTGCCTGCCGGCACTGGCCTGGTAGCGTGCAGCGGCGATGCCGTCGCGGTGATGACAGCCGGAGGAACTCCAAGCCTGCCGTCAGCGGATGATCCCCCGATCAGCGGAGGCGTCGTTCTGGTTCGCAGCGATGGCAGCACGGAGCCGGTCATCACCGACACTGTGATCTACCACGACCGCCCGCTCGGTGCCGTCGCACGGATCGCGATGACCGGTAGCCTGCTGGCCTTCGGCAGCAGCAGCGACGACATCATCATGGTCCACGATATCGCGAATGGAGATCGTCGGGTCATCGTACTCGGTCTGCCTGAACGGCGCCCCACCACCGAAGAGTACGATGCGGCGATCGAACGCCTCGCCGGGATGATGCTGGATGAAGAGAGCCGCGCGATGGTCCGGTCGGTGCTCAGGCAGATTCCCCCGCCAGACAGAATCCCGACATTCAGAGGAATGACCGGTGGCCAGGATGGGATGCTGTGGCTCACGACTTCGCCGCTCGGTTCACCCGTCACCGAGGTGGTGATCATGGACCTCAACATGGGGAAGAAGATCGGCACTGTCACCCTTAGCGGGGACGCAGAGCTTCTTTCGGTAACAGCGGACAGGTTGGCGGTGATGCTGCCGGACCCGGACAGTGGAGACAGGATGCTGGCGGTGTATCGCTATGCGAACAGAGGACCATGAAAGCAGATCCCTCGCTCCGCTCGGGATGACTCATCCTTCGGACGAGTCACCCTCCCACCCGCTTCACCTTGAAGCCGCGCCTGGTCAGTTCAGCTACCAGCGCATCGCGATGATCACCCTGGATCTCGATCACGAAGTCCTTCACCGTGCCGCCTGAACCGCAGCGCTTCTTGAGTTCACCGGCCAGTTTCGCGAGTTCATCCGCCTTGAGGGAAATGCCAGTCACAACCGTGACACCGGCACCTTTACGTCCCCTGGTCTCACGGCCGACCCGGACGATGCCGTCGCCCTTCGGCGGAGGAGGCGACGTGTCACTACAGTTGCACTGCACCACCGACCGGCGGCAGTTGGAACAGATCCTGCCCTGATCGGTCGAGTAGACCAGACCGCCGTCGCGCTTCCTCATTCTACGAATCCCCCGAGCACGGTGCGGTCACCGTCCAGCGCCAGCGATACCACCCCACGGCCGCAGATCGCTCCAACCAGATTGCCGGTGCCACAGTACCCGCCGATCGCCCAGACCCTGGGGCGGACCTCCTCGACTATCGGCAGGTAATCGGGGGTATAGCCCACCGCACCGGCCCAGCGATGGGTGACTACCGCATCCGCCGCCCCCACTTCCTCGCGCAGCACCCGTTCCAGTTCCCGCTGCAGCTCCTCCGATGGAACAGCATCACCGGTTTCCTCGGCGTCACCGAAGCGGTCACGCAACCCGCCCAGCGCAATGCGACCATCAGGTAGCTGCTGCCAGTACTCGAAACCGTAGCGGGCATACATCGCAGCAGGAACTTTCACCCCCGCGACCGGCGCCGTTGCGAGCATCTGCAACCGCACCGTGCGCACTCGACCGATCAGCTCCGGCAGCAGCTTCTCCAGGCCACCATCAACGGCCACGATAACCACCGGAGCCCGTACATTGCCGGTCGGAGTCTCGACCACTCCATCCGCAATGCTCACCGCTGGCGACCGTTCGAACAGTCGCGCTCCGGCTGCTGCCGAATCGGCGGCCATCCGTCGGCATCGCGCCAGCGGCTGGAAGACACCGTCACTGGGAATGAGGAGACCGACGCCGAACTCGTCGTCGATCCATTCCGCCGGCAGGCCATCCTCCTGCATCATCGCGAGCTGAACACGACAATCCTCGATCTCCTCCTGCGAGGTAGCCACCCGCCGCGATCCGATCCGTCGCACCAGATCGGGTAAATCGGCCAGGAACCGGTCGATCTCATCGAGCGTCTGGTGGTAGATCCGCACCGCGCGCTCGCGCCCCCATCGCTTGACCCCGTCGTGGTGATACTCGGCACCCCCGGCCAGCAGGAAGCCGCCATTGCGGCCGGCAGCCCCACCGGCAACTGTCCCGGCATCGACGCCGACCACATCGACACCGCGACGAAGAAGCTCCCGTACCGCCGACAGTCCCGATCCGCCGAGCCCTATGACACAGACCTCGGCCTCCACGTCGCCTTGAAGGGACGGGAGGCCGAATGCAGGGGCGTCTGCCCAGACCGGAGTGTTGCTGCCGATCAGTTGATCCCCACCCTTCCCTTGACCGACTCGATCAGCTTGGCGGGATCGTAGCCGATGCCGTCCTTGAATACCGTCACCACATTCTTGATGACAGTGGGATCGGAAGCGAGGTTGCCCTTCAGCACCACCAGGTCCGCAACCTTGCCGGCTTCCACCGTGCCGAGATCCTTGTCGACGCCCAGGATCTTCGCGCCGTTCAGCGTCATGATCTGCAGCACCTGCGGAGCAGTGAAGCCGGCCTCGATCAGCAGTTCGTAGTTGCGCTGGTCGCCGTAGCCGGGGAGTGCGCCACCGATGCCGGTGGGATCGACGCCTGCGGCGAGCTGGCCGCCGGCAGCATGGAACGCCTTCTCGAACGCCATCGCATTCTTCAGCATCGCCACGGTCAGAACCGGATTCGGATTCTCATCGATGGTCTTCCGCTGAGCGAGGTAGGCCTCGCGTACCTCCGGTGCCATCGCGTCGAGGGTCCGCTGCTCCACCGGCGCACGACCAGGGAAGAGCAGCTCGTAGATCACCAGGGTGCTGGTGAGCGAGACCTTGTTGTCCACCATCGTGCGAATGGTGCGATTCCAGGCATCACGATCAGGGCTGGCGTTGTCGCTGGACGTGGCGGTGGCCAGGATGTTGTTGGGGCAGCGGTCCTTCTCCTTGCCGGGCGCGAAGTCGCTGGCGGTGAAGAGGCCGTGCTCCAGGTTGTCGATGCCGAGTGCCACAGCTTCCTGGAAAGAGACGGAGCAGATGTGGCCGGTCACCTTGGCACCGCGCCGGTGAGCCTCGTCGATCACCGCCTTGAGATCGGCGGAGGCGATGGTGGTGTATGCCTTGAACCAGGTCGCCCCTTCGTCGATCCAGTAGTTGGCGAAACGGCGCGCCTGCTCCGGCGAGGTGATCTCCGACATGTAGCCGCCGCCCGCACCCGACATGTAGGGGGCGGTGATGTGGATCTTCGGACCCGGCAGACGCCCGGCATCGATCTGCGACTTGATGTTGATGTCGTTGTACGGGGCGTTGCTGCCGGTGGTGCGGATCGTGGTGACACCGGAGGCGAGATAGAGCCGAGTGGAAGTGGTGGCGGCCTCCACCCTTC
>CAZSPH010000164.1:0-4020 GCA_964608715.1 uncultured Gemmatimonadaceae bacterium | reverse complement strand
TCTGCATGCCCTGCACCGTGAGCATCAGCGCGTGCTGGAACTGGTTGCCGGAGTTCCTGGCGCGCTCCACCGCTTCGTCGAGCACCGGGCCCGCCTCGGCGAACCGGCCCAGACCCAGCAAGGCGTAACCGGTGCCGCCCTTTCCGAATCCGGCAATGGCATCGTCGCCGATCAGAACGCCATCGTGGTACATCGTGGTCCACCGCTCGATGCCGCCTTCGAGCGCGCCGGTCATCGACAGGATCATGCCGCTGGTAAAGCTAGCCAGCGCCCGGCCGCGCGAGCCGGGCAATCCTTCTGCCATGGCCAGCAGGGTGTCGACCGGTTCCTGGGCAGCTACATGCAGCCCCACGATGTGCCAGTACCAGCCCAGCGAGCCGCCGAGGAGCATACCCTTCTCCAGTGCTGCAGCGTCGCCGAGCTTTGCCCGCGCCAACAGAAATGCGACCGCAGCAAAGAAGTTGGCGTCCTCGACCCGACCGAGCTGCATCGCCTCGCGCTGCGTCGTGCCCTGGATGCCGGCGTCGATCCGCTCGGCCAGAGTAAGGTAGTAGTCGGCGTGCATCGCGCGCACTTCTTCCACTTCACCGCCGGCGTGCAACTGCTCGGCGGCGAAGGCGCGGATCGTTTCCAGCAGACCGTAGCGTTCGCCTGAGGCCGCTACACGTACCAGCCCCTTCTCGACCAGAGATGAGAGATCGTCGAGCGCGCGCCAGCGATCGTCATCGGAGTAGCAGACCTGTTCCATCGCCTCGAGGGTCCAGCCCTCGTGGAAGACGGACAGGCGCCTGAGCAGAAGCTGTTCGTCGGCGGTGAGCAGCGAGTAGCTCCAACTGATGGTGGCGCGGAGCGTCCGCTGGCGGAGCGGCAGATCGCGGTCGCCCGAGGTGAGCAGGTCGAGCGCATGATCGAGTCGCTGCAGGAGCACGGCAGGTTCGAGGATCCGCACCCGTGCTGCGGCGAGCTCCAGTGCCAGCGGGAGCCCGTCAAGTGAGCGGCAGATGCCGGCGATTGCCGCCGCGTTCTCGCCGGTGACGGTGAAGCCGGGCTTGACCTTCTCGGCTCGCTGCACGAACAGCGCAACCGATGGACACGCAAGCATCGAAGACGGTGATGCACCGGTTTCCGGGAGCATCAGCGGCGGCAGCGGCAGCTCGGTCTCGACACCGATTCTGAGCGGGCGTCGGGAAGTGGCTACCACCTGCAACTCGGGGCAGCGGGAGATCAGGGCGCCGACGTCGTCGGCCGCTTCCACCACCTGTTCCAGGTTGTCGAGGACCAGCAGCACCTTGCGGTTGCCCACCAGCGTCGCGATCGCCTCCACCGGCCCTCGTCCATGTGCCTCGGTGATGTCGAGTGCGGTGGCAACGGTGGCCATCACTTCGGCCGGATCCGTCACCGCGGCCAGCGACACGAATGCCGTACCTCCCGGATAGCTTCCGGCCACCCGGCGCTGCAGCTCGGCGGCGAAGCGGGTCTTGCCGGTACCGCCATAGCCGGTCACCGAGAGCAGTCGTACACTATCGCGTAGCAGGCGGGCCGCGTCGTCGAGGGCCTCATCACGCCCCAGCAGGGTAGTGCTGAACGCGGGTGATGGCCGGTCGATCGCTGCTACCAGCGGTGTGCCACTGCTGGGTGTGAAGGTCAGACCCGGTGCGATCGCCGCGCGCCACTCCTGTAGCGAGGCGAAACGATCATCCGGTGCCTTGGCCAGAGCGCGCTGCACCGCGGTGGTGACTGCTTCGCTCAGATCCGGTCGGGAGATGGCCAGGGAGGGCACCGGCTCGATGGCATGCTTCACCATCACCGCCATCATCGTAGGGCCATCGAAGGGCGGAGAGCCGGTCAGCATCTCCCACATCACGCAACCCAGGGCGTAGAGGTCGCTGCGGCCGTCGATCTGATCGCCCGAGCCCTGTTCGGGGCTCATATAGTGGGGCGTGCCGAGCGCGGTGCCGACCCGGGTCATCCGGTCGGAGTCCATTCCTCCCACGGCGTGCGCGATTCCGAAATCGGCAACCACGGCATGCGAGTTCTCGAGCAGGATGTTCTCCGGCTTGATGTCGCGATGGATCACGCCGCGGGTATGCGCGTAGTGCAGCGCATCGGCCACCTCGTCGGTGATTCTCAGTACCTCGTCCAGCGGCATTGCTCCGGAGCGCTGCATCCGGTCCCGCAGCGTCTCACCCTCGACGTAGGGCATCACGTAGTAGAGCCGTCCGGCGGCTTCACCGGAATCGAAGAGCGGCAGGATGTTGGGATGTCGCAGGTTGGCGGTAGTGGTGATCTCGCGCAGGAATCGTTCGGCTCCCACCGCTTCACCCAGTTCGGGTCGCAGTACCTTCACCGCAACGCGGCGGTGATGCTTGAGATCTTCGGCGAGGTATACCGTCGCCATACCGCCGGCGCCGAGGGAGCGTTCCACTCGATAGCGCGGCGCGATCGCCTGCACGAACTCCGGTTCCAGTGCCGACATGCGGGCCGCCGATGGCAGACTATGAATGATCACGGATGTCCTGCTGGGGTAACCTGCGTCACCGCAGGTGAATGAATCTAATCTGGCGGGCGGTTTGCAGGGGAGGGTCGCCTGGGTCGGTCGATCATCGCTGCCGTGGCCGCCCCGGTTACCTGAACTCCAGATCTCCATCCAGCCATTCCCTACTCGAGGTGTGGTCGGCCGCCCGGGTGAGCCCGGGCCTTACGGGTCGAAGGTCATCTTCACCGTCCACCAACTGTCTACCGCGCACCCCTGGTAGACTGCCGGGTGGACGGTTCGCCGGCTTGCCGCAGCGCGGATGGATTCCAGATAACGTGCTGCGTACGCCGAATCGGCGGCACCCAACACCTGGATGCTGTCGACACGGCCGTTGGCACGGTATAGCATCCTGACTGTCAGCGTGGTCCCACGCATCTGCCGAGGGCGGGGCAGTGGCGGCAGTATCAAAAATCCCCTTGCCGAGTGATAGTCCGGGGTGGAATCGGTCGGCTCCGCTGGCGGCACTACGCCGACGCAGTCGGCTGACGAACGCCACGGAATGACGGGTGGAGGCGCCGGCCGCTGCTGGGCAGCAAGTCGCGGGGTCAGTGCAAGGACCGCCAGCAGCATCAAGCTGCAATGCATGGTCCCGCATCGCGGTCTACTCGTCATTGCCGTGCCCGCGTCGTCGGGGTTGAGGACGACGCAGGGGAGGGGCGTTGGCAGTGCCTGCGCAGGCCTGGATCATCGGCGCGAGTGCGGCAACCAGTTGTTCGGAGGTGGCACTGTTCAGCGCAGCCGTACCGACCACCTGCTTGAGGGCATGCACCCCCGCGAAGCAGGCGAATACCAGCTCGGCGCGCAGGGCGGCATCGGCGCCGCCCAGTCGGGCGGCCAGCCGCGGGACGGCTTCGCTGTCCAGCACCTCGCGCACCATTGCTGCAACCGTGGGGTTGCCGAGTGAGTGGACCACGTACGAAACGTTGCCGGGTGGGACAGGTGCCGGTCCGGCTGGCTCGGATGAAGCACCATCCGGTTCGCTGTCGCCGTAGACGATGATCCTGGCGACCGACTCTCCGAAATGGTCGCGATCGCTCAGCAGCCGTTCGAAGAAGTAGGGCTTGCCGCTCTCCAGTACTTCTCGGAAGAGCTGTTCCTTGGTGCCGAAGTAGCGGTTCACCAGTGCCGCGGTCGCTCCGGCCGCCGCCGCGATCTCCCGCAATCCCACCCGCTCGTAGGACTCCGCGGCGAAGAGTTCCCGGGCTGCCTCGAGGATCGCCAGCCGGGTCGCCTCCCCGCCGCCGCGTACTCCCCGCCGTCCGCCGCCCGAAGCCGGCTTTTCCGTGATCGCCATGGCAATAGGTATACACCCGTTGACAAACCCGCGCAACCGCCTTATTGTATACTAGCGTTTACGTATACGACTGTATACGACAGCCTCACTCCTTGCCCGGGATAGAACAATGCCTACCGCTCTCATCACTGGAACCTCCTCCGGCTACGGCCTCGAAACGGCCCGCCACTTCCTCGCGAACGGCTGGAAC
>CAZSPH010000163.1:0-4027 GCA_964608715.1 uncultured Gemmatimonadaceae bacterium | reverse complement strand
CGGATCACCGCCGCTCCCGGCAACGTCACGGCGATCGTCCGCGAGGACGAGGCCAGCCGCACCATCTGGTACACCGGCCTCGGCTGGGATACCGAAGGCGACCCCTACTTCCGCAAGCTGCATCGCGTGAAGCTGGACGGCTCGGGTCATCGGATGCTCACTCCCGAGGAGTTCGACCACGACGTGCAGCTCTCCCCCGATGCACGGTTCATGGTATCGACCCATTCCACCCCTGATACTCCCGGCGTCACGGTGCTGCGCGACCGCGACGGGAAGATCCTGATGGAGCTGGGCCGCACCGACATCACCGATCTTCTGGCTGCCGGATACACCCCGCCCACCCGGATCAGGATGAAGGGGCGCGACGGCACCAGCGACATCTACGGCCTGATGTTCACGCCGACCGGGCTCGATTCGACCAAGCGTTACCCGATCGTCAACCAGATCTATCCGGGTCCGCAATCCGGCAGCGTCGGCAGTCGCGCCTTCTCACCCGCCCGCGGTGATGCCCGTGCCCTCGCGGAACTTGGCTTCATCGTCGTCCAGATCGACGGCATGGGAACGCCGAACCGCAACAAGAGCTTCATGGATGCCTACTACGGCCGCATGGCGGATAACACCATCCCCGATCAGATCGCCGGCATGAAGGAGCTGGCCGGTCGCTATCGCTGGATCGACATCGACCGCGTCGGCATCTGGGGTCACTCCGGCGGCGGCTTCGCCACCACCAGCGCGATGTTCCGCCATCCCGATTTCTTCAAGGTGGGCATTGCGCAGGCCGGCAATCACGACAACCGGGTCTACGAGGACAACTGGGCCGAGCGCTACCAGGGTCTGCTCACCCGCAACGCCGACGGCACCGACAACTACACCGCCCAGGCCAATCAGACCGTAGCTGCAAACCTCAAGGGCAGGCTGATGCTGGCTCACGGCCTGATGGACAACAACGTGCCACCGTTCAACACGCTGCTGGTGGTCGACGAACTGATCAAGGCGAACAGGGACTTCGACCTGGTGATCATCCCGAATGCCGCCCACGGCTTCGGTTACGCCAACAACTACATGATGCGCCGCCGCTGGGACTACTTCGTGACCCACCTGATCGGTGCCACACCACCGCGCGAGTACCAGATCGGCGCACAGGGGCGATAGATGAGAAAGAAACTGATGCTTGGCGGCATCACAGCCGCGACGACCATCGCTCCGATCACCGGCTGCACCTTCAAGGTGCTCGACCCGGATCGCGGCCCTGCCGCCGGTGTCACTGCCGCCAACCCGCAGGCAGTCGAAGCTGGCCTGACAGTGCTCCGGGCAGGAGGCAGCGCGGTCGACGCCGCGGTAGCGGTACAGGCGATGCTCGGTCTGGTGGAGCCGCAGAGTTCAGGACTCGGCGGCGGCGCCTTCCTGATGCACTACGAGGCCGCCACCGGCAAGGTCACGATGTTCGACGGGCGCGAGACCGCCCCGGCAGCCGCGACTCCTGAGATGTTCCTCGACGGCGCTGGCAATCCCGTTCGCAATGCCACCATGACGGGCAGAGCCACCGGCGTTCCCGGTGTGATGCCGATGCTCGGCGTGGCCCATGCCCGCTTCGGTGTGCTGCCATGGAACGAACTGTTCGGCACGGTCATCGCCGCGGCCGACACCGGCTTTCTGATTGCGCCGCGACTGGGGCGCTTCGTCAATGGCAGCGGCGAGAAGGCGAACGCTCCCGATGTCAGAGCGCTGTTCTCGCGGCCCGATGGTACCCCGGTGCAGATCGGTGACCTCCATCGCAACCCCGACTACGCCGCGACGCTTCGCGCACTCGCGAGCAGGGGCGCACGGGCGCTGCACGAGGGACCGATCGCCGAGGCGATCGTCGCGAAGGTGAACGAGGAGCCGCTTCCCGCCGGGATGACTCTGGCCGATCTTGCGGGCTACGAGCCGGTGGAGCGCGAGCCGCTCTGTGCCCCCTGGCATGGTTATCGGATCTGTGTTCCTCCACCGCCATCCAGCGGCGTGGGTGTGCTCCAGTTGCTCGGCATGCTGGAGCATACCGATATCGCCTCGCGCGGACCGGATGATCCGAGAGCCTGGTTCCTGTTCGCCGAGGGGAGCCGGATCATGTATGCCGACCGTGACCGGTATATCGGCGATCCCGGCTTCGTGAACGTGCCGGTGGCCGGTCTGCTCGACCCGGGCTACGTGGCGGAGCGCGCACGCCTGATCGGCGACTCGGCCGGCGCTCCCCCCGAAGCCGGCATGCCGACCGGGATCGCCTTCGGCCCGGATGCCACCGACGAGATCGGCGGTACCAGTCATTTCGTCGTGGTCGACAGCCGCGGCAATGTCGTCTCGATGACCACCACGGTGGAATCGCTCTTCGGTTCGGCCAGAGCAGTAGGCGGCTTCCTGCTCAACAACGAGATGACCGACTTCTCGTTCGTACCAGTGGTCGATGGCATGCCGGTCGCGAACGCGGTGGCTGCGGGCAAGCGCCCCCGCTCGTCAATGCTGCCGACCATCATCCTGGATCAGGACGGGTCGTTCCGGGGGGCGATCGGCTCTCCCGGCGGCAATGCGATTCTAGCCTACAACAGCAAGCTGCTGGTGGGCCTGCTGGCATGGAAGCTGGGAATGCAGGAAGCGATCGACCTGCCGAATCTGATCGCCCGCGGTTCGAGCTTCGCCGGTGAAGCGTCGAAGTTCGCACCCGGTGTGGTCGATGCGCTGAGAGCGAAGGGAGTGGAGGTGCGGCCCGGTTCTGGTGAGGACTCCGGCCTGCATGGCGTGATCGTCCGCAGGGACGGCACCACCGATGGCGGAGCCGATTCGCGTCGCGACGGCGTCTGGCGCAGGCTCGAAGGCAACTGACCCCTTGCTGCACGAGGTACCGATGATCCGAACGACGCTGCTCGCTGCCACCGTCGCAGTGGTGGCCGCCTGTGCCGGTTCCGGCGGCAGCCGGAGCACGGGCTCCCCTGCCCTGCTTCGCCTGTCGGAGCAGGCGCCGTTCTCCGGCAATTCAGGCTTCCCCGATTCCACCACCAGGGTAGTCCGTGACTCAGCTTCATGGCGCGACACCTGGCAGACGATCCACAGTTGGACTTCGGAGCCGCCACCGGTGCCGCAGATCGATTTCGGCAGTCGCATGGTGCTCCTGGCCGCTGCGGGAACGAAGGGATCGGGTGGCCACGGAATCGAGATCCGGTCGGTGACGACTTCCGGAACGGTGATGACGGCCCGGGTCCGGACGACTTCGCCGGGACCATCCTGCTTCACCACGATGGCGCTGACCGAACCGGTGGACGTCGTAACCGTACCGCAGTTCGAGGGCACAGTCCGATTCGAGTACGAAGCGGTGGTGTACGACTGTGAGGAATAGTCTTCTCGCAGTTGTGGTGGTTGCGTTGGCTCTTCCTGCAGGCCCGGCAGGCGCCCAGTCAGGATCACTGCTGATCAGCGGCGGACACGTTCACAGCGGAACCGGTGCGCCAGCCAGGCGGCTCGATCTGCTGATCTCCGGCGACCGGATTGCCGCCATGGCAGTTCCCGGAATGGTTTCCGCCACCGACACGATCGACGCCACCGGACTGGTAGTCGCCCCCGGCTTCATCGACCCGCATGTACATGCCGAGGGTGATCTCGGGAATGCTGATTCGGCGGTGCGGCGCGCGCCGTGGGCGCTGCTGCAGGGCGTCACCACGGTGATCGCCGGAAACGATGGTGGCGGTACCTGGCGCACCGGCGAAACTCTGGAGCGTTTCCAGTTGCTCGGTACCGGCCCCAATTTCGCGCTTCTGGTCGGCCACGGTGCGGTGCGTGGTACGGTGATGGGCATGGCCGACCGCGAAGCCACGGCGGCAGAACTGGATTCGATGCGCACTCTGGTCGACTCGGCAATGCGTGCGGGAGCGCTGGGACTCAGCACCGGGCTCTACTATGCGCCCGGCAGTTATGCACCGACATCGGAAGTGGTCGAACTGGCCAGGATCGCAGCCCGCTACGGCGGGATCTACGATACCCACATGCGGGACGAGAGTTC
>CAZSPH010000162.1:0-4265 GCA_964608715.1 uncultured Gemmatimonadaceae bacterium | reverse complement strand
ACTACAACGCGATGAAGACGATCGAGAGCGATACGATCTTCACCAACGTCGCGCTCACCGACGACGGCGACGTCTGGTGGGAAGGCATGACCAAGGAGCCGCCCGCGAAGCTCACCGACTGGCGCGGCAATCCCTGGACCCCCGAATCGAAGACGCCGGCTGCGCACCCCAACGCGCGCTTCACCGTCTCCGCCGCACTGTGTCCCTCGATCGATGACCGCTGGGAGGATCCCGCCGGTGTCCCGATCTCGGCGTTCATATTCGGCGGCCGTCGTGCGACCACCGTGCCGCTGGTCTCACAGGCCTTCAACTGGAACTTCGGCGTCTACCTCGGTGCCACCATCGGCTCGGAGACCACGGCCGCTGCTGCCGGCGCGGTGGGTCAGGTCCGTCGCGACCCGTTCGCGATGCTGCCGTTCTGCGGCTACCACATGGGCGACTACTTCAACCACTGGCTGCAGATCGGCCGCGGCCTCTCGGAGCCGCCGCGGATCTTCTGCGTCAACTGGTTCCGCAAGGACGCCAACGGCCGGTTCATCTGGCCCGGCTACTCGCAGAACATGCGGGTGCTGGAGTGGATCGTGAACCGGGTCCGCGGTCGCGGCGCCGGGATCGAGTCGCCGATCGGCTGGATGCCGCGCTACGAGGATCTCCGCTGGGACGGCCTCGACTTCAGCAAGGAGACCTTCCTGGAGCTGATGGAGGTCGACCGCGAACAGTGGAAGCACGAACTGCTGGGCCACCGCGAGCTGTTCGAGAAGCTCTACGACCGGCTGCCGCAGGAGTTCATGTACATGCGCGAACTGATCCTGTCATCGCTGTGGCGGAGCCCCGAGCACTGGCGGCTGGAGGCCGAGCGGGCGTAGTAGGGGCGGCGCATGCGCCGCCCCTGGCACCTCTTGCCGAGCCGCGGGTTCAGCCGCAGGCCGTAGGGGCGACGCATGGCGTCGCCCCTACGGCAATGCGTATGGCACGGGTCGGGTTGCGTCACGCACGCCAGACCTGACCGAAATATTCGGCCAGATCGATCACCAGCGGCGCAGCCGCACCGTCCGGACTCCATTCCAGCCGAGCCCTGGCCACCTGCGGGGTCATCGATCCTGGAGTCCATACCTCTACCAGCCGAGCATCGAGATTCACGACCCAGTACGCCGGCACACCGGAACGCTGGTAGAGGCGACGCTTGGTGAACCGGTCATGTTTCGCAGTAGTCGGCGACAGTATCTCGACTATGAGCAGCGGAATGCCGACATCGCTCCATTCCGCCGGTCCCTGCCCATCGATCAGCCTCTCAACGAACAGGTCCGGTTGCACGAGTTGCCCGGACCGCAGATCCAGGTCGGCCGGCGAAAAAGCTGCCGTACCGACCGGGTTTGCCTGCAGGTAGGAGCAGAACCGACGGTAGAGGTTGCCGACCGCATGCTGATGAGCACGACGCGGACTCGGGCTCACCAGCAGCGCCCCGTCGACCAGCTCGTAGCGGTTGCCGTCTTCGGGCAGCAGGAGAACTCGCTCCCGGGTCCATGACTCGGATAGAACAGGCATGACCATATGGTACGCTCGGCGGAAGGAGGAGGACAAGGGCACATGCCGCCAGGATAGGGGCATGCTCCGCAACCGCGTTGACCTTTTTCACGCATACGTGGCCACAGAAATGCAGAACTGTCATCCCGACCAGAGCACCCGCGCAGCGGGTGCGCCGTGGAGGGATCTGCTTGTCGGAAAAAGCAGATCCCTCGCTGACGCTCGGGATGACGATGGATCCGGGCGACGCATGGCGTCGCCCCTACGGCAATGCGTGTGGCACTGGTCGGGGTGGCGGCGCCATCACCGCCGCCTGACGGCGGCGACTGAACCGTTCGCTGTCCTCCGTTACCTTCCGCGCATGACCGCCCCCGGCTTCGAAGTCATCCGCGACCCGCTCTGGGACAACATCCGCCTCGAACCGGCCGCATCAGCCGCGATGGACACCGATGCGGTGCAGCGACTCCGCTACGTTCGCCAACTCGGCCATGCCTTTCTGGTCTATCCGGGCGCCACCCATACCAGGTTCGAGCACGCACTCGGCGCGTACCATCTCACCACGAGAGCACTGGCCACGCTCCGCGAACGAGGCGATCTCGACGGGATTCCGGAAGAGCGTCAACTGGCGGTGCGGCTGGCGGCCCTGCTGCACGACATCGGCCACTATCCCTTCTCGCACGCACTGGAGGAGGCCGGCTTCCCGGATCATGAAGGCGCCGGTGTAGCGCGACTGGGCCAGGGAGAACTCGGCGACCTGCTCCGCTCCATCGGTGGCGACGAGCTGATCGAGGAAGTCGGGGCCCTGATCCGGGGCACCTCCGACTCACCACTTGGCGGACTGATCAGTGGCTCGCTCGATCTCGACAAGATCGACTACCTCTCCCGCGATGCCCGGATGTGCGGCGTTCCCTACGGCACGGTAGATGTCGACCGCCTGCTGGCATCGCTCTGCCTGGTCCCTGCCGACAGCGGACGACTCGAAGTGGGAGTACACGAGAAGGGTGTCAGCGCCCTCGAATCGCTGCTGTTCGCCAAGTATCAGATGTACCGGAACGTCTACTGGCATCACGCGGTGCGCAGCGCCACCTGCATGTTCAAACGGGCCGTGCGGGGCGCGGTGCGGGCCGGACACCTTGCTCCGGCCGATGTCGCGACGGCCACCGACGGCTCGCTGATGACGATGCTGATGGAGATCGACCCTACCGGTCTGGCCGACCGGGTCCAACGGCGGCGGCTGCACAAGCGGGCGCTGGATCTTCCCGCCACGGAGGTGCCGGCCGATCTGCCGAGCTGGATCTGGGAGGATCCTGACCGGCTGGAGGTAGCGGAAGATGCGCTCGCAGCCGAGTTGGGACTCTCTCCCGGCGAGGTGCTGATCGACTATCCGGCGCGTTCCTCGATGCTGGGAGTGGACCTGCCGCTGCTCACCCGCAGCGGTACCGTCGAGCGCCTCACCGACGAGGGCCGGGCCGGCCAGCTCGGTCTGCCGAGGATTGCGGACGAGCTGTACCGGAGCGCCAGGAGGCTCAGGATCTTCACCCGGGACGCGCGGACCGAGGAACTAGCCCTCCCGCTGTCATTGCGAGCCCCGTAGGGGCGAAGCAATCCCCATACGAATGAGCGGAACTCCGTAAGGGCCGCCCTCGTGGCCGCCCTTTGTTCCGGGAATGCACCAATCCTCGGATCCCCACCCGCCGTCGGACCCCCACCAATCGTCGGATCATGCCCCACCCACCGTCGCAACCGCCCACCAGTAGTAGAGAGCGAACGTCTCTCTAAGCTGTGGCGGCCCCGCCACGACTGTACTCCCCTCGCATCACCATTTCCCAGTCATGTGTCCGATTTCCCTGACAGTAAGTCGTTGCGATTTCATCGGTTAGCAGTAACCGTAACGCCTACACGGGTTGGCACGCTTCTTCCCTTTTCGCTGGCCAATCCACCGCACCATCCCCGATAGCGGTCGCTCTGCGACCAGAAGGAAACCGTATGAACAAGAAGCTTCTTGCTTTCGCTGCCGCATTTGCGCTGGCAGCACCGCAGCAGGCACAGGCACAGGTTTTCCAGGGAGTCGATAGCCAGGGTGCCTCGGAGTCCTCCAGGGCGACGCAGCCGTGGACCAACTCGACCGCCGCTTCAACCGCGTTCCAGTCCTACCTGAGCGGAACTTACACCGAAGACTTCGAGAGCTTCAGCGCCGGCACGAATCAGCCGTTCAACCTCTCCTTTTCGGGGGCAGGGACTGCAGTTCTCAGCGGCGGAAACGGACAGATCCAGAACCAGGGCGCCGGCACCAATGGAGTCGGTCGGTATCCGACGTCCGGGACCAAGTACATGGAGGTCTCAGCCAATGGTTCGGCCGCTTCGTTCAATATCACGTTCAGCGCTGCGGTGGCAGCCTTCGGCTTCTGGGGTGTCGACATCGGAGACTTCCCGGGTACGCTGACACTTCGTGTCTTCCACGACCATGTCGCGGATCCCACGCAGTTCACCGACTACAATCCTACGACGTCGCAGATTGGCGGTAGCGTCCTGTTCTGGGGCCTCATCGATCTGAACACGTTCACCCGTATCAGCTTCATGACTACTGGCAACTCTGACTTCCTCGCGTTCGACGACATGACGGTCGGCTCGCTCCGTCAGATCATCGATCCCGAGAACCCTGGCAGCACCGTCCCTGAGCCGGCCACGATGACGCTGCTCGCCACCGGCGAGGCCGGTGGCGAGCAGCGTCATCGTGGCCG
>CAZSPH010000161.1:0-4382 GCA_964608715.1 uncultured Gemmatimonadaceae bacterium | reverse complement strand
GTTCCCACCCGTACCCTGCGGGCGCTGATCCACTCGACCTGCGAGGACTCGTGCCGACTGAGACAGTGCAGACCCATGTGGCGCTGTTCGACAAGTGCCGGCAATTCACCCGTGCGCGCGAAGTACAGGCGGCGGGCCTCTATCCGTACTTCAAGGCGATCTCGGAATCGGACGACACGGTGGTCGTGATCGAGGGCCGCGAGCGGATCATGCTCGGGTCCAACAACTACCTGGGCCTCACCCATCATCCGAAGGTTCTCGAGGCAGCCGCAGCGGCACTTCATCGCTACGGTTCGGGCTGTACCGGGTCGCGCTTCCTCAACGGCTCGCTCGACATTCACGAGCAGCTCGAAGAGGCCCTTGCCACGTTTCTTGGCAAGCAGGCGACCATGGTCTTCTCTACCGGCTACGGCGCCAATCTCGGGCTGATTTCCGGACTCGTCGGTCGCGGCGAGACCGTCTATCTCGACAAGCTCGATCACGCCTGCATCGTCGACGGTGCCAAGCTCTCGTTCGGAGAGACCGTCCGCTTCAACCACGGTGATCTCGGGTCGCTGGAGCGCAAGCTCGGCGAGAATACCACGGGCAAGGGGACGATGATCGTCGTCGACGGCGTCTACTCGATGGAAGGTGACGTTGCCGACGTCCCGGAGCTGGTCCGGATCGCCCGGAAGTTCGGCGCCGTGCTCACCGTCGACGATGCCCATGCACTCGGCGTACTCGGCCCCAACGGAGAGGGCACCGGCGCCCACTTCGGAATGCAGCAGGAAGTCGACATCATCGCCGGCACCTTCTCGAAGTCGCTGGCCTCGGTGGGCGGCTTCATCGCCGCCGACGAGCAGGTGATCCACTTCCTCAAGCATCATTCGCGGCCGTTCATCTTCACCGCCTCGCTGCCACCGGCCAATACTGCCGGCGTGCTTGCAGCACTGGAAGTGATGCAGCAGGAGCCGGAGCGCCGGACCCGCCTCTGGGAGAACGCCCGTCGACTGCAGGACGGCTTTGCCTCGCTCGGCTTCGATATCGGACCGACTACCACTCCGATCGTCCCGGTGCTGATCGGGCCGCTGGAGACGACCTTCGTCTTCTGGCGCAAGCTCTACGATGCCGGTGTCTTCACCAATCCGGTGGTTCCGCCAGCCGTGCCGCCCTCCCAGTGCCGGCTGCGCACCAGCGTGATGGCGACGCACACCCCGGAGCAGATCGACCATGCTCTCGATGCCTTCGCAAAGATCGGCAAGGAGCTGGGGGTAATCTGAGCACGGAACTGGTTGTCAGGGCGGTGAGATCGAAGAGCGATCTTGCCGCCTTCATCGATCTCCCATACCGACTGCACGCAGCCAACCCCTGCTGGGTTCCACCGTTCAAGGCAGAGATCCACAAGCTTCTGGACCGGGCGAAGAACCCGTTCTTCGAACACGGGGAAGCCGAATACTTCATCGCCGAACGCAGCGGCGGAGTGGTTGGCCGCATCGCTGCGATCACCAACCGGCTGCACAACGAGCTCCATCACGACCGGGTCGGCTTCTTCGGCTTCTTCGAGTGCATCAACGACTTTACCGTCGCGGCACCGCTCTTCGATGCGGCCTCAGCCTGGCTGGCTGAGCGCGGCATGACGATGGTGCGTGGCCCGATGTCGTTCTCGGTCAACGACGAGTGCGGCCTGCTGATCGACGGGTTCGACACGCCGAACACGCTGATGATGCCGCACAATCCTCCCTACTACCTCACTCTCCTCGAGACTGCCGGATTCGGGAAGGCCAAGGATCTCGTCTGCCTGCAGGGCGGCTCCCTCGCTGCTCCGGTCGAGGCCCCCGAACGCACCGCCCGCGCCGTCGACCTGATCCTCAGGCGCTACAACCTGCGGCTCCGCGGGCTCGACGTGAGCGACTTCAAGAACGAAGTCGAGCGGGTCAAGCTGCTCTACAACGCCTGCTGGGAGCAGAACTGGGGCTTCGTTCCCATGACCGATCGCGAGATCGACAATCTCGCCGAGCAGTTCCGTCCGGTGGTGATCCCGGAGATCGTGCCGTTCGTCGAGACCGCCGACGGCACGCCCATAGCATTCGGACTGGCACTGCCCGACCTTAACGAGGTACTGGGACGCAATCGCAAGGGACGGATGTTCCCGGCAGCGCTCTCGATGCTCTGGCGGCTGAAGACCAAGCGGATCACCCGGGCCCGGATTCTTCTGCTCGGCATCCTGCCCGAATGGCGCGGCAAGGGAATCGACGCCGCACTCTACCACTGGATATGGACGAAGGCGGCTGCCCGCGGCATCGGATGGGGTGAAGCCGGCTGGCTGCTGGAAGACAACCACCAGATCATCCAGGGCCTCTCGAAGGCAAATTTCACTCCCTACAAGACCTACCGGATAGTCGAACGGCCGCTATGAAGGCGCTGGTCACTGGCGGCACCGGCTTCCTCGGTGGTCACCTGATCGACCGCCTCGTCGCCCGTGGTGATGAAGTCACGGCGCTGATCCGTTCCCCGTCAAGAGCACGACGGCTGGCAGACCTCGGCGTACGACTGATCAAGGGCGATCTCGCCGACCGGGACGCGATGGCAGCCGCAGCCGACGGTCAGGATGTGGTATATCACTCGGCCGCACTGACCGGTGCGGTCGACGAGGCGGAGTTCCTCGCGGCCAACCGTGACGGCACCGAGGCTATTCTGCGCGCGGCTGCCGAGTCCGGCTCTCCCCGTTTCGTCTACATCTCCTCGATGGCGGCAGGTGGCCCGGCGCTCAGGGACCAGCCGGTATCAGGGCCGGTCGAGAACCCGGTGACGATGTACGGACGCAGCAAGCTCGCCGGCGAACGGGTTGTCAGGCAGGCCTCGATGCCGTGGACCATTCTCCGCCCGCCGACGATCTACGGCCCCCGCGACTCCGACAACCTGCTTACCGTCTTCCGCGCTGCCCGCATGGGGATCGCTCCGATGTTCGGCGACGGATCGATGCAGCTCTCCCTGGTGCATGTCGAGGACCTGGCGGAAGGAATCGCGAGAGCAGGAAGTGCGGATGGCGTCGTCGGTGGCACCTTCTACACCAACCATCCCGAGATCATCACCGGACGCGAGATGATCGATCATATCGGTCGCGCGATGGGTCGGCGGGTGCGACTGGTACCGCTGCCCGAATGGCTGGCACGCACCGCTCTCACTGCGACGGGAGCATGGGCAGCAGCCCTGCGACGCAAGACGATTCTGCGCGCCGACAAGGCAAACGAGTTCTACCAGCAGGCGTGGATCGGCGATCCCGCTCCCTTCATCTCTGCCACCGGATGGGCGCCGGAGTTCGATGCGGCTTCAGGACTGGCCCAGACCGCTGAATGGTACCGGCAGCAGCGCCTGATCTGACCCCCCGGCGCTGGCGGCCGGTCGACTGGATGATCGCGTGCTACGGTATCGTCATCGCAGCGATCGCCGGTTCGCGACTTCACCTGCCCGGCGTGCCGGCAGTGCTGGCAGCTCATCTGGCGCTACCTCTCCTGCCGTGGCTTGCAGCGCGACTGCCGGAGAGTCGCTTCGGCCGCGTGCTCCGGGCCTCATATCCGCTGCTGCTGCTCACCGGACTCTACTCGGCGCTCGACCTGCTCAACGGCAGTGGCACCGCATCCACCTACGATCATGTTGTCATTCGGCTCGAAGAGGCGATCTTCGGCAATCAGCCGAGCCGGGACTGGTGGCGGGCCAGCCCGAGCGTCTTCTGGTCGTCGGTGCTCCATGCAGTCTACTTCTCCTACTACTTCCTGGTGCCTCTACCGGTGGTCGTCTGGCTGAGCCGTCACCGGACCGGACTGATCGGACCGTACCTGGACGCGGTGATCGCAACCTTCCTGGTCTGCTACATCTGCTATCTGCTGATTCCGGTGGCCGGGCCGTACTACGAGTTCGCCCGTCCGACCGGCGAATTCGTGGCCAACCTGCCGGCGCGGCTGGTGTATGCGGGGCTGTCGCAGGGCAGCGCCTATGGAGCCGCCTTCCCCTCGTCACACGTGGCTGCCACCGTGGCTGCGACGCTCAGCGCCTGGCGCCATGACCGCCGACTGGGCCTGGTGATGGCAGTTCCTACCGCGATGCTCACCGTCGGAGTGGTCTACTGCCAGATGCACTATGTGATAGACAGCGTTGCCGGTGTGGCAGTCGGGCTGGCCGTGCCGCTGCTGGTGATGGGACTGCATCGACGCACGGGGTGACAATGGAAGCGGGGGCCACCTGATCGGAGGCCCCCGCCCGTCACTGCACCCGAGCGAGCAATTACTCGGTGACGGTGATCTTGCCGTACATCCCCATCGCAGTGTGGGGAAGGCAGAAGAACTTGTATTCGCCAGCCGGCGCGCCGGCGAACGAGATCCGGTACTCCTGGCCATCCATCACCA
>CAZSPH010000160.1:3222-4555 GCA_964608715.1 uncultured Gemmatimonadaceae bacterium | reverse complement strand
CCGGTGGGTCGAACGCGATAACCTGTGAATCCGTGCTCGGCGCATTCCAGGCTACTTCGAAGTCGGGCAAGGCGCCCTCGTACTCGGCCGGAGCCCCGCATCCCCACACCAGCATGAGCGCCCACACAGGCACAGCCAGCAGTGAGCGTATCATCGCCTATCATGCAGGCGTAAGGCGTAGGAAACAAGCCGGGCACCACCATCCTCATCCGGAATGATCTCGTAGACACTGCCGTTACGCAGGAACGGACGGTTCGGAAGCGTGGCCGGATCATCGACCAGGAGAGATGCCAGCATCTGTCCCGACGCTAGGTCCAGCAGCTCGTAGCGGACATCGAGCTGCGTGTCGAGGTGTGCCCTCTGCTCGGCGCGGTCCATCGGTTTCCATCGTGAATCGGCATTGACGATCATCGTCAGCAGCATACCGGGCTGCGGCTCGACGACCTGTCGCACTGTGGAATGCGGCGGACTTCGGGTGACGTCTTCGCGGGTTTGCGCCGATCCGGCCTTGAACCACGCTGCCTCCCTGACCACCCGCATAATCAGCCGGCCGGATGTATTCCAATGCTCGACGATGTAGCCGGGTTCCAATGGATGGGGCATTGCCCATACGCCTTCCCTCACGCCACAGGAGAGTTCCCGTTCAACCGGTGCGGTGAGGATGCCGCCTGCCCGGGCCGGAGCACCGAAATCGCGTACCGCCTTTCCGTCGGGCGCCAGACGTCGCAGCGATTCCACTGAGCCTCCCGGGCTCAGTCGCGTCGCGATGACTACAGACCCGTCGGAAAGCACGCAGGCTCTCGACGCGATCGGTACACCGGAGCCCAGTGCCACGGATCGGACGAAACTGCCCCCCGTGGTAAACACGCTCCACCGCAGGCTGTTGTCCTTTACGTAGACCGTGTCATGGTCGGTCACGAAGATGTCCAGGCCTCCCCCAGCCAGTTCTCCAGGCCCGCCACCTTCCCGGCCGAAACGATCGACGACTTCTCCAGCGGCACTCAGCTTGATGACGCTTCCCGGCGCCAGGTAGGATTGGGCGTAGAGTTCCCCGCCAGGGCCGACAGCCGCGATGTTTGCCAGATCGATCGTATCCCACTCGGCTGGCGACCAGGATCTCACCAGCACCGTGTCCAGCGAC
Organism: uncultured Gemmatimonadaceae bacterium; assembly: GCA_964608715.1. Classification (GTDB taxonomy): domain Bacteria; phylum Gemmatimonadota; class Gemmatimonadetes; order Gemmatimonadales; family GWC2-71-9; genus Palsa-1233. The sequence continues at coordinate 3,414 of CAZSPH010000160.1, read as the reverse complement.
AGCATGCACGGCGGTGAGCCGCTGTCCTCGATTACCAGCGGCCGGGACCGATCAGGTACTGCCCGTTCCGTCAGCTCGCAGCCGATGGTGACAACATCTCCGGTGGCAGCGCTGCCACGATCCTGCGCGCACGCGCCTAGGACGAGGGCCACCAGCCACCGGAACGGCGAAGAGGGACGAGAAAACCGGCGA
>CAZSPH010000160.1:0-3122 GCA_964608715.1 uncultured Gemmatimonadaceae bacterium | reverse complement strand
CCTCGACCAGCCACCGCTCCAGGCCATCAGCCGTCGCCGAGTGATCATCGGCTATTACCGCCGTCCGGTTCGTCTTCCTTCCCCGTGCCATCATGCCTCCGGCAATGCTGCCTCGATCATGGTGCCCCGACCGTCCCGACCCGGTCCGATATGAATGGTACCGCCCAGCGACCTGATCCTGCTGCGCATACTGCGGAGCCCGAAGCCTTCCCGCATGTTCCCTTCGGTACCGAATGACGTGGGTCCGTCGTCCTCGATCCGCAGCACAGTCATACCACGCTCACTGACCAGTTCGACCCGGATGGTGCCCGCTCTTGCATGCTTGCGGGCATTGTGGATTGCCTCCTGCGCCACGCGGTAGAGATGGAAGGCGGCCTCGCCCTCCACCGTCATGCCATCCTCGAGATCTAGCTCCACCGCACCGCCCGGCGTGGGACTCGCCAGCGCCGACAGCGCAGCACGGAAGTCGCCGCCGGGTACCTTGAATTCCCGGTTGTCACTGGTGAGGTTCCGGAGACTGGCAGCAATATGGTCGAGCCTGCTGACAAGCTCCGGGTCGGAATCGCCGACTTCCATCCGGATCCCGTAGATGCGCGGATAGATGTTGTCCTGCAGTTGTGTCGCCAGCGACAGCCGCTCGGCCCGCTGTACCGCCTCCGTCCTCCTGGCGACCTCGACCTCCCACTCCCGGTCCTGCCTCCGGGCACGAAAAACGATCACGCCGATCGCGACCGCAATCGCGATCATCAGCACACCAGACGCAATCACGAGCACCATGAAGATGCTCACGTGCGATTCCGCTGGAGTGATAGCGCGAACAGCACCATTCCGCCGATCTGGACGACCGGCCGGAGCCGGAACAGCAGCCGCACCACGTCCGGATCACTGTCGTAGCCCAACGAGCCGAGCACCTCGAGCGCTACCCCTGGAGCGAAGCTCAGCACCATTCCCCACCCGGCGAGCACTGCGGAATCCTCCCAGGGCCGGTCGACATCGATGGCGAGACGGCGAATGACGACCAGCATTCCTGCCAGCGACAGGATGAACCACAGTGCAGGGGCGTTGTACGTTCCGAAGGCTGCTCGGAACTCGCCCTGACTCAGCCACCATCCCCACCAGGTCAGATAGCAGGCCCAGGCAGCCATGCCCACGCGCATCGCCACCTTACGGCCATCGAGTGCCGCCAACGCCCGGATACCCAGCAGCCCGAACAGCGGATAGGTGAGCTGGGCAAAAGGGTTGGTCCACTTCCTGGCGAAGGAGATCGACATCATCACCAGTCCGATCACCAGGCTCACCGCCAACCACTGCAGCAGCGCACGTCCGCCGCGGCCGAGCAGCCGGTAGCGACGGATACCCACACTGACTGCCCAGGCGGTACAGGCCGTGTATATCAGACCGACAACTGTCCAGAAACTCAACTACCGACACCGCCGTTGAAGGGGCTGTCACCGTCACAGGTCGGTGGGCATGGCCATATATACTCTGCCAGTACGCCTTCATACATGTCCCGCCCCTGCTGGTCGGTGCCGACGTACACCAGTGTCGGCGCTCCAGCTTCGGTTGCCGCGAGATAGGCGCGCAGACCCGTCGCACCGGGCTGCGCCAGGATCTCCCTGATGATGTCGCCGTCGATCAGCCAGCCGTTTACCGGCAGCATCCCGGCATTGCGGGCGCGTTCGACCATCACCACTGCATCCTCGAGCGAAATCCGGTGCGCATCTGCGGACATGGCCTGCCTCCTGAACTGAGTTGTTGTCGAAGGGGACTGGTTCACCCCGCAGGAACGTTTACCATTCCGGGATGATAAAGCAACGGGCAGCAGCGATCGCCGTCTTCCTTCTCGCCTGCGGCGATGGCACTCCTCCATCCGATATCGCCGTACGGTATGCAGCTCCGGTCATCGACACGCTGCAGAACGGTTCGATATCAGTCACCAACAGCGGCCCTGCCGAGTGGGAGGGGACGAAGGGCTGGTACTTCGAACTGGCGCTGGAGATCGCTCCGCCGGAGGATGCGCCGGCAGCGTTCGGCAACCCCTCGGGACCGTCCGCACCGGTGGCGGGAGTGAACCCGGAGTTCTCGATCCTTGCTTCGGTTGCACTCGACCGTCATCACAACGTCTATGTGATGGAACGCAGTCCCTGGCGACTGCAGGTCTTCGACTCGCTCGGCAATTTTCTCCGATCGGTGGGACGCGAGGGAGAAGGTCCGGGAGAGTACCGGAGCGGAATCATCGCAGTGGCAGGCGACACGCTGATCGTGCAGCGGCCCCAGGAGGCGATGGTCTCACTCTACAATGTCGACGGCACGTTCCTGTCCTCGCATCGCAGCGTCTGCTGCTACTCCGTGCGGCAGCTCATCGTCGACAGCACCGGCAGCATCTGGCTTCCAGGTTCGATGCTGCGGGACGGCATGCCCGGTTGGGCGCTGACCGGCTTCGACGGCGAACGCAGGCAGACCGTGATCATGCCGACGGACTCGTCGATTCCGTGGCCGCCGAAGTCGTGGACCTGGCCAGTATCGATCGAAGGACAGACTGCGACAGGGATACGTCGGGTCCCGCTCCAGCCGCTGGTCGATCATACTCCGCGCCGCGATGGAACGATCGTCTCCGGTCGCACGGATACGGGCGAGTTCTTCATCACCACAACAGCCGGCGACACGGTGCGCCGGTTCTCCTTCCCGGTAGCAGTCACTGCCATCACTCCGGCCGAGCGGGATTCGATTGTCCGGAGCGAGATCGGCGCGATGGCGGAGAAAGACCCCGCGATCCTCCGGCGATTGGCACCCGATCTACCCGACCACTGGCCGGCGTGGCAGCGGTTTGCGGTCGACCGTGACGGTAACCTCTGGGTGGGAATCGGAGGTGCAGCGGGAGCGCTCAGCCGCCTGCTGGTATTTTCACCGGAAGGCATCCTCCGCGGCGAGGTTACTCCACCCACGCCGGCATTCTTCCAGGGGGTCTGGGGTGACGGTCGGATCGTGGTCCCGGAAGAGACCGAGGATGGCGAACCAGTGGTGAGGGTCTACAGATTGCAGAGAACGGAGAACGGATGACAGCGAACAGCGAACAGCGAACGGCGAACCGATGACGGTGGCGTCCGTCATCCCGAGCGAAG
>CAZSPH010000159.1:0-4652 GCA_964608715.1 uncultured Gemmatimonadaceae bacterium | reverse complement strand
GTTTTGCCTTTTTGAACAAGGTATTCTACTCCTGCTTTATTGTGTACACAGGGACTAGTATTAGGAAGCAAGAAAACATCGGTAAATCCACCTGCTGCTGCTGCTGCCGCTCCGGTTTCTAACACTTCTTTGTATTCATAACCAGGGTCGCCAAAGTTGGCAAATACATCTACCCAGCCGGGAGATACACACCAGCCTGTACTATTTATTTCCTGATCAGCTTTTTCAGTAATAGTGGGAGCTATTTTGGCTATGAAGCCTTTATCGAGTAGTATATCGGCCACCTGTCCGTTGTAAGGAGAAGCCGGATCGGTAATCGTTGCCTGCTTAATGAGTATTTTCATTAAGGTGCGAAGATAAGGGAAAAATAAAGTGGATACCAATAGTATCCACTTTTATGAAAGAGACATTTTTACTCTCTTTTGGCAAAAGTTATATTTTAAAACCTAATGTCAGCATTAGGTTGCTGCCTGTATTGCGAGTTTCTGCAAACGTATTGGCCTTATCAGGTAAGCGATAGGGAAAACTAATGTCTTTTTGTAACCCGTGTACATAAGTAAGATCGATATACATTCCTGCATGGCGGTACCCTAATCCTCCACTGATGAACATTCTGTTGGCTTTAATTTCGGGATCTTTATAAGGATTGCCATAATAAGAAAAGCCGAGGCGGGTCATAAATGTGGTGTACTTCAATTCAGCACCTATGCGAAAGTTGATAGCATTTTTATAATAGTCCTTCATCACATTATTTAGCCCGTCATAATAGCCGCCATCGTCATAGTTTTCTGCATTGCGAAAGCGATTGGATTTGTAGGTTACATATTCCACATCTGCCGTAAGAAAACCTCTTTGCATACGCACATCTTCTACCTCACTCAATACATAGGAGCCACTTACCATAAAGCGCCAGGGTGTAACCAATTCATATTTATAAACACTTGGCCCGCTACCGCTAAAGGAGGCAATAGTAGCTGAATTAACAGTGCGAGGGCCAGGAGGGTTTTCGTAATAAGATCCTAAGTCTGTGGTAAGAGATGCATCATAGCTGTCTTCTAAGCTATACCAGGTAGGCGAGTGTATGGCTAAACCTAGGCGTAGCATGTCAGCGGGTTTGAATATAATTCCCAGCTTTGCATTTACACCAGCACCTTTTGTATTAAAATTTTCAGTGAGCTCTGCGAAATTGAAATTTTCGTTAGTCATGCCGGCAGGATTTTCTTCCCGCAATACACTTCTTTTGTGATAGCGCACTACAGGAATACCGATAGAGCCGCCTACATATATATTGTCATCCATGCTGGCAGCATAGCCCAAAGCAAAATCAGTAACGCCTCCGCTGGTTTCTATCAAATGAGATTGCTTTACTAAGAAAGGATTTCCATTTTTCAAATGATCCAACATGGACAGGCTTACTAATTGTATACCGGGAAGACCGGAGATAGTTGCTGTATCAGCAAAACGATTCCAAACCCCCATTTTAGTTACAATAGAAACATTGGGGCTTCTGAAAAAATCATCGGTTTCTATATTCAGCCCGCTGGAGGCAGCTTCGGAAGCATATTGTTCACCAAAAGAACTATAATCATTTTCTCCCGTATAATAAACACGGTTGTTGAAATTGGCCGAACGGGATATGGCAAGACTAATGGCTTTATTGGTCCATTTTTGTCCTCCCTGTAGTCCTGCGACAAAACCACTTGTACCAAAGTTGAAAGAATTGTCCTTATCCTTTGCACTGGTGCCGCGGAACAACCCTTTATTATTATTGAAATTGAAGCCGGGTGATAAAACAAAATCAGATGTTTTATAAAAAGCCAACCCGGCAGGATTGATAAAAGTTGCAGAAATATCTCCACCTAATGAACCCATAGCTCCGCCAATTGCACTAACTCTCGCCGTACCTGTAGTGGGCTGCCAGGAATATTTTAAAACATCCTCTGGTAACTGAGCCAAAACAATAGTGGAACAAAAAATGCTGCTAGCAACAATGAATACTTTCTTCATACTTGTTTCTTAGTCTTCTTATGCTGGATATAAAAAAGGAGGAATACATACTAATCTCAACTAGTTTTATTACCTCCTTACTATTTACTCAAAAAATAGAATCCCTTATCTTGGTGGCCTTACACTACCAGAGCTAGAACTACTGCTGCTACTGCTTCTACCGCTGGAAGACGATCCTGAATTGGATGACGGGTTATACGTGCGCGATGGTGTGTAGGTATTTTGATTGTTGTGCGAATTATTATTATTTCCCGTAAATACTCTTCTTGAAGAGTTGTCAAATGAATTACTATTCCAGTTATTATTATTGTAACGAGCGCCACCGTTATTGTAATTACCTATATATCTGTTGTTATTAATCGCATTGTTTCTATTGCCCGATGATACATTACCAACGTAGCTCATGGGGTTAAATACAACGGGACGGCTTGGCGGATTATAACGAGCTGTATTTTTTACAAACACAGGGCCGCCAAATCCTCCTCCCCAATAAGGGTTGTAGAAATTGTTATAGTAAGGGTTGTAGAAATTATTCCACGTCCAATAGCTATTCCAAGGATTGTTCCAGCCTCCATAGAAACTGGTATAATGAAAAGCGTAGGGGGTATTGAAATAATAATCATCTAATGATGACCAGCGATAACGATTCTGCACTCTCATACGCAGAAAACGATCTTCATAATACTCATCACCACCACTATAGTAGCGGTCATCGTTTCTTTGAACAGTTACATACTCATCTACTTCCTTAGCAGGTGAAAAATAAACATCATCAGGCGTTTGCCCGGTTCTGTATGCCGTGGAGCAACTGGTAAAACCAATTAGCAAAACCATTGCCACTATATAAAAGTATGATTTCATCAATGCTGCTTTTGTGGTGATTAAAATCTATTTTTGCAATTCACTTATATAAAAGTACGACAAAAAAATACGAAACACATCAATTTGAGGTACAAGAGCTTGTTAAATTATGAACAGCTGTTAGTGCCAGATAAACCAGTAGTTTGAAGTTTATTTATGAGTAAAGAAATTACATCCAGACAGGAAGATTATTCGCAGTGGTACAATGATTTGGTGATAAAAGGAGGATTGGCCGATTATTCGGCCGTAAGGGGTTGTATGGTTATTAAGCCTTATGGCTTTACCCTTTGGGAAAACATGAGAGATCAGTTAGACAGAATGTTCAAGGATACAGGTCATGTGAATGCTTACTTTCCCTTATTTGTTCCTAAAAGTCTTTTTGAAAAAGAGGAAAAAAATGCGGAAGGGTTTGCCAAGGAATGTGCTATTGTAACGCATTACCGGTTGAAAGCGGATACTGAGAATAAAGGAAAATTGATTGTAGACCCGGAAGCCAAACTGGAAGAAGAGTTAGTTGTACGGCCTACCAGCGAAGCCATCATTTGGAATACGTATAAAGATTGGATACAGTCGTATAGAGACCTGCCTATATTGGTAAACCAGTGGGCCAATGTGGTGCGTTGGGAAATGCGTACACGTCTGTTTTTACGTACGGCTGAGTTTTTATGGCAGGAGGGGCATACGGCTCATGCTACGAGTGAGGAGGCTGTAGAAGAAACACGGAAAATGCTGGATGTGTATGCCACTTTTGTGGAAGAGTATATGGCCTTGCCGGTAATAAAAGGAGTGAAATCGGAAAGCGAGCGTTTTGCCGGAGCTGTAGACACGTATTGTATAGAAGCCCTGATGCAGGATGGGAAAGCGCTACAGGCAGGAACCTCTCACTTTCTGGGGCAAAATTTTGCGAAAGCATTTGATGTAAAATTTTCCAATAAGGAAAATCAGTTGGAATATGTATGGGCTACCAGTTGGGGTGTAAGTACCCGCCTGATAGGTGCATTGGTAATGGCACATAGCGACGATCAGGGATTGGTATTACCACCTAAAATTGCACCTTGGCAAGTAGTAATTGTGCCTATCTACAAGGGGGATGAGCAAAAGAGCCTTATTGATGGAAAGGTAAAAGAGTTGGTAGAAAATTTAAAACGGCTGGGTGTACGTGTGAAGTATGATGACAATGACAATAACAGACCGGGTTGGAAATTTGCAGAGTATGAAATGAAAGGTGTACCGGTAAGGATAGCAATAGGGGCTCGAGACCTGGAGAAGAATGTGGTGGAAGTTGCCAGACGCGATACTAAAGAAAAACAAACTGTACACTGGGATGGTATTGCACAGTTTATTGACGGATTGCTACTCGATATCCAACACAATATGTTCAACCAATCTAAAAAATACAGAGATGAGCATATTACCAGAGCCGATACTTGGGAGGAGTTTGTAAAATTACTGGAAGAAAAAGGAGGCTTTGTTGCCGCTCATTGGGACGGTACAGCAGCTACGGAAGATGCCATCAAAGAGAAGACAAAAGCAACCATTCGTTGTATTCCATTAAATAATGTTCAGGAAGAAGGAAAATGTATTCTTACTGGAAACCCATCCAAGGAAAGAGTATTATTTGCAAGAGCGTATTAAGAAATTGTTTTTTTTGATAAAGGCCAGGCAATTCTGTTTGGCCTTTTTTAATGAAAAATTTGTATTGATCAGCGAGTACTATTATATTTAACAAAGCAAAACCAACCAATTATGGAGGACAAAAAAGGCCTCTTTGATCTTTCTGTTGA
>CAZSPH010000158.1:0-4666 GCA_964608715.1 uncultured Gemmatimonadaceae bacterium | reverse complement strand
TCAACCGGACGACCTTCGTCATCGACGAGGCCGGTGTGGTCACTCACGTCTTCGAGAAGGTAAAGGTCAGGGGGCATGTCGATGCGGTGCTGGAGGCGCTGCGAGACTGACCCCTCGGAACGCGATATCAAGGAGCTGTACCATCTCTCGTCATCTGATAGCAGGAGCCGCCGTGCTGGTGGCAGCGGCGTGTGCCGGTTCCGAAGGACCGTCCGGGAATCCGGCGTCCGAGGTCTTCCATGAGCCCGAGCCGGGGGAGACCCGACTCAGCAACATCCGCCAGCTCACCTTCGAGGGCAACAACGCCGAGGCGTATTTCAGCGCCGACGGCACGCAACTGATCTTCCAGCGCCAGGTGGGTGATTCCACCTGCGATCAGCAGTACATCATGAACATCGACGGTTCGAACATCCGGCGGGTGTCGAGCGGCCTCGGCCGGACCACCTGCGGCTACTTCATCGAGTCGGACAGCAGGATCATCTACTCCTCGACCGAAGGGCATTCGCCGGCCTGTCCGGTGCCACCGGATCGCTCCCAGGGCTACGTCTGGCCGCTCGGTCATTTCGAGATCTACACCGCCAATCCCGACGGTTCCGACGCCAGGCAGATCACCAGCAACGGCGCCTACAACGCCGAGGCCACCGCCTCGCCCGACGGCAGGAGGGTGATCTTCACCTCCACGATGGATGGTGACATCGATCTCTACCTGATGAACGTCGATGGCACCGGTGTCACCAGGATCACCGATCGCGTCGGCTATGATGGTGGAGCGTTCTTCTCGGCCGACGGATCGAAGATCGTCTGGCGGGCTCAGTATCCCGAGACCGCTGCCGACACCGCCGACTATCGCCGTCTGCTGGGTGAGCGGCTGGTCCGTCCGGCGCGGCTCGAACTGTGGGTAGCGAACGCCGACGGTTCCGATCCCCGGATGATCACCAACCTGGGCGGTGCCAACTTCGCACCGTTCTTCCATCCCGACGGCAAGCGAGTGATCTTCTCTTCGAACCACGAAGATCCACGGGGACGCGAGTTCGACATCTACCTGATCGGCATCGACGGGACCGGGCTGGAGCGGATCACCCATGCCGAAGATTTCGACGGCTTCCCGATGTTCTCACCTGACGGAAAGAAGCTGATTTTCGCATCGAACCGCCACGCCACCACGGAGCACGACACCAATCTCTTCATCGCCGACTGGCGGGACTGAAGCATGGCTGACAGGGTTCGCAGGACCGGCAGAGGGCGTGCGATCGGACGCTGGCTCTTCGAGTGGGTCAAGTCGATCGTGATCGCTCTCTCGGTGTGGCTGGTCCTGCGCACCTTCCTGATCGAGGCATTCCGGATCCCGTCAGGATCGATGAAGAACACCCTGCTGGTGGGCGACTTCCTCTTCGTCAACAAGTTTCTCTACGGCGCGCAGGTGCCCCTGGTGGGCGCGCGTCTCCCGGCGGTGAGGGAACCGGAGCGGGGTGACATCGTCGTCTTCGACGCGGTGGATGACAACCAGAAGGTGGTCAAGCGTCTGGTGGCGCTCGGTGGCGACACGGTGGAGATGATCGACGGTCGTCTGCTGCTCAACGGCGAGGAGAAGGATGAGCCGTACATCATCCCGGTCGACCCCACCCGGCGCGATGGCAGCATGGTGCGCGGCCAGATGCGCCGCTGGCAGCTGCCCCACTTCGCGGGCCCGGTTCCCGAGAACTATCGCCCGGATCTGAACAACTGGGGGCCGATAGTCGTTCCGCCCGATTCGTTGCTGGTAATGGGCGACAACCGCGACGATTCGTATGACGGCCGCTACTGGGGATTTCTGCCGCGGGCCAACGTGGTGGGCCTGCCGGTGCTGGTCTATTTCTCCTACGACGCCGAGAGCAGTGACCGCTTCGCTGCTTTCCGTGAAGTGCGCTGGAAGCGGCTCTTCAGCGTTCCGCGGTAGCGAAGGCAGGTACGGTCAGCGTGGCGGCGAATGCCACCGCCGCGATCGCCGATGCAGTGATGAACGCTCGTGGTGCGCCACCGTGCTGCATCACCAGCCCCGCTAGCGGAGGGCCGATGATCCGCGCCATCGCCGAGGTGCTCTGCGCCAGGCCCATCGTGCTGCCCTGACGCTCCTCGCCCGACATTCTCGAGATCAGTCCCAGCATTGCCGGGCCGCCCATTCCGTAGCCCGCCCCGATCAGCACCAGCACCGCGCCGAAGGAGATCGAGCCGTTCATTGCAGCCGGATGCAGCAGCAGGAAGCCGGCCGCCAGAATCAGGGCTCCCCATCGCGCCACGCCGACTTCTCCGAATCGCGGCACCAGGCGTCCGATCAGTCCTCCCTGTACCGCAGCCGTTGCCAGCGCGATCGTCGCGAACCACATCCCGATGGTCCGACGGTCGGCGTTCAGGTCGCTCTCGGCATATAGCGGGAAGACGACGTATACGGCGGTGAAGGCGAGCGTTGCCAGGAAGAGGACCGCGAGCGGGCTCGCCAGCCTCCGCCAGGTTCCGGGCGCGAGTGGTGCCGGTGCGGGAGTCGGAGTGCGGTTCGATTCCGGCAGAGCCCACCAGGCGAAGATCAGGTTGGCCAGGCAGAGGGCTGCGGCGACAAAGCCGGTGAAGAGGTAGCCGCGTTCGGCGGAGATTCCGCCGATCATCGGCCCGATCACGAAGCCGATCCCGAATGCCGCGCCGATCTTGCCCATCGCGCGGGCGCGATCCTTTCCCTCCGTTTCGTCGGCGACGTAGGCCTGCGCGATGCTGATAGTCGCTCCCGATCCGCCGTCGAGGATCCGCGAGACGAACAGCAGCAGGTACGAATCGGCAACGGCGAATATCAGATAGGAGAGGACGCTGCCGAAGAGACCGAGGAGCAGAATCCGGCGGCGGCCGTAGCGGTCGCTGACCCGGCCCCAGAACGGAGCCAGCAGAAACTGGATTGCCGAGTAGGAGGCGACCAGTGCACCGATTGCGAATGGCGAACTCCCCAGCCTGTCAGCGTAGCCCGGCAGGATCGGGAGGATCATTCCGAATGCGACGATGTCGATCAGTACCGTGAGAATCGCGATCGAGGCCGGCGACCGGCCCCCGCGTCGGGACAATGGTGTCATCGGGGCGGGACGATCACCCCGAACCGGTCTCAGGTCAAGCGGCGGGGTTCACGGCGGTCCGGCGGCGGCACTCCGGACCGCCGTGGTTACGTAGCCGGCGTGGCGACCACAGCTGCCGCAGGCGAGCTGAATTCTCCCGGGCGACTCGTTGGCGTCCCGCTCCCTGGGCGGGTTCCGCTCCACCGTGTCGCTGCCGCAGCAGGGGCACGCCAGGTCGCCGCCATCGCGGTCGGCCGCGATCAGGGAGAGCGCTTCCTCCGGTCGGAACTCCTTGACCTGACGCTTGCTCATCGTGACGATTCCTTGCGGGTGGAGGGTGATCGCTGGCGGAGGGTACCCCTACAGGTACGGCAGAATCGGGGATCCGTCAACCCCTGCATCTTGACGGATGGCGCTACATCAGCCAACGTATGCGCAGCCGAAAGGGGCGTCCTGATGACAGAACTGGCTGCACCACAGATTTCCTCGTTGATGGAAGCGCTACCCGGAATCGCTGCGGTACTGCGGAGCCCGGTAGCCACTGCGATGGTCGACCTGAGCCGCGCGGCGGCCGGAATCGGTGACTTCAAGGTCGCCGATGCAGAGGAGTTGCTGCGATTCGGGGTGAGGAGAAACCTCCTCGACGAGGGTGAAATCGAGCGGGTGCTGGCAGAACTGCGGACCGCTGGAGACCGGAAGGTCCCCCGGTCTGCCAGGGAAGAGAAGGCTGCCGCCGGTGCAAAGGCAAAGGCCGCCGCAGCTCTCGCGCCCAAGCCATCGGGCGTCAAGCCGATCGTGGTCGGCAAGGCCGATCCGAACCGGAAGCCACCGGCTGCCCCCACTCCGCCCAGGCCCGCAGCGAAGAAGGCGGCCCCTGCCGCGGCCCCCGTGAAGGCCAGGAAGGTGGCCGCTCCGGCCAGGCCCAAGGTCACTGCGAAGAAGGCGACGGTTGCTCCCAAGGTGAAGGTGGCGGCAAAGAAGAAGGCTGCGCCGGCGCCCAGGGCGAAGAAGTCGGTCGCCACCTCGAAGCCGGCACCGAAGAAGCCCGCGCCCAGGAAGCCGACGCCCAGGAAGGCTGCGGCAAAGAAGTCGGCCGCGAAGAAGAAGTAGGCAGTCTACATCCGGAAGCCGCGGACCAGCGTGGTGAGCTGGTCTGCGGTCGCAACCAGCCGGTCGGCTGCCGCTGCGATTTCCTGAGTAGCCGCCGACTGCTCGGCGGCCGAATCGTTGACATGCTGGGCCGCCCGGGCATTGCCCTGGGCGGCCCTCGCCACATCCGCCCCCAGGGCCGCCAGACTGTCGGCAAGTTCACGATGGGCCGCTGCTTCCCGCGCCACCGTTCCTGCCGCCTGGCTGACCTCCTCGATCGCTCCCACGATCTCGGCCAGCGCCCTGGTGACCCCTTCGGCCACACCCTCGACCCCGCTCACCCGATCCCGGCCCGCAGCGACCGTACCGGCCACCGAGGCCATCTGATCGTTCAGCCCCGAAACAGTTCGGGCAATCCGCCGCGCACCTTCCGCACTGGTCTCGGCCAGGTCACGGATCTCGGCAGCGACCACCGCGAAGCCTTCACCCGATGCGCCGGCCCGGGC
>CAZSPH010000157.1:0-4725 GCA_964608715.1 uncultured Gemmatimonadaceae bacterium | reverse complement strand
CCGGTGCCGACGTCCACAACTGTCCCGGTGGCGATCCGCGCCAGGGCGAGTTCGACCAGCAGTTCGGTCTCGGGCCTGGGAATCAGCGCGCGGCGATCGGTTCGCACTATCAGGTTCCTGAACCCGGTGCTGCCAAGGACATACTGCATCGGCGCACCACTGGCACGACGGGCAATTCCGAGATGGAAGTCCGGCTGGAGGTGCGGCGGGAACTCGGCCGCGCCTTCCAGTTGCAGCGTGCCGATCGGAACCCCTTCTACCGCTGACATGATGGCCAGCGTATCGCGCCGGGCATCGCCCTTGAATCTCGCGGAGAGCAGAATGGTGCCTTCGGCGATCAGCTCGTTCCTGGTGGCCATCAGCCGACCTCGTTTTCCTGGCGGGAGGCGCGTCGCACCGCTTCGATCAGCTCGTCGATCCTGCCTGCGATCACGTCGGGAAGGTTGTGCACCGAGTAGCCGATCCGGTGATCGGTCACCCGGCTCTGGGGGAAGTTGTAGGTCCGGATCTTGGCCGAGCGGTCGCCGTTGCCGACCATCATCTTGCGCGAGGCCGCGCGTGCCGCCTCGTGTTCCGAGATCATCCGGTCGAGCAGCCGGGCGCGCAGCACTTCCATCGCCTTGAGCTTGTTCTGGAGCTGCGACTTCTGGTCCTGCTGCGAGACGACGATGCCGGTGGGAAGGTGGGTGATCCGCACCGCCGAGTCGGTGGTGTTGACACTCTGACCGCCGGGGCCGGAGGAACGGAAGACATCGATCCGGAGGTCACCCGGCTCGATCCTCACGTCGATCTCTTCGGCTTCCGGCAGCACCGCCACCGTGGCGGCGGAAGTGTGGATGCGTCCCTGCTGCTCGGTGGCGGGGACTCGCTGAACCCGGTGCACGCCGGATTCCCGGCGCAGCAGGCCGTAGGCGTCATCGCCGCGCACCGCTACGATGGCCTCACGGATCCCACCCATGTTGCCATCCTGCACCTCGATCGGCTCGACTCTCAAGCCTCGACGCTCGGCGAAGCGGGTGTACATCCTGAGCAGATCACCGGCGAAGAGGGCCGCCTCGTCACCACCGGTGCCGGCGCGCACTTCGATGATCGCATCGCGGTCGTCGTGAGGATCGCGAGGGACCAGCAGTTCGGCCAGTTCCTGTTCCAGTTCGGCGATCCTGCCGGGAAGGAGCTTCAGATCGTCGGCAACCAGTGCGACGAGTTCGGGATCACCGGAGTTCTGCATCTCGCGGGCTTCGGCGAGATCCTTCCGGGCCCTGAAAAGCAGCTCGGCCGCGCGCACGATCGGTGTCAACCGGGCGTGCTCGCGACCGAGGGACTTCAGGCGGGCCGGATCCGCGGCGATTGCGGGATCGGCCAACTGCCGGGCGACCTCCTCCGCCCGCGCGAGCGCCTGGCGGAGTCGGGCGTCCACAGATCAGCTCTCTGCGGGAGCTTCCGTCCCGTACTTGCGACGGAACCGGTCGATCCGGCCAGCCGTGTCAACCAGCCGCTGCTTCCCGGTGTAGTATGGGTGGCACTTGGCACACACTTCGACGCTGATGCTGTCAGCGGTGCTGCGAGTCTCGAAGGTGTTGCCGCACTGGCAGTGGGCGGAGATGGTCTTGTAGACCGGATGCAGATTAGGCTTCATCGGTTCCTCTGGCGTACGCCGTGGCTCCGCTGCGGAACCACGATAGCCGGGAAATATAGCCACCACGGTGGCCCAAGTACAACGGGGGCGGACTGGAACGTCTCCTATCAGCAGGACCACACCCGTACCGGGGGCAGCAATGAAGCTCTGGAGTCAAACCCTTGTGGCACTTGCGCTTGCAGCATCCACCGCCAATCTTGGCGCGCAGGGCGGCGTAGCTGTCGGCGGATTCGAGACCGACGGTTCGGTGGGACTCGATCGCGGGTCGTACCAGGCGATCAGCCGGGCGCTGACCGACCTGCTCGGTCGCCGGCTCGGCGAGCGCGGGGCGGCCCAGGTCGTGCCACTGCCTCCGGCCAGTGCGGCACGTCCGGGCCGGGTGGATGTTGGTGCAGCGAGAGAGGCGGCGCAGGCGGCCGGATCACGACTGCTGGTGGTCGGCTCGCTGCTCGATCAGTATGGTGATATCCAGATCGAGGCACGGGTGATCAACGCTGCCACCGGTGAACCGGTGGCGGTGGTCCGCGGCGACCCGAAGCTGGTGAAGCGCGAGCAGCTCGCCGAGGCACTGGCGTCGCTGGCGGATCAGCTCACCGCGCAGCCAGGAGTCGGTGGTTCACCGACGGGCCCTGGCAGCGCATTGACGGTCGAGGCGCTGGTGCAGTATGGCAAGGGTCTGGAGTTCGAAGCTGCCGGGGACAAGGCGAAGGCGGCCGAGGCATTCCGGGCGGCGCTCCGGGCGGCACCGGGTTTCAGCGAGGCGACGGCGGGATTGCAGCGGGTGGGGTGACGGAGGACGGCGATCAGCGAACAGCGAACAGATCAACCGCCGCCGTCAGGCGGCGGGGATGATGTACCATCCAGGAGTCGTTCCAGATTGGTGGCACATTGCCATGTGTCGGCCCTACCTCCCGCGCGCCGCTCCGACATCGTACCTGATCAGAGACTCCAGGCCGTCGCTTTCTTCCCGGACTCCCCACAGGGCGTTACGGTTAGCCGCGCGAATCGAGACATTACGGGGAATGTTCACAGAACCGAGTGGGCGCAGACCCTGGTCGAAGAGGTGCCACTCCCGCGTTGGCCCGGGGGTGCCGTGCTCCAGCCAGATGGTACCGTCGGTACCGATCACCATTCCACGCCACGCCGGGTAGCGATCCGGCATCCGCAGCGAGCGCACCCAGTCTGCGACTCCCGGCACGGGCACGGCAGCCCTGGCACTGTCCTGTGCAGCTCGGGTGATCGGCGACCCCGGTTCCGCGAATGTTCTCCTGGCAATCACTCTGCCGTCGCTGCCTGTCACTGCCAGTTCGGCGCTGCCACTGAAGGTGTGTACCAGCGTGATCGTGGTGCGCCCGTCGACCGAAGCATCGATGATCGGATCCTGGCAGAAAGGAATCCGGGCGGAGCCGGGCTGCCCTTCAACCGATACCGGTGCGAAGCAGGGATTGGCTGCTACCTGAGTGATACGGCGAGTCAGGCGTCCTTCGGCATCGACCGCGACCACGATGCGACTGGCGCTATCTACCTTGCCGACCCACGCCGGCTGTGGCACGTTGGCAGGAGTCACCGTCAGCAGCAGACCGCCGCCTGGCAGGGGTGCCAGAAGGGTCGGCCCCAGACTCAGCAGCTTGTCGCCGCCGCTTCCACCCTGCGGTCGCAGCACGGCGGTCGGTATCGGCAACTCCCGCAGTACGCCCCTTCCCGGCATGATGTAACTCAGGCGAGAGTTGCGCGGATCGCTGATCCAGATCGTGTCACCGAGCCATCCACCGCGCTGCGGATTGCCGAACTCGCCCGGACCGGCACCGCGACGTCCGATCGAAGCACCTTCCCTGCCGGTGGACGAGATCACCACGAACTTGCCGTCCATGGGCTGAGCCAGGGCAAGAGAGCCGTCGTGGCGAGGTGACAACCATGAGACCGTCGACCAGTCGACGTCACTGCCGTTGATGACCCAACGCTGGGAAAGCGTGAGCGACTGGGCCGCGGCGGGATTGAAGGGAAAACCGCCGCCGGTTGCCAACAGAGACACCAGGGTCAGCACCTTCTTCATTTCAGCTCCACCCGCACCGCGCGGCTTACTTCCAGGTCCGAGCCTGGCACCTCCAGCCGCAGTTCGATCACGTACTCACCGCCACCCAACTGCTCGAACCCCAGCTCCTGACTCGACCAGTGCGTGCCCGACGTCACCTTCACCGGCAGCCGCACGGAAAGCGCTGCGGGCTTGCCGTCGACGAAGTCCTTCAGCCGGTGGATCTCGATGATCCGCACCGCTTCAACATCCGTTGCACTCCGCGTCTGCCATGAGAGCTGTACTGTCGAGCGACGATCGATCGGTAGTTCCGGCCACAGGGGATAGCTCTCACCCTCCCCTCCCACTGCCAGGGTGAATCCAGCGGACCGACCAGCAGGTCGGATAGGGCAAGCGGCCCGTTCCTCATACCCGGCAGGAAGTCGTAGGCCAGCGTAGTGCGACGATCGCCGATCTGAAAGGCACCGGCCAGGTGCAGCGTGGCCGGTGTGCTCTCGAACGACAGCAGTCCATCACAACTCTCATTCCTGCCCGCTGCCACGGTCTGCCTGCTGTCGACCCTACCGAAGGCGTCCACAGCGCCACCCTGCACCAATTCCATCGTACCTGCCGTACCGCGACACTCGACCTGATAGGGGAGTAGGAGCATGACAGTACCACCGTCCCCCCAGACCCGTCTGTTTGCGACAGTCAGCTTCAGCGGCTGTTCAGTCAGTTCCAGCGAAGGTGCGGGATGACACGGGCTCACTATCCCTCGGTCCGTGACAATGGGATTGCAGACCACGAAGATACCCCTGGCGTGACCGATCGCACCCATGATCGATGGCAGGGACCACCATGGAGTATCATACCGCTCCACCATCTCGACCATCCGGGATTCCACCCACTCTACGAACTCCCGTTGTCCGGTACTGATAAGACGGTGTCGTTCGCCCGAATCGATGGCGAACGGATCAGAGTCTTCAAAGAAACCACCCTTGCGGCGCTGCAGCGGCCACATGACCTCCACCCGATCACCAGGATCAGTCGCACGCAGCGCAGCCTGCCGGAACCAGAG
>CAZSPH010000156.1:0-4727 GCA_964608715.1 uncultured Gemmatimonadaceae bacterium | reverse complement strand
CCATCGATCAGCATCAGCACCCTGCTGCCGGATATCCCGCGGATCGAGAGGGTATTGGCGGCTGGAGGCATCGCTCCCTGCTGAATGCCCGGGAGTTCCTGCACGAGCTGATCTACTGCGGTTGCGCCGCTCGACCTGATCGTTTCGCGATCGATGACCGTGATCGGAGTAATGAGTTCGTCGCGATGCTGCTCGCGTCGTCCGGCGACTGCCACCAGCTCCTGGAGAACTGTCGGACTGCGGATCAGTGTCACCACGACCGACGTGCCGCTCCGCCAGGGGAGTTTCACAGTCTGATAGCCGGGATGAGACACCTGCAGGGTATCGTCGACTGCGACTGCCGCTCCCGGAGTGACGAAGTGGAATGCGCCATTCACGTCGGTGCGGGTGGACGAACCTTCAGCCATCAGCCGTACCGTGGCGTGAACCACCGGAGCGCCGGTGCCGTCAGCCACCACCCGTCCCTTCTGCGCAGCGCCGGTCGTCGTCACGGTGATGACGACAGCCGGAACCATCAGCCACCTGATCACTGGATCCTGGCGGACCGGAGAGTCACGAAGCCGCTCGCTCCGCCGACCGGGTTGTAGTAGGACAGGAACTGCACCTTGTAGACCGCAGCACCCTTCTTCACCAGGTAGACGTTGTACGACGGGATCAGCCGGTTCGGGTTGGTGGCATCCAGGCCGTAGATGAATGGCGGTCCGTCGGCTGCGGCAATGCTGTAGGGGATCGGGCCGCTCACCGCTGCGAGATGCCCGACATACCGGGGGGCGTCGGCAGCGGTCGCCACTTCAGTGAAGGCCGTTCCAATCGGCACCGGATACGTGCCGGCATCGCAGCCGGCAGCGTTGACGTTCATCGCCAGAGCCACGGTGATGTCGACGTCCCAGGTGCAGCCACCGGTGGTGACGGTGCCACCGGAGGTGAACGAGATCCTGGTCGGATTGCTGATCGGACCGGCGGCGACAGTCATCGTCTCGACCGGACCGAGGGTGGCGCCCTGCTGCATCCGGTATTCGAGCGTCAGCCCGGTGAGTGCCCTGCCCTCGACGGTGATGGCCGCAACGCGGAAGAGCGCGTGGCCTCCGCTGGCCAGCCTGATCTTCCAGGCCTTGGCGGGGTTGGCGACGATCGACTGACCGGCGGGTGAGAACCAGCCGTTCAGATCCTCGACCAGAATCGACGACACGAATGCCCCGGTTCCCGGGATGTCCGATGCATCCACCTCTTCGAACTGCGGCAGGCGGTTCTCAGGGTCGAAGCCGAGGATGGTGGCGGAAGGAAGCTGGGCATTGTCGATGACGGTGGCGGCTGATGCACCACCCGGACCGTGCGGGCCGCCGTTGATCCGGATCTCGTAGCGCCGGATCGCGATGTCCCAGTCGCTGCTGGTCGAGGGCGAGGCCACGTTCACTATCTGTCCGGTGGACAGGTCGAGATGCACGAAGTCATTTGCGGCGGTGGCGTCGATTGTGAGCTGATTGGTAGGCCCGGGTTCACCGGGAGGGGGAATCACCGCCTCGCCCTCGCAGGCGGTGAGAGTCGCGATCGCGGTGATCGCTGCAACGGCATATGAAGTACGCAACACGTCGGAACCTCTGCGGATATCGAGTCGATGTCAGGCGCGGGTGCCTGACGGGAAGGTCGGTCGGCAACTGGTGTCGCGGCAGCCGCGGCAGCGGTCGCCATAGCTGGCTGGATGAGCGACGGCCCCGTCGAGGTGTGCGGCAACCAGCCTTGCCGCGCCGGCTATGAACAGTTCGGAGGAATTGAGCGCGGGGGCACGCTGGTAGCCGGTCATGCCGAGTGAGGCTGCGAGTCGGCCATACTCGAGATCGAGTTCGCCGAGGGTCTCGATGTGGTCGGTTGTGAAGGCAACCGGTACCACCAGCAGGTCCTTCACGCCGCTGCGACCCAGCCTGGTGATCGTCTCCTGGGTACTGGGAGAGAGCCACCTGAGCGGGCCGACCTCCGACTGCCACGAGATGATCACCGGATTCGGGAGTGCCAGTTCGGCGGCGACCAACGCGACCGATCTCTCCACTTCCTGCTGATAGCTGTCGCCACGTCTTATCACGTAGCGCGGCAGCGAGTGGGCGGAGAAGAGCAGGGGGACAGCATCGCGGGTGGCGTCGGGGTACCAGCGCAGTCCTTCGCGGATCCGCCCTGCCATCGCAGTGATGAAGCCGGAGTCGGCATTCCACCGGTCGATGATGCTCCAGCGGAAGGCATTCCTGAGTCCGGTGCGCTCCAGTGCAGCGTGGAGGTCCTTGTAGGAGGAACCGCTGGTGGTACAGCTCCACTGCGGATATTGCGAGAAGGCGACAGCGCGGGTTGCTCCATCGCGTGCCATCGCCCGCAGGGCATCGTCGGCGAAGGGCGGGGCATAGCGGAACGCCGCATAGCAGCGGTGCGGCGCACTGGCGGGCCTGAGCCGGTCGAGTACTGCCGCAATCCGATCGCCCTGATCGCTGGTGAGCCGCAGGATCGGTGAGCCGCCGCCGATCTCGTGGTACAGGTGGCGGACCGCTGCCAGGCGGCGGCGGACGATCATCGGACCGAGGTGATCCTGGAGCGGCAGCCGCATCAGGTCGCGGTCGGCGAACAGGTTCAGCAGGAACGGTTCGACCGCGTCGAGGTCGGCCGGCCCCCCCATGTTCAGCATCACGATCCCGGTGCGGACCGGCGGGTTTCTGGTAGTGGCACTCATCGCGGGGGAAGATGCGGATTACCGCTACTGATGGTATCCGGAAGAGTGCGGAGAAATGGGAGTCTGTGGGTCGGAAATACTGCGTACGGTGAGGGGTGGTTCGCGGATGAGCGTCCTGCCGTTGGGGCGCAGGATGCTGCGCCCGTACGACCGAGGTCCATACTGCCCTGCCCCCTGAAGCACCCCTGCGGTTCTGTTCGCTGTTCTCCGTTCGCTGTCCTCTGTCTAGAGCAGCCCCTCCTCCAGAGCCAGCCGGGTAAGGCCTGCCACCGTGCGGATGTTCAGCTTGTCCATCAGCGCCTCGCGGTGAGTCTCCACGGTGCGGTGGGAGATGCCGAGTTCAGTGGCGATTCCCTTGTTGGTCTCACCGCGGGCGATGCCCACCAGGACTTCCAGTTCGCGGGGAGTAAGTGACTCGAGCGGCGACCTGCGCGGTACCGGTGGAGTGACCGGATTGGGCCTCGACGCTATCCCCTCGGGGAAGCAGGTGCCTCCGTCGGCGATCTCGCGCACCGCTCGTCTGAGTGCCGCCGGCGGCGAGTCCTTCAGGAGATAGCCGCGGGCGCCGGCCTTCATGCATTCCAGCACATACTGCGGTTCGTTGTACATCGAGAGGATGAGAATCCGGGTCGGCAGATTGCGCCGACTGAGTTCGGCTGCCACCGTCATCCCGTTGACCCCCGGCATCGCGACATCGACCACCAGCACGTCGGGGCGCTCGCGCTCCACCAGATCGATAGCTTCGCTTCCGTCGGCTCCCTCACCGACGATTGCGAATCCGGGCTCGCTCTCCAGCACCCGGCGGATTCCCTCGCGTACGACTCCGTGATCGTCGACCACCACCACTCGTATCTCTCTGCTCATCGCTTTGCCCCTCCGGGCTGGTATGGCAACTCGATCCGGATGGTGGTGCCACCGGTTCCGCTGATCGTGACGACACCGTCGAGTCCCTGAATCCGTTCTCTCATCCCGGCGAGGCCGAGGTGGCCCTGCTGTTCCAGTGTGGCGGGATCTGCTGCCGGCGAGAAGCCACGACCGTCATCGGTGACCTGGAGAACTATCCGGTCGTCCACCGGGGTGAGCGAAATCGTCACGGTATCGGCACCGGAATGCCTGCTGACGTTGGTGAGGGCTTCCTGGGCTGCGCGGAAGAGGGCAAGCTCCGCTTCCTGATCGAGCCGCGGAAGATCGTCGGCGAGGCGCAGTTTCATCTCCACCTGATTGCGCAGTGTGAACTCGTCGGCAAGCTGGCGGATCGCTGCGACCAGGCCGAGGTCGTCGAGCAGTGCCGGTCGAAGATCATTGATCACCCGGCGGATTCCGCGGATCCCGCCGTCCACCAGTTCGATGACATGGTCGAGTCGTTCTGCCAATGCGGGGTCGGCCTTCTCCTGCAGCATGCCGATCTCCATCTTCACCGCCGACAGCGTCTGCGCCGCCTCGTCGTGGAGTTCGCGGGAGAGACGGCGGCGGTCACCTTCGTACTGCTGCACCATCCTCCCCTGCAGCCGACCGAGTTCGTCGGTGCGCAGTCGCAGGCGCGCAGCGAGATCGGATAGTACCATCAGGCCGAAGCCGATTCCCACCGCCAGTTCGAACATGATGTCGAGGAAGTAGCCCCAGGGCTGCCATGCACCGCGCGCCCGGAGGAAGGGATAGTCGAGATGATGGAGTCCCCAGAGCGCGAACGCGATCGATACGAAGCGAGCACCACCCGATCCGGTCCGCTTCGCATGGAGCCAGAAGACCCGGCTGGTCCAGAGGGTGACTCCCGAGATCAGGATCACCATCGGCACCGCCACCAGGAGAAAGCGGTCGAGTCCGTTGACGGCTACCCATGCCAGCAGCAGCGGCAGGGCAGCGAGCGCCAGGTACCAGTTGCGCCAGCGGGCCTGATTCGAGAAGACCAGTGCCGCCCAGAGAATCGCCAGGGCAACCCAGCCGGTGATCACCTGATGCCAGAACAGCCAGACGAGATTTCCCGACCGGAGAAAGGCGATGATCGACAGCAGCCGGA
>CAZSPH010000155.1:0-4764 GCA_964608715.1 uncultured Gemmatimonadaceae bacterium | reverse complement strand
CCAGCCAGCCGTCTTCCGGCTCGGTGCGCCTGACCGGGAACGAATCAGCATCGAGTGCCAGCGCCAGCATCCGGGTAGCGGCTGGCACGAACTCATCGATCTCGATCGAGGCGATCTCCGGTGCCGGCACGACATCGGGTCTGGTGGTGGTGGGATAGCATCCCGCGACTCCCAGGACTGCTGCCAGCAGCAGCCCCGTTCCTCCCGGAAAACCGTTCCACCACATCCGGCGCGCCGTCATTCGTCGATCGCCCTCCGGACTTCGCGGGAGATGTCGCGCACCAGGCGGCCCACTCCCTTGGCAATCGGATGCGGCGCGGTGTCACCCGCAGCCGACATCAGCAGCGGACGATGCTCCAGCTCGTCGAGTGCCCGCTCCAGTCCGAGCTGGGTGCGGTCGGCCAGCTTGCGATACTGTGTCGCGGTTATCCACGCACCACCTGTCAGCGGCAGCAGCGGCACCAGCCCGAGCAGCAGCGGAGCACCGAGTGCGGTCATCAATCCGCCGAGCATGACGCCAGTACCGACCAGCGTGACACTGCCGGCAACGTAGCCGCGGCGGGTACCCCGCAGCCCCGCCGCCAGCCGCACATGGTGGTAGCCGGGCTCGAGCGGCGTGATCACCGCTGTGAGCAGTTCGACCTTGTCGAGGTAGGAGCGGCCCTTGCGGCCGTCGAACATGGCTCCGACGCGACGCATCGCTCCGACGAACGAGTTCATCGGCTCGTAGGTGGCGCGCCCGGCCACCTCCCGCTGTACTACGAGGTGCTCATTCGATTCGAGCCAGCGCGACAGCTTGGCCCGGATTGCGGCCTCCTCACCCTGCACCACCCGTTCCGCAGCCAGGTCGGCCACGCCGACCCAGCGATCGAGTGTACCGGTTGGCGCCGGCACATCGTGGCGGGTCCGCTCCTCCAGCAGAGCGTGCTTGAGGTACGATTCCGAGAGTCCGACTTCGGCGCCGAGTGCCACCACCTCTTCTTCGGTGAGACCATCACCGACATCGCGTGCACCGGTCTGAAGTTCGGCAGCGCGGTGAAGGATCCGGTCCAGTGCGGCGCGATCGAGTCTGGCTGGCAGACGGCTGTTCATCGTCGTGATCAGCCCGGAAACGCTTCGATGATCACTGCTATGCCCTGTCCGCCGCCGATGCAGGCGGCGCCGAGTCCGATTCCACCGCCGCGCTGCCGGAGTCCGTGCAGCAGGTGGGCGGTGATCCTGGCACCGCTGGCGCCGAGCGGGTGTCCGATGGCGATCGCGCCGCCATCGATGTTGGTACGATCGCGGTCGAGACCGAGTTCACGTTCCACCGCAAGGTACTGGGCGGCGAACGCCTCGTTGATCTCGATCATCGTCATGTCTGCCAGGGTCATCCCGGCGGCGGCGAGGGCCTTCCTCGCAGCGGGAACGGGACCGATCCCCATCCGGTCCGGTGCCACGCCGGCAGCACCCCAGGCGACCAGGCGGCCGATCGGCCTGAGGCCATGAGCGTTCACAAGTGTGTCGGTGGCCATCACCAGCATTGCGGCGCCGTCATTGATCCCGGACGCGGTACCGGCGGTGACCGTGCCCTGGGGGCCAGTCACCGGCTTCAGGCGGGCCAGCGAATCGGCGGTGGTATCGGCTCTGATGTGCTCGTCGCGTGCCCATTCGACATCCTGCCGGGTACGGGCGTCTCTCACCGTGACAGCAACCACCTCGTCGGCGAATAGGCCGTCATGCCAGGCCATGGCGGCAGCCTGCTGCGAACGGGCGGCATATTCCTCGCACTCGCGGCGGGTGATCCCGTAGTCCCTGGCGAGATTCTCAGCGGTGTCGGCCATCCCGCAGCCAGCCACCGGGTCGTGGAGTCCCGTGGCCAGCGAATCCTCCAGCGGTGGTGGACTGCCGTACCGGATTCCCCAGCGCGCTCCCCGCAGCACGTGCGGCGCCTGACTCATCGACTCGGTGCCCCCGACCAGCACTGCTTCGGTCTCGCCGAGCGACAGTCGATGGCCGCCCTGGATGATCGCCTCGAAGCCGGAACCGCATAGGCGATTGACGGTCACGGCCGGAACTTCTACCGGCAGGCCGGTGCGGAGCCCGACATGCCGGGCACAGTAGATCGCGTCATTCGACGTCTGCATCACGTTGCCCACGACGACATGTCCGATGAGCGAGCGGTCGATCCCGGACCGGATCAGGGCTGCATCTCCGGCGGCGACTGCCAGATCGGTGGCGGTGAGCGAGACGAGAGACCCTCCGAACGATCCGAAACCGGTGCGAACCGCCGACAGGAAGAGGAGATCATCCATTCCCGAAGATACCCGTTGTGATGCTAGAGGGCAGTGCCGCAGTCGGCACAGAACCGCCAGTCACGCTCGACTTCGGTACCGCAGTTGGCACAGGTCGGGATCCTCTGGTCGGCGCCACACTGCACGCAGAAACTCGCCCTGCGCCCCTGCGGCAGGCCGGTACCGCAGCTCCAGCAGGCCTCGCCCGGCGGAGTGAACTCGACCTGTTCGAGATGAGGCGGTGGTGTGGTATCGCGGACCTCCGGCTCAGGCGCGGTGAAGCGACGCATCGGGATCACCCCATCATCGGATGCATCATCGGCCTGGGGCGCTTCCGCCGGCCCTCCGCCACCACCGGATGGAAGTGGCCGTACTCCCTCGAGTCGGTAGAGCGAATCCTCGGTGAGGACGATCGATGCGCTCCGCAGCAGTTGCAGTACATCGAGATCGGGCAGCGACTCTGCCAGCGTCGATCGCGCCATCTCTCCCGCTTCCGCCGGCGTGGTGATGACGAGTCCGCCTTCGCCGGCAACGAGCTTGAGCACCAGGAGTTCGTAGTCCTCGGAGACTTCCAGCGGGAGGTAGCGGCGCGCTACCCGGTACGGCAGAACGCTGTCGAGCAGATTGCCGACCATGATCGGCCCTCCGTCCTGTCCATCCCCGGTCTGCCACTGATTGAGGAGCAGTGCTGCAAACCGCTCGAGTTCGGTCATCGTCCCTCCACCTGGGGAAAACGTTCGCCGGCAAGGAGCCGGCTTTCCTGGGCCTCGAAGGCGGCCTCGGGATCGTGTCCCGGAAACTTCCGGGCGGCCTGCTTCGCAGCCAGCCAGCGGTCGAATCCCGACGGTTCCAGCCCGGCCGAACTCGACTGCTTCGTGGCTGCTGCCACTGCCAGCTCGTCCACGTACTCGTTTCTCGGGTGACCGGCATGGCCGCGCACCCAGGTGAACTGCACATCATGGAGCGGGAGAACCGACCACAGTTCCTGCCAGAGCGCGAGGTTCTCGATCGGACCTCCCTTGCGGGTCCAGCCGCGCCGCTGCCACGAGGGTGCCCACTCCCGTACACCCTTCACCAGGTACTCGGAGTCCGATACGACCAGGACACCCAGACGGTTTCCCTTTGCGGCAAGCAACCGGAGCATCTCGATCGCACCGGTGAGCGCCATCCGGTTGTTGGTGGTGGCTGCGGCGTGGATCCGGAGATCGCGGCGTTCGATCCTGTCTGCCACCCGTACCTCCACCAGTCCGCCGGCGCCACCGGGGTTGTCCCCCGCCCTGCCATTGCCGAGACAGGATTCGTCGAGGTGCACCACGGCCACCCGCTGCGGCTGACTCAGGAGTCGAGTACCTGGAAGTGCTCGAGGTCATCGAGCACGAAGGTCAGTTCCTCGCCCGTCATGGCCAGGTAGCCAAGCAGGGCGTCTCTTCCCCGGGAGACGGTGAGGGCCGATGCCACTACCACATATTCGTTGCCACGACGGCGCAGCGTCACCCGCCTGCGACGCTGCACCGCGTGTTCCAGTTGTTCCATCCGGTCAGGAGTCCAGCGGAAGCGATTCATCCTCTCAGCGCCGACCGGTCGCCTTCGAGCTCTTCTTTGCGACGGCCTTCTTCGCGACAGCCTTCTTTGCGACAGCCTTCTTCGCAACGGCCTTCTTCGTCGCCGCCGCCTTCTTCACGACCTTCTTCTCCACCTTCTTCACTGCCTTCTTCGCGGTAGCCACCTTCTTCGTCACCGTCTTCTTCGCAGCGGCGACCTTCTTCGTCACGGCCTTCTTCGTTGCGGCTGCCTTCTTCGAGACCTTCTTCTCCACCTTCTTCACCGTCTTCGCGGTCTTCTTCTGAGCGACGGCCTTCTTTCCGGCCAGGCGATCACCGGTACGCGAAACGGCCTTGCCGGCCCTGGCCATGGTCTTCCCGGCCTTCTTCTTCGCATCGGCGGTGGTCTTCGCGACCTTCTTCGCCACGGCCTTGCCGGTCTTCGCCAGCGACTTCTTCGCCTCCTTAGCCTTCTTCGAGACGACCTTCTCCGCCTTCGCGAACGACTTCTTCGCGTCCTTCGTCTCGCGCACGATGACCTTCTCGGCCTTCGCAGCTGTCGCCTTAGCCGACTTGACGACGGCACTGGTCTTCCTGGCCGCCCCGTCACGCACCTCGCGAATGACTTCGGCTGCATCGTCAGCGGCCTCAGTCACGGCGGCCTTGACCTTGGCGACCATCGGCCGTGGCTTCGGCTTCGGTACTACCTTCGGAGCGGGCCGCTCACGCGGCGGCGGGGCGGGAACGGTACCGGCGGCTGGCTCGGGAATGGCGAGCGCAGCAGCCGTGGGAGACGCAGACGCAGTGTTCTGGTTGGTCAGCGAACCGCGGAAGTCGAGCAGCGATCCTTCGGACATCGTTAGCTCCGGCCGGATAGGGAAAGGTGAATGGCACCGGTCATCCGGCGCCGCAGTTCGACGTGCAATCGACGCCGGACCGCTATTATATGT
>CAZSPH010000154.1:0-4769 GCA_964608715.1 uncultured Gemmatimonadaceae bacterium | reverse complement strand
CCGGAGACCCTGGCCGTACGGGTGCGGATGCTGGCAGCCGACGGCGAGGACCCGGCCACGCTGGCGGACTCCGGTGCTGCAGCACTCGATGCGGCTGTGTCGATCGGTTCGAATCGCTCGGCAGCACTCGATCTTCTCGCCGCCGATGCTCTGATCACCCTGGCACTGTTCCGGGTCGGAACTACCGATCCCGGTCGACTGGAAGGATTCGCTGCCGGACTTCGGCGCGAATGGGGCGGACGATGATCGATCTCCACTGCCACCTCCTTCCAGGTGTCGACGACGGCTCACGTTCAGTCGAGCAGACGGTCTCCGTGCTCACGATGATGCTCTCGCAGGGGATCACCGAGATGGCTCTGACGCCCCACCTGCTGGCGTCTAGGGCGGGAGCCGGCTTCCCCGCAGCCTATGACCGTGCCTGGGAGGCACTGCAGCCGGCAATCCCGCAGGGAATGACGCTGCACCGAGGCGCCGAGGTGATGCTGGACCGACCGCTTTCGCCGGAAGTCAGAGAGCGGAAGGTGACGATCCGGGGCACCCGCTATCTGCTGGTCGAGTTCCCGAGAATGGTGCCCTCGGAGATAGTCGGGCGGGCACTGCTCGATGTTATGCAGCATGACCTGGTGCCTATCCTGGCCCATCCGGAGCGATATACCTCATGCAACGTCGACACTGCTCGAGCCTGGCGCGATCTTGGCGCGGTGATGCAGGTCGATGCAACCACCCTCACCCTGCCACGCAAGCGAGGTGAGCGTGCCCGCAGTCTGGTGCGGGCTGGAATTGCCGACATCGTCGCTGCCGACAATCATGGCGACAGGCGCAGCCTTGCCTCGGCGCTGGAATGGCTGGCTGACAACGGCGGTTCGGAGCAGGCGATGCTCCTGCTCGACGTGAATCCGCGCGCGATACTGGACGATGGCCCCCTCTACGAAGTCGACCCGCTGGAGGAGTCGTCGTCGATGTGGCAACGGGTCCGACGGGTCTTCGGTGGTTCATGAGCGACGCAACCGTGGTGTCGGATGCGCTGGCATCGGTTGTCGATGTCGCCGGTCGGACCGCTGCGATTGCCGGTCAGATCGAACCGCTGGTCGCGGCGATGCGATCGGCGCTGGCGACCGGCAACAGGCTCTTCTTCGCCGGCAATGGCGGTTCGGCCGCCGATGCCCAGCACATTGCGACCGAGTATGTGGTGAGACTCGGGCCTGAGCAGCGACGCGCCCTGCCGGCCATCGCGCTCACCACCGATTCGTCGATCCTCACCGCCGCTGCGAACGATTTCGGCTTCGAGCAGATCTTCGCCCGCCAGCTCGAAGCTCTGGCACGGCCCGGTGACATGCTGGTGATGCACAGCACCTCCGGCAACTCTCCGAACCTGCTCGCTGCTGCATCACGGGCACGGGAGCTGGGGGTGGTTACCGGGGCACTGCTGGGCCGTCGCGGTGGTCTGCTGGCGGCAGTGGTGGACCATCCATTCGTCGTCCCCGACGACAGGGTTTCGCACATCCAGGAGGTGCAAATGGTGATCCAGCATGCGATCACTTCGATCCTGGTGAGGGAGTTCGCCGGGTGATCACCCCGGAGGTGATGGAGATCCACCGCACTCTGGAGGCGGCAGGATTCGAGACCTGGTGTGTTGGCGGTGCGGTACGTGACGCGCTGATGGGCGACCCGCATTCCGACATCGATCTTGCTACTGCCGCTCCTCCCGGCGAAGTGCGGCGCCTCTTCCGGCGAACGGTGCCGCTCGGTATCGAACACGGCACCGTGGGCGTGATTGACGCCGTCGGCGGCATGCACGAAGTGACCACCTTCCGTCGCGATGTCACCACTGACGGACGCCATGCAGTGGTGGAGTTCGGCGTCTCCCTGGACGAGGATCTCGCGCGCCGTGATTTCACGATCAATGCGGTGGCCTGGCATCCGGTGCGCAACGAGTGGCACGATCCCTTCAACGGCCGGAGTGACATCGAGGCTGGTGTCATCAGAACCGTCGGTGATCCGCTGCTGCGGTTCGCCGAGGATCGCCTCCGGATTCTGCGTGCCATGCGCTTTGCGTCACGATTCGGATTCCGGATCGAGAAGGAAACCTGGCAGGCGTGTTGCCGGATGGCTCCTGAGACCGTGCACCTCTCGCCCGAACGGGTGCGGGAGGAATGGTGGAAGGGGATCGGAACGGCGAAGGATTCCCGGACACTGCTGCGGCTCTGGGAGGAGAGTGGCGTTGCGGCGGCATGGGTGTCCGGCACCGGCCAGGAATCGTCGGCCCTGCCGCACCTGCGGGACCCCGATCCACTGCTGGTGCTGTCCTGGTGGCGTTCGCCGGTGGAGCCGATTCTTCGCAACCTGCGTTGTTCCAACGCCGAGATTGCCCGTGGTCGGGGAATCGATCGCGGGCCCGCCAGCCCGGCAAGCGAGGATGCGGGGGAAGTCCGGCGCTGGCTTGCCGCGGTCGGTTCCGCCGCGGATGATCTGACGACCCTGGCCACCTGGCGGGGAGAGGATCCTGGTGGCTGGCCGTCCGTGGTCTCGGGGATCCGGGAGCGGGGTGAGGCGACGTCTCGTGCCGATCTCCGCATCAGTGGTGATGAACTGCTGGCTGCAGGAGTGGTCGAGTCGGGGCCGGCGCTGGGGAAGCTGCTTTCGGTGCTGCTCGATGCGGTGATCCGGGACCCGTCGCTGAACGAACCTGCTACCCTGCTCGAACTGGCGCGCCGGAGCGGTGTTTCCGACTAGCTTCCGGGAGCCCGATGAACGACTCCCTCTTCTCCCCTCCAGAGCCGCTCGCATCGCGGATGAGACCGAGGTCCCTGGCCGAGTATGTCGGGCAGGACCACCTGCTGGCGCCCGGCAGGCCGCTCGGCGACGCCATTCGTCGGGGTGACATCGGCAGTATCGTGCTCTGGGGGCCCCCCGGCACCGGCAAGACGACCCTCGCCCGGCTGATAGCCACCACCAGTGACAGGGCCTTCGTGCCGTTCAGTGCGGTCAGCGAGGGGATCCCGCGGGTCCGGGAGATCATCGCGGAGGCCGAGGGACGCCGCCGTCTCGGGCGCGGCACCATCATGTTCGTCGACGAGATCCATCGCCTCAATCGTGGTCAGCAGGATGCCTTCCTGCCGGCGGTGGAGCAGGGGATCATCACCCTGATCGGCGCCACCACCGAGAATCCGTCCTTCGAACTCAATGCGGCGCTGCTCTCGCGGACCCGCGTATGGGTGCTCGAACCGCTGGCCCCGTCGGCTCTGGCCGAGCTGATCGATCGCGCCGTGAGGGATGATCGCGGACTGGATGGGAAGGTCGCCATCGAGGAGGATGCCCGCGATCTTCTCGCTACCGTTGCGGACGGCGATGCGAGAAGGGCGCTGACGATTCTGGAAGCAGCAGCGCAGCACGTCGGTGAGGCAGGGGCGATCTCCGCCGAAACGGTGACTGCAGCGATGGCCCGCCGGGTTCCCTCGTTCGACAAGTCCGGCGAGCAGCACTACGATCTCATCTCGGCACTGCACAAGGCGGTGCGCGGCTCGGATCCGCAGGGCGCGCTGTACTGGCTCGCCAGGATGGTGCAGGGCGGTGAGGATGCCATGTTCATCGCCCGCAGGCTGATCCGGATGGCGACCGAGGACATCGGCCTGGCCGATCCCGATGCGCTGAAGATCGCCGTTGCAGCCCGCGATTCGTACCAGATGCTGGGTTCACCCGAAGGCGAGTTGGGACTGGCCATGGCGACGGTCTACCTGGCCACGGCACCCAAGAGCAACCGGACCTATGTGGCATGGAGTGCCGCGATGAAAGCCGCGGCCGACCACCCGGCTGCGCCGGTGCCGCTGCACATCAGGAATGCGCCGACGAAGCTGATGAAGGATCTCGGCTATGGTGCCGGCTACCGCTACGCCCATGATGACCCGGCGGCCTTCGTTCCGCAGCAGTATCTCCCGGATCTGCTGGCCGGCAACGATTTCTACGAGCCCGGTCCGTTCGGATACGAGAAGCGGATTGCCGAACGGATGGAATGGTGGCGGAAGCGAAGCGCGGAATAGGACCTCTCCGTCGCGATGGCCGCTTCGTGGCCGGCAGCGCGATTGCGGGCGCGCTGCCGGTGCTGGTGGCACCGGTGCTCACCCGGGTCTACAGCGCAGATGCCCTGGCCAGCTACAGTGCCTATTCCACGCTGCTGCTGGTAGTGGGATCGATGGCGACTGCCCGCATGGAGACCCTCATTCCAGGCGCCAGGCGCCGGGCCTGGGCCCGGTCGCTGGCGCAGCTCGCGCTGACCGGTTCGCTGCTGGTGTCACTGGTCACGGCTGCCACCCTGTGGCTGATGCCGGTCGACCTGGAGTTCGGATCCTACGACGTTGCACTCCTCAGGCTGGCTCTGCCGCTCGGCGTGATACTGTTCGGCTGTGACGCGGTGTTCGCCGGCCTGCTCCTCCGGCGTGGTGACACGGAGATCCTGGCCTCCACCCGGATCGTCCAGAACACCGTGAGACCGATCGTTCAGGTCGGTGGGGCGCTCACATTTCCCGCCGGCTCCCTGCTCCTGGCAGCAGGGAGCCTGGCTGGCCAGTCCGTGGCGCTGACGCAACTCTGGCTCCGCTCGGCGGTGATGCAGAGTGGCATCACCCGGGGATGGTCGCTTGCCGGGCTTGCCGGCCAGTTGCGGACCCGTCGTCAGTTCATCGGAGTGGCCGTGCCATCGGCGGTCGTCAACGCAATCGCGGTGAATGTGCAACTGCTGGCACTCGCAGCCGTCCTACCACGAGAAGCGTACG
>CAZSPH010000153.1:0-4800 GCA_964608715.1 uncultured Gemmatimonadaceae bacterium | reverse complement strand
GACGCCCGGGTACCGCGGCCGGTGGAGATCGATCTGCTTGAGGGCGAATACTCCATCATGCTGGGGACCGTGGGTGTGCCTCACTTGGTGGCGGCCGTCGGTGACCTTACGGCAGTGGACGTAGAGAACCGCGGCAGGGAACTGCGCTACCACTCGGCTACCGGCCCGGCCGGGGCCAACGTCAACTTCTTCTCGCGCATCTCATCTGACGGTTCAACTGATAGCTCCCAAGCTGGGCCCAGTTGGTCACTTAGGACCTACGAGAGGGGTGTGGAGGCGGAGACCCTCTCATGTGGAACTGGAACCGTTACCGCGGCGCTGGCCATTGCCGTCAGTGGACTGGATGAGCTGCCGCTACGGTTCCGGTCAACGGGCGGCCGCACCCTGTCAGTATCCGCGTCTATCGAGGGTGACCTTGCTACCAATATCTGGTTGGCCGGCGAGGGCCGGGTGGTCGCTCGGGGGATCTGGCTCGACCGGTGACGGATTCGGCCCCCCCTCCCCCTTGGGTTGGCCGGTTCTCTCCCAAGCGCAGGCAAGGGGGCAGGATGACCTGCTACATAACCGAAGCCTGGTGGATGCCGGAGCGGTGCCAGGACCTGGACCGATATCCGTTCAACGTACCAGCGGTCCGCAGCATGGTACCACTCGCGCTGGACGTACCGGTGACCCTATTTGTGGGTGAGAACGGCACCGGAAAATCCAGCGTTCTGGAGGGAATTGCCGGCGCGCTGGGGAACGGATCGGGCGGAGGAAGCCGCAACCTCCTGCTGGAGGTACCCAAGGGCCAGAGCAGGCTTGCGCCCGCCCTCCGCCTGGTTCGCACAGCCGCTCGGCCCGCCGACCAGTACTTCCACCGGGCCGACACTGTAATGTATGTGGCTTCGGAGGTCGAGGAATTGGGGGTAACCGGCTACGGTCCTCGAAGCCTGCTGGAGCAGTCACACGGTCAGCTATCACTCGCTCTGCTTACCAATCGTTTTCGGGGCAGAGGCATATATCTCATGGACGAGCCAGAGGCTGGGCTGTCCGTGAGAGCCCAATTGAGTGCACTCTGGCGCATACACGAGCTGGCCAGCAATGGTTCCCAATTCATTATCGCTACCCATTCACCCATCTTGATGAACTACCCGGGCGCAAGGATCCACGAGTTCACCGAACGGGGCATCGAGACACGGACCTTGGAGGAGCTCGAGCAGGTGTCGCTGGCCCGGGATTTTCTCACCAAGCCCGACCGGTACCTGGGGAAATTGCTCCACGCCGACGACAGTTGACAGAGAGCTGACGACGGCCGACAGAGGTCGGATGAGGCACCACGTGGCGGCAGAGGCGGCTATCGACTCCAGGTGTCGTCGCGACCGCCCACGGGTGGGTAGCCCTTGTTATGCCTGGCGGTGGGTGGCGTTCTCGTCGGGCGCGTGGTGGCCGTGTGGTCAGACATGACAGCGGGTTGGGGGGTGGAAAACTGGGACTTATCCCCACTTGCCCACAGGCCAACTTAACATAATCTATCTTATACGTCACTAGGATATCGAAGCACCAGCTTGCCTGTCATGTCATTCGTAAGCGCCATCGCTCCAATCACTTACAAGTTCAGTCAACATGAATTACACAACCGCTTGGACGGCCACCGCGAACTGACCAGGCACCGACCGGCATACTGTCGGTCACCTCGTCCACCGCGCCCGGCAACCGTATCAACGGCCGTATGCGCCACCGCCTACCGGCGGCCCACTTCGCTGATGATGTTGGTAACCCCTCAACCGGATTCTCCCGGCTGAGCTGCAGGAACTCGGCGGAATGCCACCGGATCGTTTCGCCCCACATCCAACGAACGTCGGCGCCACCAGATCCCGGAAACGACAAAGGGCGGATGGACCCGAAGTCCACCCGCCCTGTCATGACCGTCCCCAGGCTCAGCCTGGCTGGCTCGCCAGCTCCGTCAACCTCACCTCGGCCTCGGTACGGACCGCAGTGGTACCGTACCTGGTGATGATCTCATTGTAGGCAGCCTTGGCTTCATCCCGACGACCCGCGAGAGCCGCAGCACGGCCGACGTCCAGCAGGTATGCCGCCCGGAGGTAGTCGGTGCCGGCCGCCGAGACAGCCGCGCGGTAGGCCTGCTCGGCCTCTGCGAAGCGACCGGTATTCTCCAGAGCGGTACCGAGAAGTGCCTGGGCCGGAGCCGCATAGGTAGCCGGCGGGCTCTTCCGGAGATACTCCTCGAGACCCGCGATCGCCAGCTCGTTCTGATCCACCGTCAACCGGGCCTGGGCAATACCCAGGGTCGCCTCATGGGCGGCACCGGTACCGGCGTAGGTGGTGGCGATCTTCTCGAACTGCTGGGTGGCCTCGCCGATCTGGTTTGACTCAGCAGTCATCCGGGCGATATCCAGCTCCCGGGCAGCGAAGGCTTCCTTCCTGCTGCCGGCGGTGGTGGTGAACCAGACGGCCAGTGCCACCACTGCCAGTACTCCACCGGCGATGCCCAGGTACTTGACCCGCTGCGGCGTGAAGAAGGACGGCTCTTCCGAGTCGACGACCACGTTGGATGGATTCGGTACGGTCACGGTATCCGGTTGCTGTTGCGGTGACGGACGGACGAATCCCCGGGCCTGCCCCGAAGCACGTTCCGATCCAGCCATGGAATATCGCAGAACTGCCGGTCAGGCGCCACCCCAGTCGCCTGACTGGGATGGCCCTGGACCGGTCGCTCGTCGACTACCTGACCACGTTGGCAGGCAGCGGCTTGCGCGGGAGCTTCTCATCCCGCTGAGCCGCCTGCCAGGCGAACGCAGCCAGCACCGCCGCGTTCCACTTCATGTCATCGGCCTGGATCCGCTCGTACACATCCATGTTCGAGTGATGGGTCCGGGTGCTGTACTCGATCGGATCCTGGATGAACTGGAAACCGGGCAGCCCGATCCCGTCGAAGGACAGATGGTCGGTGCCACCGGTGTTGGTGATGCTGAGGGTCTTCATCCCGCCATCCTTGAACGGCGCCATCCAGGCATCGAAGATCGGGCCGACGGCCGGATTCGACTGCTGGTATACGCCCCGGATCTTGCCGGTCCCGTTGTCGAGATTGAAGTACGCCGAGAACCGGTCATGAGCCGGCAGCAGTCGCAGCCCGCCTTCCTCGCGGGTGGCAAGATTCTGATTGACCCAGCCCCGCGAGCCGAGCAGGCCCTGCTCCTCACCGGTCCAGAGCCCGATCCGGATGGTGCGGCGGGGCGAGAGGTTGAGCGCCTTGAGGATCCGCATCGCCTCCAGCATCGTGGCGGAACCGGCGGCATTGTCGGTGGCGCCGGTGCCGGTGTGCCACGAATCGAAGTGCGCACCGATCATCACCACCTCATCCTTCAACTGCGGATCGGTACCCGGAATCTCGGCGATGATGTTGTAGCTGTTGTCGCGGTCGTAGAACCTGACCCGGGCGTCGATCTCGATCTCCACCGGAACGTTGCGCTCCAGCATCCGCCAGATCCGACCGTAGTGTTCCGCGGCCAGGTTGATGGTCGGCACCGCAGCGGGTCCACCAGCCGTGCGCGAACCACCACCCGAGACGATCATGGTTCCGCCACCGTCACCCCGGCCGGGGGCGAGGATGCCGAGGACTCCTTCTTCCACCAGGAAACGGGCACGCTCCTGGGCCATGTTCGGCCCCGTAGCTCCCCCGCCGAACTGCCGGTTGCCCCCCTGCCCCGCCTGCTGCTGACCCACCGTCGGCGGCTCGATGGCCGCCATCGCAGCCAGTTCATCATCGGTCCAGCGCCGGGCCGTCGGGTCGAACCGGGTGGCTGGACTGACCGGCTGGGCCATCACCACCCACTTGCCGCTGAGCTTGCCGCGGTTGGCCTCGATGTCAGCCATCGAATCGAGTCGCACCCGGACGACCTGACCGGTCTTCGGGCCACCGGTCCCCTCGGACCAGGCACCCAGGTAGCCGATGAGCTGGAACGGATAGGGCTTGTTGATCTGGGCGTTGAAGCGCTCGGTAACCCAGCCGCGACCGAACGGTCCCCATTCGGCGAAGTGGACGTTGGAGAGCCCCCACTCGCGCATCCTGGCAGCCGACCAGGCGGCAGCGGAATCCATGATCGGGGAATTGGTGAGTCGGGGTCCGTGAACATCGGTGAGCCAGCTCATGATGTCCATGACCTGCGAACGCTCCGTCGCTTCGTGCCTGATCCGCTCGATGGTGGCGACATCCACCTTCTCCTGCTGGGCCGCGATGCCGGCCAGAGGAAGGAGCAGGAGTGCGGCGAGTCTGATTGCCGTACCGTGTCGGGACATCGATTCTCCTTGTACCGGTTGGTTGATTCTCCCTTGTGCTGCTACTGCGTGGAGCCGGTCGCCATAGCGACCGACACCAGGTCGAGCGGTTCGACGACCCGGATCCCGGACGCGCCCCAGCTCACCTCGACGGTCGAGCCGGTGTCGGCAACGTTTCCGCGGAAGGCAGCAGAGGAGAACAGCAGCAGGATCGGACTGATCATCTACCAGCCATCCCTTACGAGGACTGGTCCGTCGACGACGGCAGGACTGGATAATGCCCCCGGCGCGACTCGAACGCGCGACCCCCAGTTTAGGAAACCGGTGCTCTATCCAGCTGAGCTACAGGGGCGGCCGGGGACAAGATAAAGGGAATCAGGCGTCCGGCACCAGTGCTTCACGACCCTCCTGACGGTTCAGGCGGAGCGCCATCGCCGTCCCAGGCTGGTGCAGTACCAGGCAGGAAAGGACTTATTCACTGGAGGCGATCGCACCTGTCCCCCAGGCGATCCTGGCAATGCGCCA
>CAZSPH010000152.1:0-4818 GCA_964608715.1 uncultured Gemmatimonadaceae bacterium | reverse complement strand
GCCCCTAGAAGAACGCCCTGAAGATCAGCACCCGGGTAAACGACAGCACCAGCCAGGCGACCAGCGGCGAGAAGTCGAACATCCCGATCGGGGGGAGGAGTCGCCGGATAGGGTCAACCAGCCAGTCGGTCAGGCTGTTCGTCAGGCGCATCAGCCTGCCGAACGGTGAGGCTCCGATCCAGGAACCGAACACCCTCACCAGCAGTGCCACCATCAGGATGTTGAAGATCAGGTTGGTGACGACCGGGAAGATCCCGCGTGGTCCGGCATTGATCGCCCAGTAGAGCGAGACCACCACGCCAGCAATCCAGTCGACGGCAGCAAGAAGAATCAGCCCCAGGATCGTGACACCGCCCACCAGCCAGATCGACGCGTCCTGCGGATTGCCGCCCATCCGGATCACCCGCTTCTCCAGAGGCTGGACCACCGGGTCGCTGACTCGCCTTACCAGCGAGGCCCAGCCGCCGAACGGGGCGATCTTTCCCGTCCGCACCGCCCAGTGGGTGGCTGCAACCAGTACCGCCGCAATGAAAGCCGAGCCGACGGCGACCCGCAGCACGGCCAAGGTGATATCCATCAACTGCGCGGTCGTCATGCGGACGCTCCCTGGTCAGCGATTCCGGTCATCCCCGCAAAGTTACCGTTCGATCGGTCACGCGCCAGTTCGGTATCCCAACCCGGAAGGTGGTGTTTCAGTCCGAAGGGTCTCAGCGTACCTGGCACTGCCGGGTCACTGGCGGCTTCGCGTCACAGTTGATCGCATCGGCCATGCCGCTGGTGATCGGCCCGCATGCGGTGGTCTGAGCCGATCTCGCCGCCTCCGCCTCGGTTTCGTGCGAAGCGGTCGCGCAGTTGCGGACTCCGTTGAACTCGACACAGACGGAGCATTCGACCTTCTGGCCCGACAGGGTCGACCAGGTGAGGAAGGCGATGAAGGCCACGATCAGGGCGATCCAGCCGAGCGTCTTGGAACTCATCCCCGAAATCTAGCCGCGGGACTCTTCCGGAGAGGGGCCGACCCCGGTACACTCCGGAGATGAGATTCCCTCTGATCGTCGCGGCCATTCTCCTTGCTGCCGGTCCGGTTGCTGCCCAGGGACACCAGCACGCTGCTTCCGGCCCGCTGCCCGTCGAGGGTGGTCAGGCGGCTTTCGCGGCGATTGCCGAGGTGGTGAAGCTGCTGGTCGCTGACCGGTCGACCGACTGGAGCAAGGTGGATATCGAAGGACTCCGCCAGCACCTGATCGACATGAACGAGGTGACGATCAACGCAGTGATCACTACCCGTAACGTCACCAACGGGATATCGGCCGAGGTGACCGGCAGTGGCAGAACCGTCGCCTCGATCCGCCGGATGCTCCAGGCACACGCCTCGTTCACCAACCCTTCGGGCGAGTTCCAGGCAACGGT
The DNA here is from genome assembly GCA_964608715.1 of uncultured Gemmatimonadaceae bacterium. Lineage (GTDB taxonomy): Bacteria > Gemmatimonadota > Gemmatimonadetes > Gemmatimonadales > GWC2-71-9 > Palsa-1233. Next base: position 3,408 of record CAZSPH010000152.1, on the reverse strand, counting down.
AGAAGAGGTTCCCGGCGGTGCCAGGATCGCGATCGTTCCGACCCGCCCGACTCCTTCAGCCATCGCGAAGGTCCGCGGCCTCGGCGTGATCGGGTGGCTCTCGCTCGACAATCATCATGCCCAGCATCATCTGATGATTGCGAAGGGGATGGCCGCGCATTGAAGCGACTGGTCACCCTGCTGCTGGCCGTGCTGATCGGATTCTCGCCGATTGCAGCCTCGACCGCTTCGGGCGCCGACCATTGCGCCCCCGAAGTGGTGGCCGGCGCTGATCAGCACAGTCATGGCCATGACGGTCACCGGCAATCGGGCGACACTCACACCGACTGTCCCCACTGCCCGCCGGCCGAATGCGGTACCCGCAGCCACTGCCCGCAGCCGGTGCAGTCGCTGGCGGCAGTCGAGGTAGCCGGTCACCGGATCGCCGCAACCGTCGACCATGGCTCCTCAGTTCTTCCCGAGATCGTGCCCACCCGCTCCGAACGTCCTCCCCTGAGGCCACCGATGGAGTTCCTCCGCTGAGTCGATCCTGAAGTCCGAATCACGATCAATGCTGAGGAAGTCAACATCATGAAGTATCGGAATACGACCGTCACCGGATCGCGCATCGTCGCGTCGGCGTCGCTCATGCTGGCGGCGGTCGCGCTGCCTGCTGCAGCTCAGAAGGACTATAGCGCCCTCGATGACGGGCGACCGGTGACCACCCAGGATGCCTATCCGGTGGAACGCGGTGCGTTCGAGTTGACCCTCCCCGTCGGGCTTGCGAAGGGAGGTGCCTGGTCGGCTCTTCCCGAACTCGCCTGGGGGGCCACCTGGAATGCGATGATAGGTGTGAAGACGCCGATCACTCTTGGGACGGGCGATGGAGAGCGGATCGGAGTGGACGGCCTCGGAGCCTTCGCGATGTACAACTTCAACACCGAATCGCCGACCCTGCCGGCCCTGGCAGTGCGGGGGGACCTCTCGGTCCCGGTGGGAGAGCATGGCGATGATGGGATCTCCGGCACGCTGACGCTGATCGCCACCCGCTCGTTCGGGGTCTGGCGCACTCATCTCAATCTCTCTCATGCTCTGGGCGACCCCGTGGCCCACTCCGCTGCCCATCCGGCGGGGAAGTGGCAGGGGTCGTTCGCGGCGGACCATTCGGTCTGGCGGAAGAGTCTGCTGCTGGTAGCTGACGTGGTGGCTTCGGACCCTGGACACCAGGCCGACATCCGCTGGAGCAGTGGGGCAGGCCTCAGGTGGCAGTGGACTCCGACCTGGGTGGTCGATCTGGGAGGGCGTTGGCTGTTCGACGACGATGCCTTCGCGGTAGCTGTGGGCTTCTCCCATCACTTCGGGATCGCGGCACTGATGAAGGGCGGTGCGAAGTGATGCCCCGTCATCTGGCACCAGTGCTCTGTTCGCTGTTCGCTGTCTTCGGTTCGCTGCCACTCCCGGCGCAGGACCGCCGCGACGAGTCGTTCCATCTTCCCGGCAGCTTCAACTGGCAGTTCCTGAAGCACTACGAGGGAGCGGCGCGGCTCTTCAACGCCTTCGACTACGGTCACGCAATTCTCTACGAGCGGCTGCTGGTGGAGGACTCCACCGGTGCCGCCCGGAAGCTGGCCGCGGACTACCGGTACCTCACCGGCGATCTGCTCCGCAATCCACCGCGCTTCTCGGTGCCGGAGGAGGCAGTCGCTCCCCGTTACGCGAAGTTCGCCTGGCCTGCGAAGGAGATGTTCGAATGGGCCCATGTTCTCCATCGGCAGATCTACGACGTCTATGCCGATCCGCGGCTGGATGATCCGGCGAAGATCGCGAAGGTCGAAGCTCTCACCGACTTCTACCTCGCCAACGCGAAGTATGCTTTCCTGAGTGATCCCAAGGGCATGCACCTGATGGACGATCAGTGGTTCTCGCAGCGGTTCCGGCGCGAGCACCCGGAGTTCAACGGCCTGATATGGTCCTACCACTGGTTGCAGGTGGGGCTCTACGATCCGCTGATCGAAGGCACCACGCCGGAGGAGCGCGAGGCGGGTGTGGCGCGGGTGGTGGACGGGTTCTGGCAGATGGTCGATGGGGGAATGGCGACCTATCCGGCCACGATGCCGATGACCGCGGAAGTATCACCGACGTTCGCGGCGAGGCATCCGCGCGCGACCGCGATCTTCGACAACCTGCACATGATGCACGACATCATCAGCGACATCCTGGCCGAGCCTTCGCTGGACCGGGCGGGCAAGCGGGCGGAGATCATGCGTCAGATGGAGGAAATGAAGCGCCCGGGAACCAACCTGATGGCTCCCGGGCATTCTCACCACTGATGCTGTCCGGTTGATTCAGCTCTCTGCTGGAAGACCCCGGGTCGACTCCGCCTTCTTGCCGTCGGTGATCGGGTTGACCTGGGCCTTCCATCCGCTGCTGAAGGTGATCACCAGCCGGTGTCCCAGTGAATCGGCCTCGACCGACTTGACCGAGGAGAAGTCCCTGGCATAGTCGGCAGCCACCGTGATCGACTCCTCGGCGAACTTGCGCCCGGTGGCGACGACGATCGCCTGGGACTCGCCGTACTTCGCCCATTCGTCGGCCGGCATCAGGCCGCGCTCGGAGCGGACGTAGACGGCCGAATCGTAGGTCGGGCAGGCGGCCAGCGGGAGTACGGCGATCAGAGGAAGCAGGGCGCGGCGCATCGGGAGCATTCTCCTTGAGACGGACAGCCGCCGACGGCACCGACCGCCGGCATCTCCAATCCCGAAAAGTAACAGCGGGAGTCCTTGAACCGGAGGCCCGGTCCCCCTACCCTTGGGGTCTGGACCTGACACTGACTCTGGACAAGGATCGGCAGCATGAGCGCCATCGGCAATATTCCCCTCCCCAGCAACGAGCCCGTGAAGACCTATGCCCCCGGCACTGCCGAACGGGACCAGCTTGCGGCGGCCATCAGGGATCTGGGAGGCGTCGATACTCCGATCCCGGCGGTGGTGGATGGAGTGGAGCATCATGAGGGAGCAGGGCGTGGGGTCTTCTCGCCCCAGAACCACGCGCACCGGATCGGTACGGTGCACGGTGCCTCGCCGGAACTGCTGGACCGGGCGATCGACGGGGCAGTGACTGCCCAGCGGGAATGGTCTTCGTGGTCGTTCGAACAGCGGGCCGGGGTCTTTCTCAAGGCCGCCGATCTGCTGGCCGGCCCCTGGCGTGCCCGGATCAACGCTGCCACCCTCCTCGGTCAGGGGAAGACTCCGCATCAGGCTGAGATCGATGCCGCCTGCGAGCTGATCGACTTCCTGCGCTTCAATGTCCACTACGCCGAGCGCCTGCTGCACGAGCAGCCGGGTTCGAGCGAGAATGCCTGGAACCGGCTCGATCATCGGCCGCTGGAAGGGTTCGTCTACGCGATCACGCCGTTCAACTTCACCGCGA
>CAZSPH010000151.1:0-4818 GCA_964608715.1 uncultured Gemmatimonadaceae bacterium | reverse complement strand
GAGGACGAAGGAGGGAGGATGACGACTAACGGCCGACAGGACCAGCGCTGCGAGAACCAAGACCATCCTTGACTTGCACTTCATATTTTCCACCATGCCGTGATATTGCTATGTCGGCTCGTCCACGAGGACTTAAGAAGGCCGACAATTTGCGACAGATCCTGACGAGCCCGCCAACAAGGAGAACTTCATCATTGTTATTTCCCGATTTCCCAAGGAATCCTCTTCCATACGGTACCCTGAGGCAACGTCATCATTGGGCAGGAAAGTCAAGAACGGATAGGAGGGAACCTGAATAGACGCTACGAGTCGCTCAGCGCGCGCATCGAATACCTCAATAACTCGCACGAACCCTTCAAGCATCAGCGGGAAGAGATCCTCTATCCGGACACGGTCGTACCGCGAGGCAATGCCAGGGGAAACCGGCACATCCGACATCACCCACAGAAAGCCGGCCGCATCCATGTGGACCCCATTGATATTCGGATACGGAAACCCGTTTCTGGGTTCATGCGTGTTCTGGAGCGGATTGATATCGGCGTACGACGGATCAGCCCGGAACCATGAAACATTCCTCGCAATCGTTCCAGCTACTTCTCCTTCACCCGTCCAGCGCTCAATAACGTATCCCTTGGCTGGCCCGGGCGGAGGACCTATCCAGTACCCTCCAACGCCATCCGGAGTGAATGGCCTGTAGTTCAACCCGGGCAGACGGTGAGATGGTCCGATACGATTCAGAACGTTACCATTTCTGTCGACGCGGACCATTGAGAACGATGTATCGACACCGCCGATCATTGTGCTGACGATGGACCCGTCGGCAAGGAAAGCCGTGTGTGACGAGGCCAGGCCTATCACTGGGCCAGTCAACGCGGTCCTGACAAAGTTGAAACTGGGATCGAACACCACCCAACGCATACGACTATCCCTGACAAACAAGGTGTCATCAGGAGCAACGAAAACCGTCATAGGTCCTCGAGCCAACTCGCCCGGACCTTCGCCAAGTGCTCCGAAGGAACCAATCGGGTTGCCGGCAGAGTCCCAGACGATAACCCGACCGTGGTTTGGTGAACCACCCAAGATCAGACCGCGGGAGTTGGTAGTGTACCTGAACCCGAAATCCGGTTCCGACAGCGTCGAATCCCACCGCAGCACCACGCTGCTGTCGATCTCTATACGGCAGGCCAGGTCGTCTTCGAGCACCACCGGACCGTACCGGTCGCCGGAGGAGCAACCTACCAGCAAGGAAAGCGATATGATCAAGACAACACCATGGACGGATCTCAAGCAGTCCTCCGGTTGGCGATAGGCGCGTTGGTAAATATAGCAAAAAGATGCCGTCAATGCGCAAGCGCCGCAAACGTGGGCATGTCAACGACTTGAGCGGAACCGATCGCCTCACGGACCCTCGAGGTCGGCCGAAATGCGCCAGCCCCCATGCAGATTTCCAGACCGGGCCGCGCGGCGGGCAAGCTGGTGGTACTGCGCGACAGCACCAGCGGCAGCGGATCCTATCCGCCAGTTGGAATGGTGTCCCACCCAGTCGGAGCGGTCCTTTACCCCCAGAGGTCCATGAGGCGCCATCACCGCCGCCTGACTGCGGCGGTTGTTAGCCATCCGCCGTTCGCCGTCCTCTGTTGTTACCCCAGCCGCTCAGCCAGGGCCAGCCGCAGCCTGAGATCCTCCCCGCCCCACTCGATCCACTGGGCCGGCCAGCCGTCGATGCCGTCGCGGGCGCCGAGCAGGGCTCCGAGAATCGAACCGGCGGTCACGTTGCCGGGTTGCGCGAACAGAGGCAGGAACGCCTCCTCGACCCGTCGCTCGTGTTCGGCCCGGTGGAAGACCCAGATGGCCACCTGGTCGGCCGGAGCGAGCGGCGAGACCGGGGCTACGTTCATTCTGAGAACCGAACGCAGCCCCCCGCCATTAGTCCAGACCATCATGCTTCGCTGGCTTAGCTATCGCAGGGAGCGTGCTGCTCCCAGTATTCGACCTTCTCATAGTAATCGCGGGTATCCTGCGGGTCCCCTCGGTTGGCCACAGGCTCGCGGTTGTAGCCAGCCGGAGTCGTGACCCCGGCGCCACCATGCCGGTACTTCCCTGTCTCGCTATGCACGAAGTTCGCCATGTCTCCGCACCCTCCCCCACTACCGGAGTGATTATGGTCTTCCTCTTCAGCGAAGGCGTACACTGCTCCCGCGCCGAAGATCATTGCTGCTACGACAAGCAGCATCTGCGCGCTTCTCTTCATCCTGCCTCCTGAGATTCAAAGTGAATACTGCGAGATACCAGCCATCGTGCTAGAACCGGCATACATCAGTGTCGGAAGGCGTCCGACCGGAAAGCGTGAAGCGCATGACAACAACCTTGAGATTGCCATCATGATCATCTTCCAGTCGATACCATGAAGTATGGCTGCCATTCGACATGAACGACACGAATCGGTAAAACGGAATAACGGTGGATGCGATCGGCTGATCCACAGCCGGGGAAAACACCTCGACCACCCGCACCAATCCCTCTCCCATCATTGCAATCAGCTCTTCATCGTTTGTCGTAGTAGCGTACTGCTCAGCAATCGTTGGCGTTACCGGGACATTGGATACGACCCAAAGTAGCCCAGCACCGTCCAGATGAACCATGCCGACGGCTGGGAATGGGAAACTGCTCCGGTACTCACCGATCTGCGGTCGCAGGCTCCGCTCCAGCCAGGACGGATCCGCCCGGAACCATGGCACGGTGCGCCTGATCTCCGCATCGGCCTCTCCTAGCGCGGTCCAGTGTTCTACTACATAGCCATGCGTCGGACCCGGTGGCGGACCAACCCAATATCCGCCCTGACCGTCGGGTGAGAATGGACGGGCGTTGAGACCCCGATAGCTCCTGGGAGGACCAATTCGGTCGAGAATCGTCCCGCTACGATCTACCTTGACCATTGAGAAGGAGGTATCCGATCCAGACACTCTGCCACCAACGATCGACCCGTCCGGAAGAAATGCGGTGTGCGATGCCTCGGTACCAACCACCGGCCCGGTCATGGCTGTCCTGACGAATTTGAAGTCAGGACCGAATATTATCCATCGCATGCTGTTGTCACGAACGAATACGGTGTCACCTGGAGTGACGTGGACCGACATCGATCCAGGCATCAACTCACCCGGACCCTCACCCGGCGCGCCGAAGGCTCCGAGTGGATTTCCGAGTGAGTCCCACACCATCACCCGCCCCTGGCTCGGCGAACCTCCCAGAATCTCACCACGGGAGTTGACGGCATACCTGACCCCGAAATCTGGCTCGGACAGCGTCGAATCCCAGCGAAGCACCACGCTGCTGTCGATCTCGATACGGCAGGCGAGGTCGTCTTCGAGCACCACCGGGCCATACCGGTCGCCCGAGGAACAACCCGTCAGCAGCGAAAGCGACATGATCGACACAGCAGCCTGGACAGATCTCAAGCAGTCCTCCGGTTGGTGGTTGATGTACCGGAAAATACAGCAAAAAAATGCCGTCAATGCGCGAGCGCCACAAACGTAGGCATGTCAACGACTTGAGCGGAACCGATCGCCTCACGGACCCTCGAGGTCGGCCGAAATGCGCCAGCCCCCATGCAGATTTCCAGACCGGGCCGCGCGGCGGGCAAGCTGGTGGTACTGCGCGACAGCACCAGCGGCAGCGGATCCTATCCGCCAGTTGGAATGGTGTCCCACCCAGTCGGAGCGGTCCTTTACCCCCAGAGGTCCATGAGGCGCCATCACCGCCGCCTGACTGCGGCGGTTGTTAGCCATCCGCCGTTCGCCGTCCTCTGTTGTTACCCCAGCCGCTCAGCCAGGGCCAGCCGCAACCGCAGATCTTCCCCGCCCCATTCCAGCCACTGCTCGGGCCAGCCATCCAATCCATCGCGGGCGCCGATCAGTGCGCCGAGGATGGCACCCGCGGTGATGTTGCCAGGTTGGGCGATCAATGGCGCGAATGCCGCCGTGACATTCCGCTCATGCTCCACTCGGTGCAGTGCCCATATGGCGACCTGGTCGGCCGGTGTGAGCGGCGAGGCCGGCACCGACGGCACCCGGCGCGGGTCACGAGCGATCGCAGCGATGCCATCGTAGAAGGCCTGCGGCGCATCGTTGATCCGGATGGCCTGAAGGACGTCAGGAATCATGTCGTTCGCTCCGCTCAGGTAACGACTGGCGGCGACGACCACCGCAACGGCAGCAATTCCGGTCGCGGCACTGGGGTCGAGCAGCCGCGCTGTGTGGAAGGTTCCTGACAGCATCGTCCTGGGTGACACCGCGGTGAGAGCGGCGGGAAGTGCCGCGGCAATCGGTGCCGCACTGAACGCGGAGAGCGAGAGCGCCGGGGCGTCGAAGTCGCGGAGATGCGCCAGTGAGTCGGTCAGGGCCGGGTCGGCGTCGAGTCCGTCACCGGTCAGCCAGCTCACCCAGCGGCCGGCCAGGCGCCGCAGGTCGACTCCACCGGAGACCAGCTCTTCCAGCAGGCCGTCTCCCAGAGCCACCGGTGCCCGCCGCCTTCCTTCCGGAGCCGGACCACCCGCAGCAACGGCCGCCCCGACCACGGCGCCGCCAAGGAATCCAGCCCGCCGGGCGCCGAGATCGATCGAAGGTTCCTGGATCATGGCAGCAAACGAGGCTGGTATGGGAGCACAACGCAAGGGGTCGGGTTAGCTTTCCGTCCTGCATCTCGCCGCAACCGCAACACCGAGCCCCGAGCACCCCGTGAGCCGCGACAGCCTGACGATCACCGACAACCGCACCGGCCAGAGCATCGAAGTGCCGGTCACCGATGACACCATCCGGGCCA
>CAZSPH010000150.1:0-4879 GCA_964608715.1 uncultured Gemmatimonadaceae bacterium | reverse complement strand
TCGATCTGGTCGGCGAGCTGATCGAAGCGATTCTCGAGCTGGTCGAGCCGCTGGTCCCGCTGCAACGGCTCCCGCTTGCCGTCCAGCAGTTGCGGGGGAAGATCGCCGCGCACCACGGAAGGAGGCAGGCCTGCATGCTCTACGACGGCCCAGAAACGACTCTCCATCGTCCGGTAGCGGTTCCTGGTGCGGACCAGCATCCCCCCGGTGACGGCCAACGCCGCCATCAGTCCAAAGAACACCACTTCAGGTCCCATCACTCACCTCACTATCCATGCTCGTATCCGACACCAGTCCTCGAGGTGCCGCAGTTGCGACCGGCGCGCCAGCGAACCGGCACATCGCGGTCGTTCTCAATGCGGCGTACGCATCGAGGAATCGGAGCTGCCGTCCAGCCGGTCCGCCAGGATCCGCGAGATGAAGTCCTGGGATTCGGCCAGCCGCTCCAGCTGATCCGCCAGCTGGTCGAGGCGGCCCTCCACCTGCTCGATCCGCGGCAGGGCTGGCGCGGCAACTTCGTCCTGCGCCCCCGGACCGAGGTCACTTCGGACGGCCGTTACAGGAATGCCGTACTGGGCCACCACAGTCCACAGCTTGCGTTCCAGTCGCCTGCGCACAAAGAGCGAGCGGACCAGCAGACCAGAGGTGGTGATGGCTGTCAGGAACATCAGGAATGCCAACAGGTCAGAGGTCATCGCTCTCTCGACAGGCTCAGGACGGTAGCGGTAGAGGCACCCCCCACGGGTGCTCCCGCTACCATCATACCATACGCAGGTGGCGTCAGGTAGTTTCGCAGTGAAACGGACCGGCGGCAGATCGCAGTCCATTCACCGTCATCCCCGCCGCCTGACAGCGGCAGCTGATCCGTTCGCCGTTCGCCGTCATCTGTCTATTGCCGCGCCGCCAACCCGTCGCAGGTGTCGTCGGGCGGCGTCGCTTCACCGTAGGTCGAATGGATGGTCCGGACCCCTTCGGGGCCACGTACTACGATGTACAGCCGATCATAGATCGCCTCGCAGAGATTGTCGACCGGCGGCTTGCCTCCCAGCGCGGTGACGACCGGGCCGATGGTGTTGCTGTGTCCGACCACCAGCACAGCCTTCCCAGCAGCAGCGGCGGCGAGGGCAACTTCGCGGGCATGGTCGGCAACACTGCCGCCCGAAATCGGCACGGTGACCGGGGTCACTCCAGCCCGACTGGCTGTTGGAGCGCCGGTCGCAGCGGTGCGACGGAAGGGAGTGGTGATCACCGCATCGATACCGGTCTCCGCCAGCACCAGAGCGAGCGCTTCCGCCCTCGCTGCTCCCGCCCCACTCAACGCCGGATCCCGACTGGCGTCCGCCTTCTCGGCGTGACGCACCACTATCACCACCTGGGTGGGGACGGTATCAGCCATCGTTCCCCCTCCGAAGATCAGGGCCATTGCAGTACTGACAGCCAGCATCGCTCACCCCACCGTGTCGGTGTCCATCTGCCCGGAGAGCTTCCGGGAGATGTGGGACCAGCACATGCCCATCGTCAGCACGATCGCAACTGCGACCAGTACCACATGGGCGATGGCGCTGCCATGGAGATCGATCACCTTCCACCAGGCCAGCAGCCAGACGATTCCCCCGCAGACCGCCGCGACCAGCGCGGCACCGGCCAGTCCCAGCGAGCGACGGGTGGCCTGGAGAAAGAGCACCCAGCCGACCAGCAGCGCGATGCCGAGCAGGAACTTGACGGGGGCATTGGCGGCAGCGGGCTCACCGCCACGACCGAACAGCGGCATCAGCACCCAGTGCGCGAACGACTTTCCGGACGGATTCCAGGTGGCGTAGACCAGTGCCAGCGCGAAGGCGAATCGTCCGAAGATTCCACCCCAGCCGAGTTCCTGCGATGAGCTGCTCACTGCTGACTGCCTTCCTTCGAGAGGGTGAAGACCTTGAGTGCAACATCGCCGGTGTCGGCATCCTCGACCTTCACCAGCATCCGGTTGCCGGACACCGTGACCACGCGTCCGGCCGGGACCGTGACCTTTCCTTCGAGTGTTCCTTCCGCGCCGAGGATGTACCAGGTGCTGGCGCCGGCAGCGGCTGTGGCCGTGGCCGGCACATCGCTGAGCCAGACCCGGCCGTCACCGCCGTCGAACATTCTGGTGATCGGCGGGAAGGCGCGGGAGAATGGAGTCTCGTCGACCTTGGCGAGTTCCGACTCGAGCATCTCCTTCGGCATCATGCCTCCGACGCGCCTGAGGATCTCCTTCATGTTGCTGCGGTAGGCCTCGCGATCGGCGTCGGTGATCGGCCGCGGGGCACGATCGATCCGGATGATCCGCCTTACGTTCCCGGAAACATCGCGGAGCACCAGTTCGTAGCGGTCGCCGGTGCTCGACCAGACGAGGTTGCTGCTGGTGACTACCACCGACTGCGCACCGAGTGCGACCGGACGTGGGAACGGAATCACCTGGTTGCCGACGTCCAGTGTTCCCCTGGTGGTCTCCGGTCCCGGGACCAGGAAGAGCGTGTCCACCCGGCTCACGCCATTGCGCCAGGCAGTGACCGGCATCGGCTGCCGGGTGATGCCATCTCCTCCAGCGTCGATCGATCCGTCGCTGGAAACCACCACCCCGGCGGAAAAGGCGATGAAGGTGCCGTCGTCCATGCGGCCGGTGGGAACGCCCACCGATCCGACCGCAACAGCAGGAAGTTCCACCTCGCCGAGCTGCGAGCCGTCGGGCCGGTACATCAGCCAGCGATTGCGCATCGGTTCCAGCGCCATGATGGTGTCGTTGGCGTACATCAGCCCGAGGAGCATCTGGTACTCGCCGGGTCCCGAACCGGTGCCGCCGATGTTGGCCTTCCTGGTGCCGTCGGGGCCGAAGGAGAGGATCGAGGCGGGAACCGGCGGTGAGGTTACGAAGCCACCATCGGGAAGGAATGCCGCGATCTCCACCGCCGAAATGTCGACGTCGGTCATCGCGTCGCCGCCGATGGTGACGGTTGCAGCAGTGTCGATGGTCCAGACAGGCACCTGATCCAGTGCCGATCCGGGCCAGGTCATTACCGCGATGCCCGCCGAATCGATGGTGGTGACTGCGACGGCTCCGCGGTCACCTCCGGAACAGGCAGCGACGGCGGCGAACAGGGCACAGAATACGGCGACCAGCGAACGGCGAGCTGCGAACGGCGGATGATTCACGGCTGTCTCACGGACGGGGATCCCGGAAAATAGCGGGCCGCTATCCCGTCGTCATCCCGTACCGGCCGGTCGCCCCTACGGCGGACCATCTATCATCCGCCTCCAGTCACCCCCCAGATCACCAGGTCGACATCGCCGGTGTCCGGGTCCTCGACCCGCTGCAGGATCCGGTCACCGTGAACCGCCAGGAGACGCCCGGCGGGGAGATCGAGCGTCCCGACCAGTTCGCCATCGGCCGAGATCACCGTCCATCTGGTCGGCGCATCCTGCTCCAAGGTGACCTCGGCGACCCAGAGCGAGCCGTCGGTTCCGCGGATCATCCGGCCGATCGGTGCGATCCGCTCGGCGAAGGGCATCTGCTCGATGACACGGAGGGCCCCGTCGCGGGCCGCCTGCAATGACGGATTGGCGCTCATGGTACGGTTGACCTGGTCCCGCCGCTTTGCCAGATATTCTTCGCGATAGCCCGGAGTCACCCTGGTCGGCTCCCTCGAAACCCGGACAATCCGGCGTACCGTTCCGCTGCCATCCCGTTCGACCAGTTCGAACCGGTCGCCGGTAGTGGACCAGATCGATTCACCCCCTGCCACCACCACCGATGCCGCGCCAAGCGCCACCGGTACCGGGATCGTCGAGTTACCACTTCCCGGGAGATCGATGGTGCGCTTGGCCATTTCGGCGCCGGGCAGGACGAGCAGCTCGGTGAATCCGCTCGCACCTTCGCGCCAGATATTCACCTTGTCCTCGATCCGGAAGGTGCTGCCGGAGATGGTGTCGATCACTCCCGGACTGGCCCCCGGCACCATCGAGATGAATGCCCCATCACTCAGGACGCCGACCGGAAGCCCTATGCCCAGTATCCCGCCGGCCAGCGGCATCCGCAGATCGCTCAGCACTGTACCGTCGAGCAGGAACCTGACCCAGCGGCTCTGAGCCGCATCCATCGCCATGGCAGTGTCGCCGGAGATCTCGACACCGAACGGCATCTGGTACTCACCCGGCCCGCCGCCCTCCCGACCGAGCTGTCGCGCGAAACGACCCTGGGAGTCGAAGAGCACGACCATGACCGGCCGGAAACTGACTGCCAGGAAACCGCCATCGGGCGTGAACCGGCCTGTCAGGTTGGAGACGTCGAAGTCGGGATTGTCGGCTCCACGGATCGCCGCGAGTGGTTCGACCGAGAGCGCGAGTGAGGGAGGGCCGTCGAGTGCGGTGCCGGGATACTCGGAAATTGTGATTCCGGCGGAGTCGCGGACCACATGTTCGACTGGTCCCCCTTCGCCGTTTCCGCATGCGAGAGAGAAGGTGACCGCAACCAGGACTGCTGCCTGCATCGAACGACTCATCATCGGTTTCATTCCTCCGGCTGCTGCCGGACGATCGAGTGGACTGCCAATGACATCACTCCGTCTTCATCGAAACGCCGGAGCACTACCCGGTCGGAACCGAATGCGAACGGCCAGTCGGTTACCGGAAGCATCAGAACCCCGACGATCTCCCGATCAGGGGACGAGATACCGTGCATCTCGCCTCCTGCCGGCATCCCGGCCCGCTCGCCTGCACGGCCACCGGTTCCGCTGACAGCCGCAGGCGCTGGCGAGGATGGTGAGGACTGCGAGCTGCGGACAGCGAACGGCAAGCCGTCTCCTCCACGTCATCCCGAGCGAAGTGACCCGCAGGGTCACGCAGTCGAGGGATC
>CAZSPH010000149.1:0-4912 GCA_964608715.1 uncultured Gemmatimonadaceae bacterium | reverse complement strand
TTCTCGGGATCCGAGTTGATGCTCATCCGCTCCTTGACGAGACGCGCCATGCGCGAGAGGCCGACCGAGAACTGGTTGGCGATCAGCTCACCGACCGACCGGATCCGGCGGTTGCCGAGATGGTCGATGTCGTCGGTGTAGCCGCGGCCGTCGTGCAGGTCGATCAGGTACTTCACGATCGCGACGAAGTCCTCCTCGTTCAGGACCGTGTGATTCGGGTCGACCTTGAGGCGGAGCCGCTGGTTGATCTTGTAGCGACCGACGCGTCCGAGATCGTAGCGCTTCGGGTTGAAGAAGAGCTTCTGGATCTGCTGACGGGCGGTCTCGAGATTCGGCGCATCACCCGGCCGGAGGAGGGCGTAGATCTGCTCCAGCGCCTCCTGCTCCGAGTGGGTCGGGTCCTTCGCCAGGGTGTTGCGGATCAGCGGAGATTCGCCGCGACCTGCCGGGAGAAGAACGTCGACCTTCTGTACTCCGGCCTTCTCCAGCCTGGCCCGGAGCTTGGGCGAGAGTTCCTTGCCTGCCTCGGCCAGCACTTCGCCGGTCTCGGGGTCGCCGACAGCGAAGGCCAGCACCGGAGCCGCACGCTCGCGGGTGGAGACCGGAGTCTCCTCCTCGCGGAGGTCGATGGTGGTATACCCGGCGAAGACCCGCACCGACTTCACCCCGACGTGACGCATGGCTGCGAGACGCTCGGCGGTCAGTTCCTCACCGACCAGGCCCAGCGGGTCGCCACCCTTGTCCTCGGGGTTCGGTACGTCGGCTGCCAACATCGCACCGACCAGCTCGCGCCGTTCCTGACGCGAGTCGGCCCTGACCGCGAGCGGCAGTTCCTTCTCGGCAAAGAAGAGTCGCAGCACGTCGGCGTTGGTGCCGTAGCCGAAGGCACGCAGCAGCGCGGTCGCCGGGAACTTCTTCTTCTTGTCGATGTGAACGTAGATCACATCGTGGATGTCGATCGTGAACTCCACCCACGAACCGCGGAACGGGATGATCCGCGCCGAGAACAGCCGCTGGCCGTTCGGGTGAGTGTCCTCCTCGAAGACCACGCCCGGGGAGCGGTGCAACTGGGAGACGACCACACGCTCGGCGCCGTTGATCACGAAGGTCCCCAGCGGGGTCATGATCGGCAGCTCGCCGAGGTAGACTTCCTTCTCGATCGCGTTCTTGAGCCTGCGCTGGCCGTCGACGTCCTCGAAGACGTCGAGCCGGAGCTTCGCCTTGAGCGGAGCTGCGTAGGTCATGTCGCGTTCGATGCACTCCTCGACCCCGTACTTGGGCTCTCCGAGGGAGTAGCCCACGAATTCGAGTGAGTACTTCCCGTTCACGTCGGTGATCGGGAAGAGGTCGCGGAAGACCCGCTCCAGCGAGACATCCTGGCGGTCCCCCTCGACATCATCGGGGACCAGCAGCGAGTCGAACGCTCGCGTCTGGATGTCGAGCAGGTGGGGCATGCGCATCCCGGCCTGCACGTTGGAGAAGGAAATCACCGGCAGCATCTCAGGCATCGGTACATCCCAGGCAAAAGAACACGGCGACGCCCCACCCTCCGCGGAAAGCGGAAGGAGGTGGCGCCGGAATCCGGACATTTTGGGCTCGAACAGTCGTCATGCCGTCTCACTGAAAGTGACGTTGCGCAGGGCGGGAGACCCCTTGCCGGTGGCATTCGCCACCGGCTCGGGATGACCCGCTGCGCGGGTCACTTCAGTTCGACGGAGGCGCCCTGCTCCTCGAGCCGCTTCTTCATTTCCTCGGCCTCGGCCTTGGACACGCCTTCCTTCACAGTGCTGGGCGCGCCATCGACCAGGTCCTTGGCTTCCTTCAGGCCGAGCGAGGTGATCTCGCGGACCACCTTGATGACCTGGATCTTCTTGTCACCACCGCCGGTGAGGACGACGGTGAACTCCGTCTGCTCCTCGGCGGCGGGAGCCGCGGCGGCAGCGCCACCGCCGGCAGCAGCGGCGACGACGGTGACGTTGAACTTCTCCTTGAAGGCCTCGATCAGGTCGGCCAGCTCGAGCACGGTCTTGTTGCCGATCGCCTCGATAATCTCTTCGTTGCTCATGGTTGCCATTGTTGTAGTTCTCCGTTCTTACGAGGCCTGATCGGCCTGACGCTGTTCGCGGAGCGCCTCGAGCGCGCCGACCATCTGATAGAGGATCCCGTTGAGTCCGCCGACGAACTGGCCGAGCAGGACTTCCCGGGACGGGATCTCGCCGAGTCGCTTGACGTAGGCAGGCTCGACGGAACGTCCGTCGACCCAGCCAGCCTTGACGGTCGGCTTCTCGTGTTCCTTGGCGAAGTCGCCGAGGACCTTGGCGGTACCCATCGGATCGTCACCCGCAAGGATGAAGCCGGTGGTGCCACTGAGGTGCCCGTCGAGATCGACAATGGAGTTGGCTGCCAGGGCGCGCTGCGCGAGGGTGTTCTTCACCACCACGTAGCGGGCGCCTGCTGCCCGGAGCCGACGGCGCAGCTCCGTCATCTTCAGCACGTTGAGTCCGCTGAAGTCGGTGACGAAGAGATTCGGCGACGCCTTGATCTGCTCGGTCAGGGTCTCGACCGTGCTCTGACGTTCAGTCTTGCTCATCGGTACCCCGCCGTGTCGAGCTTGATCCCGGGACCCATCGTGCTGGAAAGGGTAGCGGACCGGATGTAGGTCCCCTTGGCAGCGGATGGCTTCGCCTTGACGATGGTATCCATGAAGGCGCCGAGGTTCTCGATCAGCTTCTGCTCGTCGAACGAGACCTTGCCGATCGGAACGTGTACGTTGCCGGTCTTGTCGACCCGGAACTCGATCTTGCCGGCCTTGATCTCCTTGACGGCCTTCGCCACATCCATCGTGACGGTGCCGGCCTTCGGGTTCGGCATCAGGCCGCGGGGGCCGAGTACGCGACCGAGTGCGCCGAGCTGTCCCATCACATCAGGCGTGGCGACGATCACGTCGCATTCGAGCCAGCCGTCCTTGAGCTTCTGGAGGTACTCGGTTCCGACGAAGTCGGCGCCTGCGGCCTCGGCCTCCTTGGCACGATCGCCCTGGGCGATGACCAGCACCTTCACCGTCTTGCCGGTGCCATGCGGCAGCACCACGGTGCCCCGCACGACCTGATCGGCGTGCCGGGGATCGACCCCGAGGCGGACCGCGACATCGACGGAGCCGTCGAACTTCGAGTAGGATGTCGTCTTGACGAGCGACACCGCTGCTCCGGCTTCATAGAACCGGGTGGAGTCGACCTTGCCGGCCGCCTCGCGGTACTTCTTTCCCATGAGCGCCATCAGTCGATCACCTCCAGCCCCATCGACCGTGCGGTCCCGGCGATCATCTTCATCGCGGAATCGATGTCGGAGGCATTGAGGTCGACCATCTTCACTTCCGCAATCTTGCGGACCTGGGCGCTGGTGACCTTGCCAACCTTGGTGCGGTTCGGCGCGGCGCTTCCCTTGTCGAGCCCTGCCTCCTTGAGGAGCAGGTTCGGCGCCGGCGGGGTCTTGGTGATGAAAGTGAAGGTACGATCCGCGAAGATCGTGACCACCACCGGGATCACCATTCCCGACTGCGCCTGGGTGCGCGCGTTGAACTGCTTGCAGAACTCCATGATGTTGACCCCGTGCGGGCCGAGTGCGGTACCCACGGGCGGGGCGGGATTCGCCGCGCCTGCCGGGCACTGCAGCTTCACCATGGCAACGATCTTCTTCGCCATGTCGCTCCTTTCACGATGTCCGCTGGCGAGGCGCGACACCGAATGACGGGAGGCGGAATTGCCACCCTGCCGCCGAACATCCCGGGGCGGTCGCCGGTGGAAGCAGTGCGCTTCCGGATTGCTGCCTCAGTGGGCCACTTCGGGCGCGGTGCGCCCTCATCTCTCCGACCCGTCTCACCAGGGGATCCCTTCGGGCGCGGTGCGCCCTCGGGACTAGTGCCCCCGCAGCTGCAGGTAGTCCAGCTCCACCGTGTTCGGCCTGCCGAACAACGAGACCTGGACCTTCACCTTCCCCTTCTCGGGGATCACTTCCTGTACCGTGCCGTTGAAGTCCGAGAACGGCCCGTCGGTAATCTCCACCGCCTGGCCGACCAGGAACGGAATCTCCTCGCGCGGCTTCGACTCGGCCTCGGGCTCCATGATGCCGAGGAGGCGGTTGACCTCGTCGTCCCGGAGCGGCATTGGTGCCTTGCCGGTACCGACGAACTTGAGGACGCCCTGGATCGAATTGACCAGGTGCTGCGCCTCCTGCCCCATCCCCATCTGGACGATCACGTAGCCGGGGTAGAGCTTCCGGGCGACGGTGACCTTCTTGCCATTCTTGATCTCGACCACTTCCTGGGTCGGGACCAGCGCCTGGGCAACCAGCTTCTGCCCCTCGGGCCGCGGGTCGTCCTCGATCCGCTTGTTCAGAAGAGAGCGGACCTTGTTCTCATGGCCGGCAGTCGTCTGAATGGCGTACCAGCGGTAGACAGTGGAATCGCTCACCGAGCGAGAGCCCCGATCCCGCTGACCAGGATCAGCCTGAGCACCGTGTCGACGAGGCCGATTGCCACGCCGAGAATCACGGCACCGATGATCACCGCACGGGTTGCGCTGATAAGCTCGGGACGGGTCGGCCAGGAGACCTTCTCGACCTCTTCGCGAGTGTCAATCAGGAAATCCCGGACCGCCTCGATGCGGCCGGGACGTCCGGCAACCTGCTGCTCGACCTCTGACATCGTCACTCCGTCCCCGTTTGTCTCGACCCCGGCCATTCATCGGGATCGTGTTCGTTGGGGCGCAGCATGCTGCGCCCCTACCTCGCCTGATCCTGGGATCCCGGCCATTCATCGGGATCGTGTTCGTTGGGGCGCAGCATGCTGCGCCCCTGCCTCGCCTGATCCTGGGATCCCGGCCATTCATCGGGATCGGGATCGTTGGGGCGCAGC
>CAZSPH010000148.1:0-4994 GCA_964608715.1 uncultured Gemmatimonadaceae bacterium | reverse complement strand
TCGTCAGGATGTACTTCGACGATCATCAGCCACCACACTTCCACGCATCGTGTTCGGGAGCGGAAGCCATTGTGCGGATAGCTCCTCCAGGCCTCCTGGCCGGCGACTTGCCGCCCAAGGCATTGGCTGCGGTGCTCCGTTGGGCTAGTATCCATCGGTCGGAGTTGGAACTGAACTGGTTGCTGTTGCAGCAACGGGAGACACCGACGCGCATAGCGCCACTGGAGTAGAGAATGATCACCGATCGCCGAGTAGTTGCCGCTGAACCGTTGGAGAGCATGCGAGTCCGCCTGCGCTTCCGTGACGGCACCTGCGGTGAGGTGGATCTTGGTGCCCGGCTGGCGCCTTTGACCGGGATGATGATCCCGCTTGGTGACCCCACCTTCTTCAGGCGCCTGGTCGTCGATCACGATGCTGGTACGATCGTGTGGCCGAACGGGGTCGATCTCGATCCTGATGTGCTCTACGAGTTGACCGCCGGGAGGTAGGGGCACCCACGAGGGGTGCCCCTACCTCGGCACGTACCTGAGCACTCCCGCCGTACTGGCGGTGAACATGGTGTTGCCGACCTTGCGGAAACGATTGATCAGCTCTCCGGGTGCTGCCACCGGGTGCCAGGTGGCTCCACCGTTGGTGGTTGCGTGCATTCCGCCGTAGAAGCCTCCGACCCAGCCGACGTTCTGATCGAGGAAGCCGATCCCCTGGATACCGCTGCGAAGACCGGTGGGCTGGCTGGTGGCCACGATCTGCACGCTCCAGGTCTCGCCGCCGTCCACCGATTTCCCGACCCGGTAGGTGCCGTCGGTCGACGCCAGCGCGGCGTAGAGGATCTGCGAGGTGGCCGGGAAGATCTTCCAGGCCCAGCCTGCTCCATAGTTGCCGACGAAGACCGGACGCCAACTGGTGCCGCCATCGGTGGTCTTGTAGATGATCGCCGAGCCGGAGGCAGAAGTGGCGGTGTTGGCGCGCCCGCCGATGAAGCCGACCTGCGGGCCCGTGAAAACGACATCCACCAGTCCCTGGGCGGTTGCACCGAAGCTGGAGAACGTCCACGTGGCGCCGCCATCGACGGATCGGTAGTAGTCAGTCGCGTTGGCATAGCGACCGACTGCGTGGATGGTGCTTCCGAAATGCGCGATACCGCAGAAACCGATCGGTCGGGTTGGGAACCGGTCGGTGATGTCGGTCCAGGTGGTCCCGCCGTCTTCGGTCCGGTACATCACCCCACCCAACGTGCCGGCGAAGCCGAGGGTGGGAGAGACGAAGTCGAGGCTTCGGAGGTGACCCAGTCCTGCTGCCTGGGTCGACCACTGGTTGCCGCCGTCGCTCGAAGCGAGAATGTCGCCCTGATCCGATATCAGCCAGCCGTGCTGATCGTCGGGGAAGACGAGTCCTTCATATTTGCTGGGCATGGTACGGTCGAGGACGATCGTCCACTGGCCCAGCCGGTCGACAGTGTCCGGTATCCCGGGTGGCGGCGGTGGAGGAGGGGGCGGCGGCGGTGCGGGTGGGGGTATGACCGGAGTACCAGAGTCGGAACAGGAGGTCGAGCTGCCCGAGATGAGAAGGGCCAGAAGCATCCACCGCAGTGCGGCGCCCGGTCGGGCGATGGAAGAAAGGATGGCCGTCCGTCTCGCTCTGGTCATTTTTCGAAAGTAGTCGCGCTCTTGGCCGCCCACCACGAGGTCATGTAAGATCATCGTAAGGCTGGTGGGGACTCTCATTCGGAGGAAGTCATGAAGCTGGTTTCGTGTGCTACGGGACTGATGGTGTTTGCAGCCTCGACACTTCAGGGCCAGTCACCCACCTCGCTCGACCGCCTCGCCTGGCTTGCCGGCTGCTGGGAACTGCGCACTGCCACCCGCGTCACCCACGAGCAGTGGATGGCCCCGCTCGGCGGGCTGATGGTCGGCATGAGCCGGACGGTGGCCGGTGGCGTGGTCCGCGAATGGGAAGCGCTGCGTATCGAGGCACGCGATGGCGCACTGGTCTATGCCGCACAGCCCGGCGGACGGCCCGCAACCGACTTCGCCGCTACGGTGGTGACCGATTCGTCGGTCACCTTTGCGAACCCGGCGCACGATTTCCCGCAGCGGATCATCTATCGCCGGGTCGGGAGCGATTCGCTCGTAGCCCGGATCGAAGGCGAGATCAACGGTCAGAGCCGCGGGATCGACTTCCCGATGCGGCGCAGCAACTGCGCACCCGATTGAAGAGGGCTACCGGGAAGAAACCAATCCCGTTGCTTCCGCGATCATCCGGAACGACCTGAGACGGAGCGAGTGGTCGTAGACGTCCGACACGATGATCAGTTCATCGGCTGCGGTCTCGGCAACCAGCGCGTCGATTCCCCGGGCAACGGTATCAGGTGAACCGATGATCGAGCGGGCGAGCATCCTGCCTGCCTGCGCCTTCTCGATCGGCGACCAGTAGTCCTCGATGTCCTCGATCGGTGGCTGCGCAAGACCGGGCTGACCCCGGAAGATCGACACGAACGACATCTGCTGGGTCGTTGCCAGTCTCCGCGCCTCCTCATCGGTCGGTGCTGCTATCACGTTCACACCGACCATCGCATGTGGGCGATCGAGCTGGGCCGATGGCCTGAATCGTGACCGATAGATCTCCAGCGCCGGCAGGAGCAGGTCGGGGGCGAAGTGCGATGCGAACGCATACGGCAACCCCAGCTCCGCGGCCAGGGACGCCCCGAAGTTGCTGGAGCCAAGAATCCAGAGCGGGACGTTGGTCCCGGCCGCCGGAACGGCCTGGATCCGCTGACCCGGTGCCACCGGCGCCAGGAAGGCCTGAAGTTCGGTGACGTCCTGCGGGAAATGGTCCGCCGCCTCGGGGTGGCGCCGCAGAGCCCTCAGGGTGAGCTGATCCGTTCCCGGAGCGCGACCCAGGCCGAGGTCGATCCTGCCGGGGAAGAGCCGCTCCAGCGTGCCGAACTGCTCGGCGATGACGTACGGGGCGTGATTGGGAAGCATGATGCCGCCTGCTCCGACCCGGATGCTGCGGGTACCGGCGGCAATGTGAGCCAGCACGATGGATGTTGCTGCACTCGCGATTCCTGGCATGTTGTGATGCTCGGCCACCCAGATGCGATGGTATCCCCAGCGCTCCGCATGGGCGGCAAGATCACGGGCATTGTCGAGTGCGCCACGGGCATCGGTTTCCTGGGTGACACGGACCAGCTCTAGAATCGACAGACGCGGCAAGATCATCTCCGGGCGCGGGCAGGGATCGGTTCCAGCCGCAGCAGCAAGGGTACGACTGATGAACGCCGGAGTCGTGAGTGTGGTTCCGGCAGGAGCCGGAAATGCTGTGCCGGTATGGTATCGGCAGTTGGTGCGCCGACAAATGAAAAGGGCGACACATCGCGTCGCCCCTGCGGAATCCCTCCGCTGGTCGCCACCCTACCGAGTCAGCGGCCGGTACTTGATCCTGGTGGGCTGGTCGACCGCAACGCCCTTCCGCTTCTTGTAGTCGGCGGCGTAGTCCTGGTAGTTCCCCTCGAACCAGACCACTTCGGAGTTACCCTCGAAGGCAAGAATGTGCGTCGCAATCCGGTCGAGGAACCAGCGGTCGTGGGAGATCACCACCGAACACCCTGAGAAGGTGAGCAGCGCATCCTCCAGCGCCCGCAGGGTGTCGACGTCGAGGTCGTTGGTCGGCTCGTCGAGCAGCAGCATGTTGCCGCCGCTCTTGAGCAGCTTGGCCAGGTGGAGGCGGTTCCGCTCACCACCCGACATCACTCCGACCTTCTTCTGCTGATCGGGGCCGCGGAAGCCGAACCAGCCGCAGTAGGCCCGCGAGTTGATGGTCCGGGTGCCGAACTGGAGGTTGTCGTAGTCGCCCGCGATCTCCTGATAGACCGTCTTCTCCGGATCGAGCGCCTCGCGCGACTGATCGACGTAGCTCGGGATCACCGTCCTGCCGACGATCAGTTCGCCGCTGTCCGGCTGTTCCTGCCCCATCATCATCCTGAACAGCGTGGTCTTGCCGGCGCCGTTCGGGCCGATGATGCCGACGATGCCCGAACGCGGCAGCGAGAAGTTCAGGTTCTCGAACAGCAGCTTGTCGCCGAACCCCTTCGATACTCCCTTGGCGATCACCACCTCGTCGCCGAGTCGCGGCGCCGGTGGAATCAGGATTTCGTGGCCGGCGTTGTCGGCCTTCTCTTCTTCAGCTACCAGCGTCTCGTAGGCATTCAGGCGGGCCTTGCTCTTCGCCTGACGCGCCTTGGGTGACATACGCACCCACTCCAGCTCGCGCTCCAGAGTGCGGCGCCTGGCCGAGGCCTGCTTTTCCTCGGTGGCGAGCTTCTTCTCCTTCTGGTCGAGCCAGGAGGAGTAGTTGCCCTTCCACGGAACTCCCTCACCACGATCGAGTTCGAGGATCCACTGCGCGACGTTGTCGAGGAAGTAGCGGTCGTGGGTGATCGCGACCACGGTGCCGTCGAAGTCCTTCAGGTACCGCTCCAGCCACGCCACCGATTCGGCATCGAGGTGGTTGGTCGGCTCGTCGAGCAGCAGCATTTCGGGCTTGGCGAGCAGCAGGCGGCAGAGTGCCACCCGGCGCTTCTCGCCGCCGGAGAGCGTCGTCACGTCGGCGTCGCCAGGCGGGAGTCGCAGTGCGTCCATCGCGACGTCGAGAGTGCGGTCGATGTCCCAGGCGTTGGCGGCATCGATGCGGTCCTGGAGAGCGGCCTGCTTGTCGAGCAGGGTCTGCATCTCGTCGTCGCTCATCGGCTCCATGAACTTGGCCGAGATTTCCTCGAACCTGGTCAGGAGGGCACGAGTCTCGGCGAGGGCATCCTCGACGTTGCCGCGGACGTCCTTGGTCGGGTCGAGTTCCGGCTCCTGCGGCAGGTAGCCGATCTTCGTGCCTTCCAGGGGCCTGGCATCACCGAGGAAGTCCTGGTCGACTCCGGCCATGATCCGGAGCAGCGAGGACTTGCCGCTGCCGTTGGAGCCGATCACGCCGATCTTGGCGCC
>CAZSPH010000147.1:0-5012 GCA_964608715.1 uncultured Gemmatimonadaceae bacterium | reverse complement strand
AGAAGGGGTGATGTAGGATGATTCGCAGGAACCGTCCGCTGATCGGCGTGACGACCCAGACGCTGCACGCGATCGAAGGGATCCCCGAGGCGCTTCCCGCTTCCTGGGTGATGAACCAGCGGTATGTCCACGCGGTGAGTGCCGCCGGGGGCGTGCCGGTGCTGGTCCCCCTTCTTGCCGAGGAGCCGGCAACGCTCCGGGAGATCTACGAGCGGCTGGACGGGGTGCTCGTGCCCGGTGGAGTGGATGTCGACCCGGCCTACTACCGCGAGGGGCGTCACCCGGACCTCGGCCGGCTCGACCCTGCCCGCGATACTACCGAACTGGTGCTCACCCGCTGGGCGGTGCGCGATGGCAAGCCGTTCGTCGGGCTCTGTCGCGGCCTGCAGGTGCTCAATGTCGCCTTCGGCGGCACGCTCTGGCAGGACCTGGCAGCCGAACGTCCCGATTCACTCAAGCACGACTATTTCCCGACGGCAGGCTGGGCGCGAGACCACCTCGCCCATGATGTGGATGTGGCCACCGACTCCCGGCTGGGAGAAGTGATCGGAACGGCCAATGTCCCGGTCAACTCGATGCATCATCAGGGGATCCGCGGCCTGGGCTACGGCCTCAAGTCGACCGCCTGGTCGCCCGACGGGCTGATCGAGGCGGCGGAAGCGGAATCAGGCTTCGCGGTAGGAGTCCAGTGGCATCCGGAGATGTTCGACATCGGTGCACCGTCGGTCGGGCGTCTCTTCGCCGCATTCATCGATGCCGCCGGTGGGGACGCGACGGCCAGACTGGCGTAGACAGAGGACGGCGAACGGCGAACGGCGAACGGCGAACGGATCAGCCGCCGCCATCAGGCGGCGGAAATGGCGTCACCTCGTCGACGTCATCTTGGGCGGAGGTGCCGCCCTCACCGGATTGCTTCGGCCGCTTCGCGGCCTCGCAATGACGGATCGACCCGTAGCTGCGCTCAGGGTGCCGGGGTAACCGCCTTCCCCGGCGGCCCCAACCCCCTGGCCTCACGCCGGATGACGTCTTCAGCCCCCAGTTCCTCCAGGAACTCCAGAAAACGGCCACGCACCAGCCCTGCCCAGGGCGATTCCGAACCATACGGGCAGATCCTGGCAACCCATTTCGGATTCTAGGAGATCACCATGCGGTCCACACTGACTGCGATCGCCGCCCTTACCCTGTCGGCTGCCCCGCTCGCGGCACAGCAGGCCTCGGCACTGCGGGTCGGGATCACCTCACCGATGCAGTCCTCAGGCGGACTGCACCGGGAGCGGGCGGACACGTTCCCCGCCCACCCCAGGAGCACCTACTGGAAGGAGGGGGCTATCATATTGGGACTTCCGGCCGCCGTCGGTCTTTTCCTTTTCGACCGTGAACCTGACAAGAGTGCGATCAAAAGCGTCGCTGTCGGATTGCGCGCTGGGCTAATGATGGGGGCTATTGGCGGACTGACCGGCTGGTTCTTCGCCAAGCCGGAGAAGCCGGAAGCGGATCCTGAGGAGATACTCATGTGGCGATCGTTGATGACTATAACAGCCTTGACCGTGTCGGCTGGCCAGCTCCCGGCCCAACAGGTCTCATCGTTGCGCGTGGGGATCAGCGCGCCGACCACCACCTCGGCTGAACCGATGCATCGCCATCTCGTTACCGAGCGCAGGAGCAACGGCACCTATTGGAAGGAGGGGGCGCTCATTCTTGGCATTCCGACTGCCATCGGATCATACCTCTTCTTCGGTGGTATGGCCGACGACAAGAGCCTCGGCCTGGCAACCGGGCTTTTCCACGGCGCAATCGCAGGAGCAACCGGGGCGTTCATCGGGTGGTTCTTCCCCAAGGGTGACAGGAAGGAAGAACCCGACGTGTCGAACTGATCTCCTCCTCCCTCCGATCTCCGATCTCTGATCTCTGATCTCCCCCCTCACCCCCCCATCCGAAACAGATACGACAGCTTCATGAAGAAGGAGTCGGCCACTCTCCCCATCCGCTCCAGGCTGTCGAGATCGGGGTTGCGATGGGCCGAGCCGTACCCGAGATACACCACCGTACCAGGATTGGGAAAGTAGGAAAGCAGCACGTCACCCCTGACCCGGCCATCATGGAAGGCAGCAGCCCGTCGATAGCCGCCCGAGCCATCCCGGTAGACGATCGGCAGTTCGGTCCTCGAATTGTCCCGCAGATCGTCCTGCTCCTGCAGCGCATACTCGCCGATCAGTCGTAACTGCATCGCCCTGCTCAACTGGTACTCGACCGTGGCCCGCGGCACCATCTGGAGAACGACCCGGGAACCATCGTCCGGACGGTTGACCTGGGTGTGGTTGTACGACAGGCCCACTCGCAACTGCTCGGTGGGCCGCAGCGACAGTGAGGTCTGGATCCAGAGGATGTCAGCCGACGCCCATTCCGGGAAATTCTCATCGCGTCCCCACAGAACGAAGCTGTTGAAGGACCCGATTCCGAAGGTCGGGGTGCTGAAGGTCAGGACATAGTCCCGGTTGGGAAGGCGCGGCGTGCCGACGAATGGCTGCAGCGAACCATCCGGGGCAAGCAGAGCATGGTTCGAATAGAGCGCCGGATCGTAGCCGAAATCCTCGATCAGCAGCGATGCACCGAGATTCCAGCCACCACGGAACTGCGAATTGAGGTTGAAGTGCAGCTTGCGGTCCTGGATGCCGCCGCCGCCCACCAGCGAGTCGTAGTGCCAGGTGCCATCCAGCACGACTTCGCCGGTGAACGATTCGAGCGTCCGCTCCGGCCGGAGCCAGGTGTAGCTGTGGGCGATGTTCGCCCGGCCGATGCCCGGCCGGGAGATGAAGCCACTCCGGGTGCGGAAGTCGTCGTCGATACCGCTCACCGAGTAGCGCGCCCGGAAGGACCTGCCGTTGAGCCGATACCCCAGTGCCCACAGCTCCGAGTTCGTTGTGGTGCCGCCGAGGAGATCACTGGAAAGTGCCCCGGAGAACGTGATCGAATGAATCCGGTCGATCACCACTCTGCCGTCGATACCGCTAACCCGGTTCCGGTCGGCGCCGTCGTGCTGCTCGGTGTGGGTGATGCCAAGCTGTGATCCGCCGCCGAGATCGCGGGTGGCGCGGAGAATGCCGAAGACCGGATGCTCGCCGCTCCGCGAAACCGCGTCGTCGTCGATTGCGCCGAGGACTCCGATCTGGGTCCCCGACACCCGACCGGTCAGCTTGGTTGCAACCACCGGCTGCACGATCCTGCGGGTGTAGATCAGATTGTTCGGGGCCTGGAACTGCTCGTTGCCGTCGAGGAAGAACGGGCGGCGTTCCGAGAAGTAGAGAGCCTGACGCGGATCGAAGGAGAACTGCCCGGCATCGCTCTCGACCTGTGAGAAATCGGGATTGGCCGTGACGTTGAGTGTCAGATTGGGAGTGACGCCCCAGCGCAGGTTGCCGCCGAACTCCGGTGATCCCCCATCGTAGTTCCACCGCCCGTCGGCCCTGCCACCCGAGACTCTCGACGTCATGGTCGGAATGATGTCGAGCGGCCTGCCCGAGCGCAGTCCTTCCAGATCCATCAGCTTCCCCGACTGTGCCAGGAACGAACTGCTGCCGATCCTGGCCGGTGTCCAGCTCTGCTCCTGACCGCTGCGATGGACCACCCGGATCACGTTGATCCCCCAGGTCTGGCGATCGGCCGACTGGAAGCGGATGCTCTTGAACGGAATCTCGATCTCCACCTCGTAGCCCCATGACGTCAGCCGCCCCTGTGAGCGCCAGACGAAATCCTGGGAAAGATCGGGCCCCTCGCGGGTGTTGACGGCGCAGTTGAAGCCGCCGCAGCCCGTACCGCGACCGCTCTCGTTCAGAGCCCCGTCGGCCTGGATCCCGAGCGGGTTGACTGCGAGGAACGTCGCCTGACGACCATCGTCGAAGGTCGAGATGTAGAACTGGATGTTGTCGTCGCCACCGATCCGGTCGCGCTGGGCAAGGGTACTCCGCACCGTGCCGGTACCGTCGAACGCCCGCACTCCCAGATGGATTGCCGAGCCGGAGTACCAGATCAGCACCTCGGTCGAGTCGGCGGCGGCAACGCCATCGACTGGAGTGAGCTGGGAAAATCCGGTGAGGATCGCCGCCTGCTGCCAGGCCGGCTCATCGAGGGATCCATCGATGACCACGGCGGCCTCGAGCCTGGGTGCCCGGACCTCCAGGTTACCGAGCCTGCCATGGTACACCCTGGGATCGGGCGGCACCGTCATCGGTCCCTGCATTGAAACGGACGCCAGCATGAGAGCGAGCAGCATCGATCCCTCGGTTGATGATTCAGGTTCGGAACTGGAATTGCTATTATCCCGATACGACCATGCGATACCCCCGGTTTCGAACCAGGAGAAGTGATGCACTGCCGGCTGGCGATTTCCACCCTCGCAATGATTTTCGCGATCACCCCGCTCGGCGCCCAGTGGCCCGCAGTGAACCGGGATTCCATCCTGGAACGGAAGATCAGCGTCCTGATCGATGAACTCGATGGCTCCGCCGGAGTGTACGTCCGGCATCTGGGTAACGGTCGCGGTGTGATGATCAATGCCGACGAGGTCTTCCCCACCGCATCGATCATCAAGGTCCCGATCCTCGGCGCGATCTTCAATCTGATGGAACGCGGCGTGCTCGCTCCCGACACTGCGATCGTGTGGGACGATTCGCTCCGCTACGGCGATGACGGTGGCCTGGTGAACAATCTCCGCAATGGCACGAAACTGCCGCTGCTCCAGGCCTCACTGATGATGATCACCACCAGCGACAACGCCGCATCTCTGCTCCTCCAGTCCCTGGCAGGAGGCGGAGCCGGTGTCAACGACTGGCTGGCCTCGGCCGGCTTCGACAGTACCAGGGTCAACTCGCGCACACCCGGTCGCGAGGAGATCTGGCGGAAGTATGGCTGGGGACAGACCACTCCGCGCGAGATCGCCGAAATGGTGGCACGAATGCGCGAGGGCACGCTGGTGAGTGCTGCGGCCAGCGACCAGATGTACCGGCACCTCACCC
>CAZSPH010000146.1:0-5015 GCA_964608715.1 uncultured Gemmatimonadaceae bacterium | reverse complement strand
CCGCGATGCCAAGATCGGCACGATCTACGAGGGAACCAGCAACATGCAGCGGCAGACCATCGCGAAGATGCTACTGAAGTAGGGGAAACCCGCGAACGGCGAGCCGACCACCCGCCGCCGTCAGGCGGCGGTGATGGAGCCACCTCATCGATGGTCACCCCGACCGGAGCGCCTGCAGAGCAGGAGCGGAGCGGAGGGATCTGCTTTTCCGCCTTACGCCGGCGAAAAGCAGATCCCTCGGATCGCGTCTTCGACGCTCTCTCGGGATGACGGGCACTGTCGCGGGCCTACGCGCACCCTGCAACTTTCCCGGCCCTGCCTGCGTAGATTCCGGTGAACCCCTTGACCTGGGTTCCCGCCGGTTTTTCGTTCCCCAGCCCTCCTGCACGATTCTTGCTCCTTTGGTAGCCATGACCCGCAAGCTTCTTCTCACAGCCCTGCTGGCGGCAGCCGCCGCAGCTCCGCTCGCCGCACAATCCGCGGTGACGCCGGAGGCGCTGGAGGAGTGGTATACCGCCACCCGCCGGACTGCGCCTGGTACCTGGGGGATAGTCGTGGCCGATCAGGCCGGCGAGATCGTCTGGTCGGTGAACGCCTGGGAGCCGATGACTCCGGCGTCAACGGTCAAAGTGCTCACCACCGGTTTCGCCAGGACCGTTCTGGGCGGTGATGCCCGACGGGCGACCAGGGTGATCGGCAACGGCGGGGTCGACCCGATGACCGGCACCTGGGAAGGAAGCTGGGCGCTCGAACTCAACGGCGATCCGACCCTGGAACGTGGCGGACGCAGTGGCCCGACGCTGGAATCTCTGGCTGGGCAGCTCGCGGCAATCGGCGTCCGCCGGCTGATCGGCCCGCTGGCGCTGACCACCACCGCGGGTGCCGCTTCGGCCAGCTACCCTGCCGCGTGGGATGCCCGTCATCGTGGCCGCTACTTCGCGCCGCTGGTCGGGCCGGTAACACTCAACGAGAATCTGGTCGCCTTCACCGTCTCCCCCGGCAGCAAGGTCGGGATGGAACCTGTGATCACCGCAGACCAGCCCCGTGGAGCGTCGCAACTGGTGAAGATGCAGGCGAAGACAGTTGCCGGTCGGCGCAGCAACCTGGCGGTGCGGCGCGATGGTTCGGGCTGGGCAGTGACCGGCACCATCGGTGTCACTGCCCCGGCGCGTTCATTCAGCAACACCGCTCACGATCCGGCCGCCGTAGTGGAGGCAGCGTGGAGCCAGGCACTGGGAAGCAAGGGCATCACCTGGTCGCGCGACATCGCAGTGTTCTCCGCCCCCGATGCGCTCCGCAATGCGCGCGTGCTGGCTGAAGTTGCCTCGCAGCCCTTCGATTCCATCGCGCACGAGATCAACACCCGATCGGTGAACATCGGTGCGGAACTGATGCTGCTCTGGGGTGGTGGAGTAGATCGCGCATCCAGCCGACTGGAACAGCACGTCAAGGCGGTGACCGGAGTGGCGGAAGGGGTGAAGCTGGTCGACGGCAGCGGTCTCTCCGACCATGACCGCGTCGCCCCGGCCGTGTTCACCCGCTATCTCGCCAACTTCCCCCGCACCGCTGCCGGCAAGGACTTCCCGCTGCTGCTGCCCGCCAACGGCAGCGGTACTCTCCGGTCACTGCGCGACGGTCTGCCCGGAGCCGGAGTGGTCCGGGCCAAGACCGGCTCGCTCAACCAGGTGGCGACCGTAGTCGGCTATGTCGGCACCGCACGGGGGACGATGCTGGTGGCCGCGATGTACCACGGTACCCGCACCACCGCGGCACGCGAAGCTCAGTGGCAGCTCTTCCGCACCCTCGGCGCCGACGGTATCGCGATTCTCCCCAGCGACGGCGATGTCACCACACCGGTCTACGGCAGCAAGGCGACCGACGGGCAGTAGGGGGAGCGCTGCCTGCATGAGGCACAGGATCCAGTAGTCGCCCTTGCGCCATTGCTACGATGGTCGTACTAATCATTGAGGTGCGTATCGCAGCATCGGACGCTAGACTGCAATGGCGGGGCACATACTACCAACTTTGCCAAGCACGGCCTTCACCAGGCTTGGCATAAATAACGTCGGAGACGGCTGATGGTCAGTTCGCTCGCTGTCCACATTCCATTGGTGTACGATGGCAACGTGCGTGTCCGGTCACCCTCAGGATGTCCTTCGACGAGTTGGACGCGCCACCTCGGCACTGGAGCGATCTGCTGCCTTATCACCGCCTGCTCGTCTCAACCAGCGCCGACTCATGACCACTGGACGAGCGACATCTCGCACCAAGCCGTAGTAGATACTTCTTCGATCTGTCCCGAGTGCCGAATCACTGAGGCGCCGGTTGCCACCATAAGCAGTACTGACAGCGCCTCATTTTTTCTCTCTACCCGACTCGCATACCTGCCAGCAACCAATCGATTCTACGCAGCCCCGCTCGTGGAAACCGGGCGTATAGCGGAATTCGACTCGCACGGGAACTTCCTGCGATTGCTGCTGCGAGATGGTGAGGGGCCGGGAGAGTTGGGGCGGATCCGGTTTTTGGTACCAGGCCTCGGTGATACGATTGTTGCCATCGGGTCAGATTTTCGGGTCGTCAAGCTGTCAACGACGACCGGGAGTTCACAGTCTGCTCGCCTTCCTGCCAATCTTGTCCCAAGTGATGTGATGATGCTTCCGAATGGCTGGATGGCCATGAGCACCATTACGCCCATGTCCTCGACTGTCATCCTGTTGGACGAGTCACTATCCGTTCGGTTCGCCATCGGTGATTCGATTGGTGCCGATAGCTGGAGTAACCACGCCGACCTTGTACGGCGACTTTACGCGCGGCTTGGAAGCGGTGCAGATGGCAGTTTCTGGGAATGCGGTCAGCGGTATCGTTTCTGGGGACGTCGGTGGTCACCGGATGGCAAGCTGTTGGATACCGTAACCGGCTCCCCTGCCTGGTTTCCGGAGTACTCACCGCAGGACGAAGAGCAACGCGGTCGCTCTCTCCTGTCCTCGCAAGCAAAGCCATACCCACTGGTTACAGCCTGCTGGGAGCACGCTCCGGGCTTGCTGTGGGTGGCAGCGATGGTCCCGGATCCGGACTGGAAAGCTCTTGACCCAGTAGACCCACCTGAACCGCTTCTGACTGTCTCTCAATCTGGGATCCCTTCTCTGGCCTACCGTGACTGGTCCATGTTCACCGATGGCATCATCGAGATCGTTGATCTGGAGAAGCGCCGAGTAGTAGCGAGGATACGGACCCCCAGTGAGCATTCTCGCCAACTCGGCCAGAACCTGATAGACCGGGTAGTACACACGCCGGATGGCGACTTCGAGCATCGCGTGCTTCGACTCGCTCTGAAAGGCTATCGGCATGCCGACCCAGTGGACCACAAGTAGCGGCAGGCGTCGCGGCCCGCAGCTAGCAGTTGTACAGCATCCGACAACGATCCGTATCATCATCCCAGGAGGACACGTGAATACCAGCAAGAAGATCTCTCTCATCACCATCGCCACTGGACTCGTGTTGATTGGCACGACCGTCCAGCTGCGGGGAGCCGACGAAAACGGAGCCAATCGTTGCAACGACGACGACGGCTCGGTCCAGGGAATCACCTACCACTACTGGGGGGCTACCGGAGCGTGCTACGACGGCAAGGCACATGACCTGCCCACCTTTACGGGAGAACACTGCGGCACGCACGAACTCTCATCCGGCAACAAGGCCCACAAGGCCTGCTGACGGTGGTTGTGGGCCGCGACACCCTGTCAGCAACCTGGAAGACCTCGCTTGTCCGAATTGGAGCGACGGCGATGTCACCACACCTCTACGGCAGCAAGGCAACCAACGGGCAGTAGGGGGGACCCCTTGTGGGTCCCCCCGGGCCTGGCGCAAAGCATCCGCGTAGGGGACCCACGGGTCCCCTACCCCTGCTACCATTCAGCAGGAGGATGTCCATGATGATCCGCATCACCACGGCTGCGCTGACGATCGTATTTCCACTGTCCCTTGCCGGTCAGCGGCCCGCACCGGCCCGCACCTGGCTCGCTGCCCCGGTCCTCGAACGGACCATCGGCGACGATGGCAACGTGACTCTCTACCAGCCCACCGGTCTCGTCGCACTGGATGGCCGTACGGTTGTGACGTTCGACTGGTCGGAGATGCAGGTCAGAGCATTCTCGGTGGACAATGGGCGCCAACTCTGGTCCTTCGGCAGAAAGGGCAGCGGGCCACGCGAGTTCAACGGCGGACATCAGATGGTGATCGACCGTGACGGCAACCTCTCGGTACTCGACAACAGCAGCGCACGACTGACGACCCTGAGCCCGACCGGGCAGTTCGTGATGTCGACTCCCATCCCTCCTGAAAAAGTGGGTGGGCTCCTTCCCGGCCGTCAGGGCGAAGCCAGGAAGATGGTTCCGCGAGACACCGTGACGATGTGGTCCACGCTGGCACCCGGCGGGATTCTCAGAGCCGGGGCATCGTACCCGCAGGGTGTCCGATTCAGTTCGCCGGTGGTCGGTGAAGCCTACCTCGCCGCTACAGCTACCGGCAGCATGATGGCGTTCCGCTGGTCCGACGCAATTATCGTGATGGACTCGACCGGCAACGTCGCCCGGACCATCCGCGGCCCGGAACGGAGAGAGTTCCCGGGATTGATCACCGTTACTGGAACACTCAAGGACGTCGAGTTAGATGGCATCAGAGGAGACGCTCAAGTGACCGGCAGAAAGGTCGACAAGTCCGGTGGAGAAGCGACCCACGCCATCGCGGCGGCAGGCAACGAGCTGTACGTTCTCTATTCCGGCACCGACTCGGTCACCGCCCTCAGGAAGATCGACCGCTTCGACCTGCGCAACGGCAACTACCTCGGCAGCCACCTGCTGCCGCACAAGGTCGCCGGAATCGCCGCGCTCGGCGGCGGGAGGATCGCCACCGTGGAATCCGAGCTGGAACCCGTGATCAGAATCTGGCGTCTGCCGGTCCGGTAGGGGGGACCCCTTGTGGGTCCCCACCGCGGATGCTTTGCGCCAGGCCCGGGG
>CAZSPH010000145.1:0-5049 GCA_964608715.1 uncultured Gemmatimonadaceae bacterium | reverse complement strand
TGAATGCCGCAGCCGACGCTGCACTCGGTGCAGGTCGAGGCGTAGACGGTGGGTATGCCGGGCACCTGCTGCTCCGACTGCACCATGTACGGGACGAGCTTCTGGATCCGGTCGGTGGAGCAGCCTGAAAGCGCGGCAGTTCCGGCGCCGGTTACACCCAGCACCTTGAGGAACTGACGGCGGCCTACTCCATCCGACGGGGCCGAGTCATCCATGGGGGCTCCGTGATCGGTTGGTCGTATCGTCATGTCAGTAGTGGCACGCGGTGCAGTCCCGCGTGACATTCCGCTCGAGATGGCAGTTGATGCACCATCCCATGTTGTTGACGTTGTTCACCTTGAACACCTGCGGCATCCGGGCGACCTCGCCGTGGCAGGTGGCACAGGCATTCGGTCCCATCGCGTTGACGTGCCGCATGTGCGGGAAGCGGACGTGGCGCGCGACCGCGTGCACCCGCACCCACTCGATCGGCTTGCCGGAAGCCCAGGCGTCCTTGAGCTTCTGGATCTCGACCTTGTGGGTCGAGTCGGTGCCGGCGACGATCTGGTGGCAGCCCATGCAGGTCTGCATGCTCGGGATCCCCGGCTCCGTGGAGACCGTGGCCGAGTAGTGGCAGTACTGGCATTGGATCTGGAGCTGCCCGGCATGGATGTCATGCCGGAAGAAGATCGGCTGCCTGGGCCCCTTGAGGGCAGCCGAGTCGGCCACCGTGAGAGGAGCCGGAGAAGTGGGCGCGGGCTGCTGGGCGTCAGAAGTACCGGTGGTTGCCAGTGCCACCGCCACAACTGCCGCCGTTACCCCGAGGCCGACGAAGAATCGTTTACGCATATCTGCTGACCGCCGAATAGGATCCGGGCTTGTGAACGAATTCACCAAGTCGCGTGCCCTGCAAAAAGGGGAGTCGTGGCTGCGACTCCCCCGCCAGCCGCAAAAGTAGCGAAAGAATCGGGTCCGTTCAACTACGGGTACCCGAGTCGGATTTAGGCTCTTCCCGCTGATCCCTCGGCACGCCCCGCCTCTCCGGGGCGGGAAGCCCCATGCGACGGAGATAGTGACCGATCTCCAGGCCCATCGCCCGGAGCAGTCCGGCCTCGCGGGCATCGAGCCCTGCCCTGAAGACGATTTCGCGGAAGCCCCGCATCACCAGGCCGGTCTCCCGCTTCTTGAAGAACTCCACCGCCGTCATCGCGGCTTCCCAGTCCTCGAACAGCGCCTCGATTTCGGCGTGCGGAGCCGGAGGAGCTTCGTGGCGCGGCGGCTTGAGCGGGATGTCGTCGCCGCCCCGGGCCAGCCAGGTCTCGTAGGCGTAGATCCCCGTGGCCTGTGCCAGGTTGAGCGAGTTGTACTCAGGATTGGCGCTGATCGTGACCAGCACATCGCAGGCATCGAGTTCCTCGTTGCGGAGCCCGTGGTCCTCGCGGCCGGCCAGAATGCCGACCCGGCCGATGGTCGACCGCGAAAGCAGTTCGGCGGCGGCGGCCCGCGGCCTGAGGGTGGTGCGCTTGGCGGTCCGCTCCCGTCCGGTAAGCGCCTGGACGTAGGTGAGATCCTCGAGCGCCGGCCCCAGGGTATCGTAGACCTTCATCGCCGAGATCACGTCCAGCGAGTTGTGGGCGACACCTTCGAGCCGGTAGGGATCGAGCGAACACTCCGGGGCCACCAGTCGCAGTTCGGTGATGCCGAAGTTCTTCGCCACCCGGATGCAGGAGGCGAGGTTGACCAGATCCTGCACCGCAATGAGAACCAGTACCGGCGCCGATTCCGGAGCAACGGTCATCCCCGCAACTCCACTCCGTGTGCCTGCTCGGCGTCGCGGATCGGATCGAGATAGTCGGCTGCCTCACCCAACCGGGAGCGAAGTTCTCGATAGGCTTCGCGGGCGGCAGCGAGGACGGGAGCATCGACTCCCTCATGCTCGACGAAATCGAGGCCGATACCGATGTCCTTTTCCAGAAGTGCGAGGCGGAAGAGCCTAGGCCAGAGGCCGGTCAGCACCCGCTCGCCGACCAGGGTCTCGATCGCATAGGAATTGCCGCTCGATGCCGCGATGACGTCGACCGCATCGCGGGGAGCAATCCCGGCCTTGGCCAGTGCGATCAGTCCCTCGCGCGCCAGGAGGAGATTGACCGCGAGGAAAGCGTTGTTGACCGACTTCATCGCGTGGCCGGCACCGACCGGACCGAGATGAATGAATCGGCCCGCGACTGGAGCGAGCACCGCCTCGATCTCCGGTCGATCACCCTCACTGCTTCCCGTCATGATGGTGAGTGCCCCGCGCTCGGCCATCGGCGGACCGCCGCTCACCGGGGCATCGGCGTAACGGACGCCGCGAGCTGCGAGCGTCGCGGCGATAGTGCGGGATGCCCCGGGATCGCCCGAGGTGCAGTCGATCACAATGGCACCGGGACGGAGTCCGGCGATCAGGCCGTCGGGACCGTCGAGAATCGCCTGAACGGCCGCGGTGGTACTGAGGCAGAGCACTACAGCGTCGACTCCGGCAGCGAGTTCTCGGGGAGTGGCGGCGGCTGACACTGCCGGATGGGCGGCCGCGAATTCCATCGCGACCGATCCGGTACGATTCCACACCGTCACTTCATGAACCGACGCCAGCCGCGCCGCGATTGGCCTGCCAAGCAGACCGAGCCCCCCGAAAGCCACCCGCATCCGACTCTCTCCTGATGTCACGTGCGGCAGCAATCTAGTTGCAGCCCAGCTATCGCAGCCGGAACCGGATGGTCCGGAGCGCAATCCGCTCGGTCGTATCCGACGTCAGCTCGACCCGGAGCACATACCATCCGGGCTCCATCCGGTCTACACCTATGGTCCGCCGCACTTCGGATATGCCCGGTACCAGCCTGACGGCTTCCTTCACTGACACCTCGGTGCCGGTGGTCTTGCCATCCTCGCGCACTACGGAAAGTGCCATCGTGGCGGTTCCGGCCTCACTGCCACGGACCTGGAAATAGAGTTCGGCTGGCTCGGCGCGCTCCATCCCGATGCCCAGCGGCACGAGAATCGGTTCGTCGCCACCGGGATATGCGACGGCGTTGCCGGGCTGGGCCAGCAGCAGATCGGAGAGGCGATCGCGACCGATGTCGCCACTGCCGTGACTGCTGACCCCCTTCATTGCGATCATGCCCTGGTTGCCGGTGAGTCGGATCGACCAGGCCGACACCGGCTGTTCCCAGCGCACGAAGGCCACAAGATCGATTGCACTGGTGCCGATGGGCTCCACGGTAACCACAGTGTCGAGGATGGCCGCGGGCGTGGCAGAACTCCACTGCCGGACATGCAGCCGTGAGGTTCCGGTCGCGGCGCCGCCTATATCCCGCGGGAACTGCAGTGCCGCCACGGCGAGCGGTTCACCGGTCTCCGGCACCCAGAGCTGCATCAGCCTCCCTGCGACTCCGGCTTCCGTCGACCCGGTCATCATCGACATGTCGGCGGGGCTGCACAGAGTCCGGAGCTGAGCCGCACTGAGGGAGGCTCGCAGCGGCGGACAGAAATGCAGGGCGGGTCCCCAGTAGATGAGCTTCCGCATCAGCTCGCCGACCTGCTCCGTCCTCCGCCGGTCGTTGCCGAACACTCCTGTCATCATGGCTGCATGGCGCTGTTCCGGCGGAGTGCTGCGCAACTGTTCCGCTACGGTAGCCGCAACACTCATCGGGTAGCGCCGACTCCGCCGGGCATGGTGTTCTGATGCCAGATGAGCCACCACGCTGGCGACAGCGGCAAGTTCGCGAGGCGATTCCGCGGCAGCTAGTGCAGCCGACAGCCATCGCTCTCCTTCTTCGTCATCGCCATCGCGGTATGCCAGCCAGGCGAGTCTGATGCCGTGCCATACCACATCGTTGAAACGTTCCACTCCGAGGTGTGAGCAGTACCGCGCAGCGGCGTAGTCGGAGGTCGATATTGCCAGCGCCGTGCAGGCTCTGACAATCTCGCGGCGGGTGCTGCCGCTCTGCACCGAAGCCAGCATCAGCGAGGAGACCCGTTCCAGCGGTACAGCGGCCGCGGCGTACCTGCCGTCGGCAATGGCCTCGAAGGTGATCACTCCGCTGGCTGCGACCAGATCACGATCAGTAGGCCGCTGCTCGGCCAGTTCCAGCAGTGAGGTGATCGACTGGCGATAGAGATCGGCTACCCGTTCGCGGGCGCCCTTGCCGGTGACCGCCAGCGAGCGGATTGCAGCACACGCACCGGACAGATCACCGACGTCCGACTGCCAGTCATTGCAGCGGATGGCAAGGTTGGTGACACTGCCATTCATCACCGGTTCGAGAGCCACGGTGGGATGCTGCTGTGCCGACATCACTCCGACAGCGAGGGACACCGGAAGGACGATCGAGACGCAACGACGCATCTTCACTCCTCTGTTTCCGGAATGCCCGAATCTATCCCGCATCCAGCAGGACAGCGAGCAACCCGTCAGCTACCGCACGATCACCCGCTGGCTCCTGCGCTGCACCGTACCGTCAGGGAGTGTGGCGCTCACTGTCAGCTCATACGCCCACGGCTCCAGTTCACCGCGACCGATCACCTGGCGGCGGAAGTCGCGATTGCTGGAAGGACGTTCCTCGAATGAGACGGATACCGCCGGTGTGGTTTCCAGTCCGTCGACCTTGGTCAGAGTGAAGTCGATCTTCACCTGCTGACCCTGGAGGCCCGTGAGCAGGTATCCCACCTCGAAGTCGCCACCACCACCCGGCGTCCAGGTGGGTGAGAGTCGGACAGACTCACCTGCAATGTTACGCGCCGCACCTCGACCGCCAGTGGGGATCAGCACGATATCGGAGATGCCGGCCCTACCGGCATCGGCTATCGTGATCCCATCGCGGGAGTAGAGCGCGCCGCTGGTACCGGCAGAATCGGAGATCACCACCCGAAGGTCGTGGCTGCCGGGTGGCAGGTAGGCTTCCTGTGCCAGGGTCACCAGCAGATCGCGATCGCCGTTGCGGGGCTCGGCCGGCGGAAGGCGCAGCCGCTGCACCGTATCGCGATCCACCACCCAGGCTCCCTCACTGCTCCGCGCCCTGATCTGCCAGCGCA
>CAZSPH010000144.1:0-5106 GCA_964608715.1 uncultured Gemmatimonadaceae bacterium | reverse complement strand
GGCTGTTTATTCTGATCAAAAGTCCGGATATAAACTTGAACAAAGGGATACAAGATCGAATTGACATTATAAATTTTTAAACCATATCCCCCCGGAAACGAAGTACTGGCAAATGCATGCGGTGCAAAAAATATCGCGTGGACTAAGATGTATACCGTGACAATGCTACGCGGCAATTTAAGCCGTTTTACACATTGAGCTATCATATATTTCCCTTTTTTCATGTTTTAACAAATAACCGCGCTATTGAATTGGCAACATCATCCAAGCTGTTTCATACAAACTTAAGCAAGTTCAGAACATATTATCCTGACCTCTCACTGCTGGCGTAGGCATAGACGCCGTATTTTGAATTGCAATGTGTCTATAACCAAAGAGGTGTCTCTTCTTTTGAGGATAAAATAAACCTGCAATTCTAATAAACTCGAGCTTCCCCCAATCCGCCCTTTCTGATTCTGAACCTTAAAAAATTGCTTTAGAAACTGCCTTGCTGTTGATTCCCCCAATCTGGTTTGGGCTCTGCTTTGGCAGCAGCGCGGGCTCGTTCTCGTTCTGCAGCACGCGCACGCTCTTCAGCCAGTTTTTTTTCTCTTTCTTCTCTGGCACGTCTGGCGGCGGCTTCGGCTTTTAATTTTTCCTCGGCTGACCGCTTTGCCGCTTCCACTTCATCTTTAAATTTTTTGGATTCAAGGCTTTCATTGAGAATGTCCAATGCCGAAGGGGCATTCGTCAGCACTGGTGCCGGCGTCTCAGGGGTAATAGCAGCTGGCACCGGCAGCAGCGGGTTTACCGGTTGCTCGATGATGACCGCTTCAATTGGCTGGGGTGCTTCTTCCGTACCGTCGCCCTGGTTACTGATGAACCAATACGCGCCCACTGCACCCAATGCAACAACTGTGACGGCAGCACCGATCAAGCTGGATGTGTTTTCTTTCGAAATGGGTGACTGAATTTGCTGGCCTGATGCTGCTGCGTGCGATAACCCCGCTTTGAGAACGGGGCCGAATTGAATTTCTGAAATTTGTACCGTTTTGCTGGAATCCAGTGCATCGCCTGAAGGATTGCCAATCCCCGTAAATGCTTTTAAAAAATCAGCAACCGTTTGAGGACGTTCGTTAATATTCAGGCTTAAAGCTTTCATTATTGCCGCATTCACCTCGGGCGGAATACCGGAAACCAATTCACCAGGCGCCTGCAGTAACGCGCCTGCTACACGTTCATGCGCTGCAACAGGCGTTTTTCCCACCAAGGCAAAATATAGCGTGGCAGCAAAAGAATAAATATCCGAACGCACATCGGTTCCCGTTCCCATGACTTGTTCAGGCGGGCTGAAACCATGAGACGCAGCTCTGCCCAGGGTACGTGTTACAGAAGCGGCAACCGATGCCTTGGCTATCCCGAAATCGATCAGCATGATCCTGTTTTCATCATCAATCAGAATATTCTCAGGCTTTAAATCCCTATGAATAATCGGCGGATTGCGGCTGTGCAAATACTCCAGCACATTGGCGATTTGTAAAACCCAGGGTTTGAGTTGAGAATACGCGATTGTTTGATTTTTCCTGCATTCGGTCGCCAGTGTTTTTGTGCCGCCAAACTTCAACACCAGATACACCATCCCGGCATCAGTGAACCGGTCGACAATAATCGGAATAGCCGCGTGGTCGAGCTGACTCAATAACGATACCTCGTACTCATCAAACAGCATTTCGGGAATTTCTTTCAATGCCCAGCGTTTTCCATGGACGCGCTGATCAGCGACCAGATACGTCGCGCCGAAACCACCCTTGCCTAACACGGTTTCAACCTGATATCGCCCACCTATTTCTGCCTTCGTTTCCTTCAGCCAGCCAAATATGCCGCGTATCGCCCCATTGGCTGCGACATCCAGATGCGCTAATTCATAATCACATTGCGAACATTTGTATTCATTAGCAATCGCCTGTTGTTCCTCGGTTTGGGCACTACACTTGGCACAAGTGTGAAACTGTTGTCCGCTTGTTTGTACCATCTTTTCAATTAGCCTTATCTTTTAATTTTAAACCTATCAGGGCAATGACTAGAAATATGGCAGCTAAACCAGTAATAGCTGATAAGCCTTCTGTTATGCTTGCATTAACTGGCAAAATTAATTGACCAGTTAAACCATGTTTTACCGTTTTTACTTCATCAGATAGAGTCGTTTTCATAGCTTCAAAACCCCAATAAGAAATCATAGACAATTTGGCTACCCAAAGTGCAGTAACTTCTAATTTAGCCACCCCTCCCGATAAAATAATTTGTGGAACCAGTAATATCGGAATCGCAGTCATTGCTTTATCATTTGAGCCAACAAAAGCACTGACCGATAACCCCATTGCAGTTGCGGATACAGCTATCGCAAATAACACGATAAAACGTGAAATGAAATCACCAGGTATTGGAATGAATAGTTCTAATACAGCTAATAATAATAGACATTGCACGAAACAAATTGCAGTTAAAGGAATCAATTTGCTAATGATATAAGGCGCGATCGCCAAATTAACCGATCGCTCGCGCAAATAAATAGGCAGCTCTTTCACCAATTCTCTGACTGAATTAATGCAACCAAACCAAATCACTGATAAAGATAATAAAAAAACAATCTGGCTTTCTGTTACGGCGCGTACAGCGAGCTCGTTATCCATATTAAATACCAACCCCATCACTAATGCGATTAATGGAGCTTGTAAAATCAAGAACAACATATTGCGCTTATCTGACATTAATAGCTCATAATAACGACTCATTAAGGTATATGTTTGCCGCCAGCCAAAAAGATCTTTAGCCTGGGATTTTTTCTCTTGTTTGATTTCTGGATAAGAATGCACTTTACTCTCAGGTGTTCTGCGATTCTCAACATATCGCTGGTAAAAACTCGAAGCCTGGTATTTTTCGGCCCAGAAATCCGCAGGTTTACTCTCCAGCGCATCATAAACATCAGATAAACGTTCGATATTAAAGTAGCCGAGCACAGCCTGTGGCGGACCAAAAAAGACCAGCCGGCCTTGATGCAATAAAACGACCAGATGACACGTTTCGATATTTTCCAATGTGTGCGTAATACAAATAATCGTTTTTTTATCGTCGGCCAGACTACGGAATAATTCCATCATTTTTTTGTCCGTACCGGCATCCAAACCGCTGGTGACTTCATCCAGAAACAGCACATTGGGATTTGCCACTAATTCAACAGCCAGGCTCACGCGTTTAAATTGGCCGCCACTGAGTGGGGTTGGTGTATTGACTAGCGATTTTGCTTTTTCCGCCAAGCCAACCTTCTCTAATACATGCGTTGCATTGTTATCCATCTCGGCATCCGATGTATCAGGCGGCAAACGCAATTTGGCCGTGTATTTCAGTGCACGCTGCATAATGATATTGCGATGCACAATATCCTGCTGCGGCACATAACCTATGGCGGTCCGGAACAAATCAAAAGCTTCGTATAAATCGGTACCGTTATATAAAACCTGTCCCACGGTTGCCGGTCTTCGTCCATTGAGCGCATCCAGCAAAGTGGATTTACCAGAACCGCTCGTACCAAAAACACCGATGAATTCACCCGGTTCAATCGTAAAATTAATATCTCTGAGAAGATGTTTTGATGCTTTCTTACCTTTATCCTCAACGATTTTGGATAAGTTGCGCACCTCTATCCGAACTTGTCCTGTTTGTTTCGATGCGGCGAATTTTTCCCCGGTAAACAGATATTCAAATGCAGCAATGGCCACATAATCCTGCGCCTCAAGCTTATGTCGGCCTTGTATGCGTTGCGCGTTGATGAAAGTGCCATTGGTGCTGTCACAGTCTTCAATGACCCAACCTGATGGCTCTTTTATTAATTTTGCATGAATACGTGACACCAAAGGAGACGCAATGACAATATCACATTGTGCGGAACGTCCGATGGTCACGCGTGATTTTGTCCGGAGATCAAAATCAGCATTTTTGTCCTCATGCTGCTGAGGTTTGCTGGTAATTCGAGAAGCATCGATCGAAATTTGATAAGGCGTTGCACCCAGCACGATCCAATCACCGTCTTTGATACACACCGGACTCTGCACAACACAGCCATTCAAAGCTACTGCGGCATCGCCTATCGGCTGAATAAATACATCGAATAATTCGGAAACAAATATTCTGGCATGTTGACTGGCCATCGCCGGATCATCGATAACCAGATCATTGCCCGCATCACTGCCAACGGTACACGCTGACACCAAACGGTGAGTAATCGCTTGCCGCGTTTTAGGCAACAAAATCTTCAGTTCAAAAAATTGTTCCGTATCATTGGTTGCAAGTGTCTGAGTATCCATGGTCATGTTCTAAAAAAACGGTCCGGCTATTATAAATAAATAATTGACTTTGAAAACAACCTTAGAATGATTGGGTTAAAACCATACATTCCTTTTACAGGGCATCCTGCCGGGCCCGGCTGATTATCACCCATTAAGGCAGCTGCACACTCGACAATTTCCAGGCAAATAATCCATGCCGGTTAAAAACCAGTTTAACCGATTCATCCGGCGCATCCATAGGCGATGCAATAACGATAAAACGATTGAAACTCTCGTAAGATGTCGACATCTTAACCTCCGTTTTGGAAGGCTTCGCTGTCGAAGCCGGTTTGTTATTCCGTGAAACATGGCCTTTCATCATCATCGCCAATCCTTCGGGCGTCACTAAGGCATCGATCATCGGATCGACGAAACCCGTCACCAAAGCCGCACCCAAAGCACCCAGCAGATCCGTATCGATTTTTTGTTTAGCCTTCGCAGAAAGCGCAGTACTAAACTCAGTCTTCAGACTCTCCTTAAGCTCGGGATAATTGACATATTCCGACAGCCTGGCCGCATCTCCTGCTTCGGCAGCTGATTCCATTTGGCTGACAATCCTATGCGGTGTG
This sequence comes from uncultured Gemmatimonadaceae bacterium, assembly GCA_964608715.1. Lineage (GTDB taxonomy): Bacteria > Gemmatimonadota > Gemmatimonadetes > Gemmatimonadales > GWC2-71-9 > Palsa-1233. Next base: position 176 of record CAZSPH010000144.1, on the reverse strand, counting down.
AAGTAAAACCAAACACTAAACACAACGAATACGGCAATAATCAGATAACGCATTGTCCTGCTCATGTCATTCTCCTGAATAAAAATTAAAATCCACTAGCCTGCAATAACAAACAAGTGTTCCCCGATAATCTCCATTTTCCCAATTTCTACGCCAATAGAATATGGCGCAATGCG
>CAZSPH010000143.1:0-5200 GCA_964608715.1 uncultured Gemmatimonadaceae bacterium | reverse complement strand
ACCCGGATCACCGCACCGACATTGCCCGCATGACGCGGATTCTCCAGCAGCACCAGCGGTCGCGGCTCGCGATCGAGGGCTGCGACGTCCGGCGTAGCGGGCCTGACCGCCGCACCCCAGACGCTGCTCCAGTGACTGCTTCCACCGGCGGTGGGCGGTACCCGGTTGCGGTCGACGTCGACCGCTCTCTCGAGCAGCACTCCCACCAGGTCGGGAGCGAGATCGCTGGCGAGACTCTCCAGTTCGACCCGGTCGGCAGTTGCAATCGCTATCAGCTCGCCGCCGAACCGCAGCGCATGCTTCACAGCATGAAAGCCGTCGAGGAACACCAGATCCGGGTCCTCGACGGCTCGATGCAGCAGGGCGATAGCCTCGTCGCCCTGCTGGTCGATCATTTCTTCCCCTTCATCGCGGCCCGTACAGGGCGTTGAAGACGAAGCGGTAGGTGCCGGCAGGCTGGGCCCGGAACAGCACCTCGGGGCCGTGCATGTAGACCATTCCCTTGCCCACCTTCGCCTGCACCATCGTGACACCATTCTCCAGCACTTCCTGACCGTGGGCCCAGCCGGAACGGAGCGGAGTGGCCGAGGCGAAGGTACCGATCGGCGTGATCCCCAGTTCGGCAGCGTTGGCCGGAAGGCGATACACCGGCGAGTTGTCGAACATCACCACGGCGCTGTCGCCGGCCCCGGCAGTGATCGGCAGCGACCGGTTCACCTTCACTTCCAGCAGCGAACCGGGGACGTAGTACCTGTCGCGCGAGATCGGACGACTGCTGCCATCGGGCTGTGGCTCGACCAGATGACTGGTGATCGGCAGGCCGAAGTGCGCAGCGATCGCGGTTGCCGACGAGCCGATGGTGATGATCGTGCCACCACCCTCCACGAATGCCCTGAGCTGCGGAACGGTCGTCTCGGCGTTGACGTTGCCGGTCATGTGGCGGAACTCCTCGGGAAGATTGAGGAGATTGGTCCCGCCGCCGCCTCCGCCGCCGGCAAATCCGCCACCGGGGCCGCCACCCTGGCGGGGAGCCGGGATCGCGCCGGAGACGAAGACCAGCACATCGAAGTCCTTCGCCAGGTTGCCAGCGTCGAGCCGCTGGGGATAGACCACCTCGAACGGGACCTCGAACTGCTCGAAGATCCAGCGGGTCCAGCCAGATGGCATGGAGCCACCGTAGCGATCCCAGAGGCCGACACGAAGCGGCTTGACCGCAGTGCCGCGGATATTGCCAGCAGGATGAGTCGGCAGGCCGCGCTCCCGTGCCAGAGCGGCCAGAACCTCGCCGGTCTTTCCGCCACGCAGCACGAAGCTGCCGTCATCCAGCCGCTCGGCGCGACCGCCGGCCTTCACTGCGCGGTTTACCGCCAGGTAGGCGTCGGTGGACCTGGGCGAGACGATCCAGCCGCCGGCGCGGGCCTCGAACGGAAAAGCTTCAGGAGCCATCTTTTCGCCCTGGACCCGCTCCAGCGGTGCGTCGAACGCATCACGCACCCGGTCGTACCTGAAGCCCATCTGCATCGCCAGCGTCCAGCCGGCGTTGTCGTACGGCGCCTTCGGCGGACCACCCGGATACTGGAGGTCGGTAGGATGATCCTGCGCCTCGAACATGTCGAGCACATGCGGCCGGAACGGCTGATCACCGCGGATCACGAACGATCCCTTCGGGTAGTTCTTCCCACCGATCGTGAAGTCGGCGGTCGCCCTGTGGATCTCCACTCCCGATACTGCCATCGCTTCCAGGAAGTCGATCGCGTTGCCCATCTCGTGCTGCCCGGCCGGAATGATGTAGGCGCGCGGATCGCGACGTGCCGGATCGCGCAGCACCTTCTCCATTGCGGCGGTAGCTGCGGCACCGTTCTGGCCCTGCGCTGCCTGCTGCGCATCGGCGATCAGCTGAGGGTAGTGGGTCCAGTTGTCACGACCGCCGCGCTCGATGCTGTTGGCACCCATCCGCCAGATGTTGAAGAGGATGTCCTCGCGATATCGCGAGGCGAGATCGAGGATCGAGCGATTCGCCGTCATCGAGTAGTCGATCGACTGGCGGAAGCGCCAGGTACCCCATTCCACCGGCAGCACCTGACCGCCGGCCGGAAGCTGCCGCTCGGGGCGGAGCGGAATGGTCATCGGGGTCGGCGAACCGATGGTCTCCGTAAGGATGCCGATGATGTTGTGGAAGTACGCGGTGGTGCGGAGACCACCATTCCACCAGGTCGAGTAGTTCGCCGCATCACGCGAGACGGAGCCGCCCTTGCCTTCCTGGGTAAAACGGCGATGCATCGCTGCTCCGACGAAGTCCAGTCCGGTCGGAATCATCGGATCGTAGACGTAGTTGAACGGATCGCGGAACGGCGGTGCGAACATCACCGAGCCGGCCGGTCCGGTCTGATGATGGTTGTACATGATCTGCGGGTACCACTTCGTGTACATCGCCCGAGACATGTTGCGCGACTCGGCCTGCGCGTTGCGGTAGAAGTCACGGTTGTTGTCGTGGCCGATGTACTTCTGGTAGAGTCGCGGAATGCCGCCGTAGCTGCGGCGGTTCTGGTCCGGCTCCATCATGTACCAGTCCGAGACCAGTTCCTGGCCGTCCGGGTTGGCGTGCACCACCAGCATGATCACGTCGTCCAGGATGCGGAGCGTCTCGGGGTCGTTCTGCGAGACGAACTGCCAGACCACCTCCTGAAGCTGCTGGGCGCCGAGTACTTCGGTGGCGTGGAGACCGCCATCGATCCAGACGATAGCCTTGCCGTCCGCAGCCAGCCGTCTCGCCGTCGCCTCGTCGACTCGACCCCGAGCCAGTGTCTCGGCGGTGCGGCGGTACTCCTCCAGTCGAGCGATGTTCTCGGGGGCGGAGAGGATCGCCATGACCTGGGGCCGACCCTCGGCGGTGATCCCGATGGTGTCGAGCTTCATCCGCGGCGACTCGCCGGCGAGCTTCTCCCACCAGCGATGGAGCTGGCTGTAGTTGGTGAGCTGGTAGTCGGCGCCGATGCTGAAACCGAACTCCTGCTCCGGGGTGGTGAGCCGCCCCTGGGCCGCCAGCGGAACCGCGAGGAAACAGACTGCCAGCAGACGAATGAGTCGCATGTTGTCCTGTGTCATGTTGGTGGTGGGATGGTCGATGCTACCCAACATATCGCGCCGCCCCCAGTCCCGCGAGGCGGCCAGTGGTCCAGGCCCAGAGGAAGTTGTAGCCGCCGATCGGGCCGAACGCATCCAGCAGCTCTCCCGCCAGGAAGAGCCCCATACCTGTGATACGGCTCTCCAGCGATCCCGGTTGGACCTCGCCCAGTGCCACGCCGCCACCGGTCACCTCCGCCTTGCGGTATCCCTCGTCGGAGGACCAGGGAAGGGGATATGCTGTGAGGAGAGTGACCAGGCGATCGCGCTGCTCGCGTCGAAGCTGGGCAGTGCGGATATCGGGGTCCACGCCGCTCTCCAGGATGATCCGATCTGCGAGGCGAGTGGGGAGCAGCCGGCGGATCACCGTGCCGACATTGCGCGCCGGGGCGCCCAGTTCACGCAGCCAGTCGGCGGCATCCATGCCTTCCCATGCTACCGTGACCGTTGCAGCGGAGAGACCAGCCAGGCGGCCGCGAACGCAGACATGCGAGACGTCGAGCAGTGCCGGGCCGGAATAGCCTCGATGGGTGAAGAGGAAGCCATCGGTGGCTGTGCGGGTCTCGGCTTCGCTCCTGGCGGTGACGGATGCAGTGAGTGATACACCCGCCAGTTCCTCATACCGCGGAGGAGAGATCGTCAACGGTGTGAGCGCCGGATAGGTCGGATTGATGGTATGCCCGAGCCTGGCGAGGGCACGGAAGCCGAAGCCGTCAGATCCGGTCTGCGGCACCGAGAGACCGCCGGTCGCTACGATCACGGCGCGTGCTCGGATGGAGTGGCCATCGTCAAGGGCGATCTCCCAGTTGTCTCCCATCTGTTCCAGGCCCCTCACCTCCGCGTCGGCGATATGGCGCACGCCACGGGTGAGGACCGTGCGATGGAGCGCGTCGCGCACCGCGCGGGAGCGATCGGCCACCGGAAAGAGCTTGCCGGTCTCGGGCTCCAGCCTCAGAGGCAGTTCCACCTCGTCCTCGAAGAAGCGACGCTGATCGTCGAGCGACCAGGAGGTGAGGATCTTCCGGAGCGAGTTCGGGGAAGAGGCCGTCACGTATCGCGACGGGTCCACCTTCGATGGCAGCACGTTGCAGCGCCCGCCACCCGAAATCAGGATCTTGCGACCGGTGTCGTGGTTGCGGTCGATCATCAGCACCTGCCGCCCGGGTCCGGCCGCATGGGCCGCTGCCATCAGCCCCGCGGCGCCTCCGCCGATGATCGCGATCGTGTTGTCAGCTTCTGCCATGCCACAACATCGCCGGTACTGGTATCTTCCGTAAGGGCGTCCGGCCCGGTCGGGCGCAGCAAGGTCGAACCCGAGCGAGACAGAGCCGATGAGCCCGAGAACCGTTCCCGAAACCATTGCCCGTCCGGAACCGAGTCCACTGCGCCCTCCTCCGGCGGTGGACGTCACCGCTCTGCGCGCGCTGCTGGATGGACCGGAACATGCCATCCGCGACCGGGTGCGGGAGTTTCTCTCCGGCGACGAGTTCGGATACCGGTACGGACTCACTCATCACGAGTACCGCGAAGTGGTGAAGGACTGGGTGCTCCGGCTGGCCGGGGAAGGATTCGGCGGATTGCCGGTGGCAGTGGAACACGGTGGCGGCGGCGATCCCCGCGGCTTCCTCGCCGCATTCGAGACCCTGGCGTATCACGATCTCTCGATGACGATCAAGTTCGGTGTCCAGTTCGGTCTCTTCCAGGGGAGCATCCTCAATCTGGGCACGGCGTGGCACCACCGCACCTTCCTCCCTCAGGTAGCGCGAGGCGAACTCCTCGGCGTCTTCGCGATGAGCGAACTGGGAAGCGGCTCCAACGTCCGCGACCTCGAGACGACTGCTACCTACGATGTCGATACTGAGGAGTTCGTCGTCAACACTCCTCACGCCAGAGCCCACAAGGAATGGCTCGGCAACGCTGCCTGTCATGGCAGGATGGCGACGGTGTTCGCGCAGTTGATTGTCGATGGCACCAACCACGGCGTGCATGCGCTGCTGGTCCCGATCCGCGACGTCGATGGCACTCCGATGCCGGGTGTGACAATCGGCGACTCGGGAGTGAAGGAAGGACTCAACGG
>CAZSPH010000142.1:0-5215 GCA_964608715.1 uncultured Gemmatimonadaceae bacterium | reverse complement strand
GAACACGATGCGTGGAAGTGTGGTGGCTGATGATCGTCGAAGTACATCCTGACGATGATACCCATGAACCGGGAGATTTCTGGCATCCCGGAAGAGTCGGGAGTACCACCCGTTTCCCAGGTACCATTCCAACGCAAGTGGGGATCAATAAAACGCAGTCCCCCGCCCACCCCCTTCCCCTCCCCACCCGCTCTCCCCATACTTGATGGATGGTCGGGATCCGGCTCCTCCGCCGTCCGGCAGTCCGCCTCTTCGGACTGGCCTGGTTCATCTCGCTGGCGTTCAACGTCGGCGCGATCCACGACTGCGCCTCGGCCCACCTGCACCAGCCGGTCAGCGAGGCCACCGAAACCGGCCATCATGACCATGCGGCCGGTCACCATCAGCAGTCGACCGACAGCGAACGGCCCGCCCACCAGATCTGCGACTGCCTCGGCGAGTGCTGCGCCAGTGCCGTCGCCAGCATCACCACCGGTTCGACCACCGTCGTGGCAGTCGAGGCGATCGCCACGCCCCCCCGGTTGCCGAGCGGTGACAAGGCGCTCCTGCCGGATGCGCCGGAACATCTCCATCCACCCAGTACTGCCCCACCCGTAGCCATCCACGGCTGAAAGCCGGTCCCGTCGGGACCGCTCCCGCCACATGCAATGAAATCGCTCCCGCCAACCGGACCATCCGGTGCGGGGTCCGTTCAAACGCATCCAAGTGGATGAGGTACCAAAGTGATCCAGTTCATACGTCTGGCCGCAGCTACGACCTTCGTTGCGGGCGTCCTTCCCGCCCAGGGCCCAGCCGCACACGGCAAGGAAATCATTTCCGGCGAGCGCCGGGCCGTCGCCATCAACTTCCGCACCGTCGTGGGCGATCAGCCGTTCCAGTGCGGCGAGCGCTACCCCGGTCTCGGCAGCTCGAAGGTCGAGGCCTGGGCAACAGAGTTCCGCTACTTCGTTTCCGATGTCCACCTGATCAACGCCGAAGGACGGGCGATCCCGGTGGACCTCGAGCAGGACGGCCTCTGGCAGAACGGCAGCATCGCACTGCTCGATTTCGAGAACGGCCGCGGTCCATGCGCCAACGGCACTCCCGAGGAACGGCATGAGGTGCGTGGTACCGTCCCGGCCGGGGAGTACCGGGGAGTCCGGTTCATCGTCGGTGTGCCGTTCGAGCGCAATCACCTCGAACTGGCCACCCAGAAGTCGCCGCTCACGCTGAGCCGGATGTTCTGGTCCTGGACCGGCGGCTACAAGTTCATGCGAGTGGACATCCGGGCCCAGCGTCCGGATACCTCAGCCACTGCCGCATTCATGATCCACCTGGGCAGCACCGGCTGCACGCCTGGAAACAGCGTACCTGCGCCGGCATACTGCTCGAACGGAAACCGCCCCGAGATCATCCTCGACGAGTTCGACCCCGATCGCCACGTCATCGAGCTGGACTTCGCCAGACTGGTCGCTGGTGCGGACCTGCTCACCAACACTCCGCAGACCGCGGCAGGCTGCATGGCAGCGGCCAGCGACCCGGACTGCGGACCGGTATTCGCCGCCCTGGGTCTGTCGCATCCATCCGCCCCGCCGGCGCCGCAGCAATCGGCGTTCCGGAAGGTCGACCGGTGACGATCCGCTCGACTGCGGTGATGCTGGTCATTCCGGTGGCAGCAGCGGCCACGCTGGCCGCTACCGGTGCAGGCAGGATCCCGGAGTGGCAGTGGCAGCTCCCGCCGGGCATCCCCGAGCCAATGGTGCCAGTAGACAATCCGATGAGTGCGGCCAAGGTCGAGCTGGGACGTCACCTCTTCCATGATACGCGTCTTTCGGGAAACCAGACCTTCAGCTGCGCCTCCTGCCACGACCAGCGGATGGCCTTCACCGACGGCCTGGACCGTTCGCTCGGTTCAACCGGCGACGTCCACCCTCGCGGCTCGATGAGCCTGGCCAATGTCGCCTATTCGGCGGTGTTCAACTGGGCGAACCCGAATGTCCGATCGCTGGAGGAGCAGGCGCTGACGCCGATGTTCGGCGATGATCCAGTGGAACTGGGACTCTCGGGCATGGAAGATGAGATGTTGCGGCGGCTCCGTGCCGAGAAGCGCTACCAGATCCTCTTTCCGATGGCATTCCCCGATGAAGACGAGCCGTATTCGGTACTGAACGTCACCCGGGCACTGGCAGCATTCCAGCGGACCATGATCTCGGGCAACTCTCCCTACGATCGCGCCCAGCACGTCGACCGCTCGGCAATGTCCGAATCGGCCTGGCGAGGCGAGGAACTCTTCTTCGGCGAAACCACCGAGTGCTTCCACTGCCACGGCGGGTTCAACCTCTCGGGTTCGGTCAACTTCGTCGGCAAGGGGTTCGTCGAAATCGAGTTCCACAACAACGCACTGTACAACATCGGCGGCAACGGTGGCTATCCTGCACACAACCTCGGCCTGGCAGAGCACACCGAGGACGAGGGCGACATCGGCAGATTCAAGGCGCCGACGCTGCGGAACATCGCTGTCACCGCACCGTACATGCACGATGGCTCGATAGCCACGCTCGAAGAGGTGGTCGACCACTACATGGCCGGTGGTCGCACGGTAAAGACCGGGCCACATGCTGGTGTGGGGGTCGACAACCCCAACCGGAGCGAGTTCGTCCGGCCATTCACTCTGACATCGCAGGAGAGAAGCGATCTGCTGGCATTCCTGCGGGCACTTACCGACAGCACTTTCCTGACCGATCCGAAACTCAGCGATCCGTGGCAGATCACGGACTGGACCTATCCCTCGAAGGAGAAGAACTGATGTCCCGCTTCATCCGCCTTGCCGTCCCCGCCGCCATCCTTGCTGCCATCGCCTTCGTAGCCATGCCTCGCGAGGCCAGCAGCACGATGCACCTGACCCTCCGGTCGTCGATCCCGTCGAAGGATACCGTCCTCACGGCTTCGCCGAAGGAGATCAGCCTCACCTATTCCCAGGCCCCGATGCTCCGGGTGACCCGGGTCACGATGACCGGCCCCGACTCGGCGGTGGTGAAGGTGGGCGCACCGGCACTCGCCCAGGGGAGCACTGTGACGGTGGTTGTCCCGGTGGAACAGGCCCTTCCCCCTGGCAGCTACACCATCAACTGGACCACCGCCTCGTCCGACGGACACCCGATCCGCGGCGCAATCCCGTTCCGGGTGGGCCAGTCCGAATAGGCGGAAGGCAGGCGCGGGGCGATCTGATCGGGAGCGGGGACCAGGGCATGGTCCTCGCACCCGGTATCAGGTGATCGCCCCGCGTTTCACTTCCACCACCCGCAATCCATCAGGTCCGGTGGCAACGCGCACGATGATCTCGATGGCTCCGCCACCGCCCCCATCGCGGTCGCCCCAGCCGATCCAGATCGTTGCGACCAGCGCCGTGTCCGACCGCTCGATCGCGGTAGCCATGACCGTGGCATCCGCTGTCGTCAGGCGTCCAGTCGCTCCTCCCGTGCGAGCACGCGGGTCCCATCCCCTGGCAACCTCCTGCCACTGTGCGCGATGGACCGCATCGCGGTCTCCGGCAGCCGCAGCGAAACTCGGAACGTTCACGTGGAGGTTACCGGCGCGGCGAATGGCGGGTACGCGTTCCTCCGCTTCGGCAACGGCCGCTTTCACCACCAGTGCGGTAGCCCGCTTGACATCGATCGTGTCAACCGGCCCCAGCATGACCACAAGCATTGCAGTCGACAGCATCATTCCTCCTCTTCGAAAATATAGCTGAGAGTCGGACACCCGCTCCAGGCCGACTCCTTGGCTCCCGGGCACTTCCTAGCGACCTTTCCGACATGGACTTCACAACCCACGAACAGGACAGGATCCCTCGGCTTCCGGCCAGGATCGACGGTCTGGCCGCCCTTGCCCTCAACCTCTCCTGGAGCTGGCATCGCCAGGCCCGAGCCCTTTTCCGGCGTGTCGATGCCGGCACCTGGGCCGCCTCACACCACAACCCGATAGCCGTACTCCGTGGCGCCAGCGAGGAGCGGCTGCAGTGGCTGGCCGCCGACCACGACTTCCTCCAGCACTACGACCAGGTGATGACCTGGTTCAACTCCGAGACGGCAGTGGTCCGGGGCTGGTTCCACGAGACCTGGCCCGACGTATCCATCGACCGCCCGGTCGCCTATTTCTGCGCCGAGTTCGGTCTCCACAACTCGGTACCGATCTACTCGGGTGGTCTTGGCGTGCTGGCTGGCGATCACTGCAAGACGGCCTCCGACATGGGCATTCCTTTCGTCGGGGTCGGCCTGTTCTACCGCAAGGGATACTTCGATCAGCGGATCGGTCCGGACGGCTGGCAGGAGGATGGCGACGACGAAATCGACATCGACCTGACACCGCTGATGCCGATTCCGGGAGCCGACGGCTCCGAGTGGCTGGTCGCACTGGAGACCTTTGGCAGAGTGGTCCACATCCGGGTCTGGACGATGATGGCCGGACGGGTACCGCTCTACCTGCTCGATACCGATCTCGAGATCAATCATCCCGACGACCGCGAATTGACCTCGCGCCTGTATGCCGGCGGCGTACCGATGCGCCTGCGGCAGGAATGGATCCTCGGTGTAGGCGGTGCGCGGGTGCTCCGCGCTATGGGCATCACGCCGGGCGCCTGGCACGCCAACGAGGGACATGCAGCCTTTGCGCTGCTGGACCGGGTCCGCGAAGCCGTGATCCTGGGCGTCCCGTACCGCGACGCCATCGCGGAAGTGCGGCGCACCTCGATCTTCACCACTCACACGCCGGTGCCGGCTGGTCACGACTTCTTCGATCTGTCATCGGTGATCGAATGCGCCGGCGAGTCGTACTTCACCCCGTTCGGCACCGATGCCCCGGCTGCGGCAACGCTGGGCACCCATCCGAAGCGCGACGACGGTCAGTTCCACATGACCGTGCTGGCGATCAGACTCGCCGCCCATGTCAATGGTGTCGCCGCCAGGCACGGCGTGGTCTCCCGCCAGCTCTGGGGCGACCTCTGGGATGACCGCCCGACCGAGGAAGTACCGATCGGACACGTCACCAACGGCGTCCATCTCGCCACCTGGATGGCGAATCCAGTGATGCGACTGCTGGACATGCATCTCGGTGCCGACTGGGGCAACCGCCGCGGTGATCCGGCGCTGTGGGACGGCGTGATGGGCTTCGACGCCGAGCAGATCTGGCGGGTGCACCGCGAGCTGAAGCGGGTCCTGTTCCGTCACATCCGCGAAGA
>CAZSPH010000141.1:0-5231 GCA_964608715.1 uncultured Gemmatimonadaceae bacterium | reverse complement strand
ACAGTACCTCCAGCAGTTGGGCGGATGAGACCACCACGCCGCAGTAGTCGGCCACGTAGCCGAGAGCGGCATCGTGGCTCTCCCGGGAGAAGGCGGCGACTGCATCGGACACCATGAACGGTTCGATGTCGGCCATGAAGGCGTCCAGGGCGGTGGCAAGACAGCCGATCTGCGCGTAGACACCGGTGATGATCAACTGGTCCCTTCCCGACTCGACCATCTTCCTGGCCAGAGGGGTCCGCGCCAGGGCGCTGTAGCGATGCTTGACCAGCACGATGTCGTCCGGCTCCGGGGCCAGCCCTTCGACGATCCGCGGCGACTCGCCGTCGTCCGCCATCCCTGGCCCCCAGATGTGCCGCTGAAGCCCTCGCTCCGTCGGATCCTGATTGCCGCGCTGGGCGGTGTAGCAGACCGGTACTCCGATGCGGCGGCATCTCGCCGTCAGCATCGCAATGTTGGCGGTCACCTGTGCAAGTGCCGGGTGAGCCGGCGCATACGGCCGCAGAAAGTGGACCTGCATGTCGTGCACCAGCAGCACGGCGCGCGTCGGATCCGGCTTCCATGGCGCACGCGATACCGGCAGCGAGATCGCATCGGGAAGCAGGTATTCGGCTATCGTCGGTATTGCCATTCGATTTCCATTTCCGGTTCAGCCTTCCAGCAGAATGGTGCGAACCATCTCGCGCAGCTCGCGCCGGGAGATCTTCCCCACCGCGGTGGTGGGCAGTGACTCCCTGATCACCACCCGATCCGGAATCTTGTAGGCAGCCAGGCCACGCTCACGGATCCAGCGCTTCAGGTCGATTCCGCTCGGCGGATCTCCGGTCGGCACTACCACCGCACAACTGCGTTCGCCAAGCACCTTGTCAGGAAGCGATACGACCACCGCGTCATGAACCGCCGGATGAGCCAGCAGGTGCTCTTCCACTTCATCCGCTGAGACCTTCTCGCCACCACGATTGATCTGATCCCTGGTACGTCCCCGGACTTCGAGATTACCGGAAGGGTGGCGTACCACGAGATCGCCGGTGCGATAGAATCCGTCCGGCGTGAAGGCAGCCGCGTTCACTTCATCGGACGCGTGATAGCGCCGGATGGTGTACGGCCCCCTCGTCAGCAACTGTCCGACTTCGCCATCGGCGACCGGCCGGTCCCATTCGTCCACTATCAGGATCTCGTCGTCCGAAGAAATGGGCCGCCCCTGGGTTCCGATGATCACGTCCTCCGGGTCGTCCAGCCTGGTATAGTTGACCAGTCCCTCGGCCATCCCGAATACCTGCTGCAGGCGACATCCCATCGTCGGTTCGATCCGTCGCGCCACTTCGGCCGGAAGCTTCGCCCCGCCAACCTGAAGCACCCGCAGAGATCTCAGACGGTCACGCCCGGCCTCCGCAGCCTGCAGCCACACCAGCGCCAGCGGGGGAACCAGTGCCGTGATGGTCACCCTTTCCGATTCGATCAGGTCGAATGCGACATCCGGAAGCGGTGAATCGGCCAGAACCACCCGACCGCCGGCGTACAGAGTTCCCAGGAATCCGGGGGAACTCATCGGAAAGTTGTGGGCCATCGGCAGCGCCGCGAGATATACGGAATCGGGACCGATGCCGCAGATATCGTTGCTGCCCCGCAACGAGTACATGTAGTCGTCGTGGGTGCGGGGGATCAGCTTGGAAAGGCCGGTACTGCCGCCCGAGAGCTGCATGAACGCAACCGACGAAGGATCGGGTTCCGGCAGATCGACCACCGGCCCATCGAAAGTTCCGGGCAGTGGAAGATGGTGGCCATGATCGCCCACCACGAAGACCTGCCTGATGGCGGGAGACTCGGCCACTACCTCGCCGGCGAGCATCCGGTAGTCGAAACCGTCATGCTGATCGGCAACGATGTATGCCGTTGCCTCCGCCGCGGTGGCGAAATGGACTATCTCCGCGCGGCGATGAGCAGGAAGTGCATACACCGGCAGAGCACCGATGCGAAAGAGCGCGAAGATCACGCTCACGAACTCGACCCGATTCGGCAACTGCACCACCACACGGTCGCCAGCCGCGATGCCGCGCGCCAGAAGGCCGGCAGCAAGTACATCGACTCCGGCATCGAGCTCGCCATAGCTCCACCGCACCCGGCGATCGACCAGCGCGATACGGTCGGGATGACTGAGGGCCCGCTCGCGCAGAAAACCACCGAAGGTTTCACCGCGCCAGTAGCCGCGAGCACGATATCGCTCCGCAAACTCCGGTGGCCATTCCTGCAGTGCAGGCATCACAGTGACGCAGCCTCACGCGTGATTCCGAATGCATGCAGCATGGCAGCGAACTTGGCCTCGGTTTCGGCGATCTCCCCGGCAGCGCTCGAGCCTGCAACCACTCCGGCTCCGGCATACAGCCTGGCCGAAGTGCCGCAGACCTCGGCGCACCGGATGCTCAGGTACCAGTCGCCGTCACCGCTGATGTCGGTCCAGCCGACTGCGCCGGTGAAGTAGCCGCGATCGAATGGTTCCAGTTCATCGAGCATCGCTGAGGCCGGTTCCAGCGGTGTGCCGCATACCGCCGGAGTGGGATGGAGAATCGATGTCAGCATGAGCGAGGGCACATCGGAGTCGCGAAGAGTGCCGGTGATCCGGGTACCGAGATGGAGCATCGACGCGGTTCCGACGACCTCGGGCCCGGAGGGCACCTGCAGATCACTGCACCAGGGAGCGAGATGATCGGCTACCCATTCGACCACGGCGGCGTGCTCGTGCCGGTCCTTGTCGGAGGCAAGCAGAGCAGCACCGGCAGCACGGTCATCACCGCCCTCGATCCGTCTGGCCGATCCGGCAAGAGGATGAGAGACGACGCTGGCCCCTCGCTTGGCGAGAAGCAGCTCGGGAGTGGCACCGACCAGCCAGCTACCGCCGGGCAGCGATACCTGGTAGGCGGTGGCGCCGGAATCTTCGTTCAGAATCGCGACCAGTCGTTCGGGCAGGATCTCGCTGTCGGTGCGCACCACGAGGGTGCGAGCCAGCACGATCTTCCCGATCCGGTTGGTGGCTGATCCGCCGAGGCGGGGCAGCACAGCGTCTACCGCGGCCCCATACCGATCAGGAGAGGGCTCCGGAATGACGGCCACGATTGCCGGAGAATCCGACCCGGGTGGAAGAACACCGAGCGACGACGGCGACACCCGACCGGCGAAACGCTGCAACAGTTCCGGCTGGAAGAGATAGGCCGGACGACGCTTGTCGAACGGCAGAGCGCCGACGACTACCGGTGCCGTGCCGTGAGGACGTGCCTTCAGAAACGCCGCGACCCGGTCGGCCACATCAACAGTGACCGGACCGGGAACGAGAGCGCGGGCGCCTCGGGCAACGAGAGTTTCCTCGTTGCCCGAGAGCAGAAATGTGATCCCGCTCAGGGGACCAGTCGCGAGACGGTGTCGCCTGCCGGCTCGGCACCCTCGACGGTGCGCAACTTGGCGGTGACGAAGACCGACCCGTCCGATGCAACGGTCACGGTGTTCGGGAAGCCGGGAACCGGAAGGTCTGCCACCTTTTCCAGCGAGGTGGCGTTGATCACCGACACCGTACCAGCCTGCCGGTTGGTCACGTAGAGCCGATCGCTCATCGGCGAGAACGAGATGCCGAGTGCCCCTGCGCCGGTCGCAATGCGCCCGATCACTTTCGCCGAATCGGTGTCGATCACCGAAATGTCACCGGTGCCCTGGTTGGTGACGAAGAGCCGCCTGGTGGCGGGATCGAACGCGGCAATGCTCGACCGCTCGCCCTCGGTGTTGATCCTGCGGATGACGCGGTCAGTGGCCAGATCGATCACTGCAATCTGGTTGTGGCCCATGTTGGCTGCGAAGAGTCGGTTGTTCGCCCGGTCCAGCGCCAGTCCGACCGTGGTTGCACCGACATTCTCGATGATCCGGGAGAGCCGGTTGGTGTTGCCGTCGATTACCCAGATCCGCCCACCGGTCACGGAGGTGTAGACGGTGTTCGACTCCTCATCCACCAGCACGCGGAAAAGGTGAGCGTTGCTTTCCTTCGCGTCGGCGATGGTTGCTACAATCCTGCCCGTGGCTGCCTCGACTGCCGTGACATTACCTGACCTGGTGTTGGTCGTGTAGATGATACCGGTGCGTGAGTTGATCCCGACACCGTACGGCGCAGCATCCGGCAGGGCGAACCTGTTCTTCACTTCGAGGGTCTTCGCGTCGTACACCGTGATGCCACCGCCCGGCTCGGTGCGCGACCCGGCATGGGCAACGTAGAGCAGCCCCTTGCCGTCGGCGCCGAGTTCGTAGACGCCGGGGCCGGTCGGAGCGGTGACCGCTACCGATGGCGCTCCCGACGGGTGATGCTGCGAGTGCATGCTCTGTGCGCTGACCGGTGCAACGAGGACCGCTGCGAAGGTTAAGCCAGCCGCCGACCTGAGAATATTCTTCATCATTCCTGCTCCTGTGGGTTCGGTCCAATGTGTAGCGTGAACAGCATCATCAATCGAGCTTGAGCCACCAGGTGCCTGACATCGGCACCGGCAGAAAACGTCGGTTCAGTTCTGCCATCGTTGCCGCCGGATCGAGATCGCCGAACAGATCCGGATTGATCCACACCGCCAGCGCCTCGGCGGCGAGCAGATCGAGCGGCGAGTTGAGCAACTGGTGGGACAGCGCATGCACCCGGCGCTCGCGGACCGCCCTGATCGCCTGGAAGCCGGGCCGGTTCATCAACCGGCGAAGCGCAGCGGTGGTCGCGGCCGGAGTGCTCTCGGGACCGATCACCAGTCCACCGGACTTCGCCAGGTGCGGCCCCCCGGTGCCGATGTAGACCTCCGGCGCCCGCGAGATCACATACTCGAGATTGAGGCGTCCGGATGACCCGGGCAGAACATCGGCCCCGATGTTGTGCCCACCAGCCAGTTCGATGTAGTCACCGACATTTCCCTTCCCCGGGGAGTTGCAGCACTCGGCCGAGATCCCGGCGTGGGCTTCGAGGAAGACGACCGGGCGGCGACGACCGGCGCTGGCGGCAAGAGTCCTGCGAATCCGGTCGAGATGCTCGCGCCGGAACTCGACCAGTTCCCGCGCCTTCGTCGAGGCACCAACTACTTCGCCCAGAATCAGAAGGCTGGGATCGACCCGCTCCAGGGGGCGGTCAAAGAAGTCGATGAAGACCACCTTGATTCCTGCCGATTCAAGCCTCGCCAGTTCGGCCGCCGATGGTCCCTGACCGTGACTGAGCACAGCGACAT
>CAZSPH010000140.1:0-5232 GCA_964608715.1 uncultured Gemmatimonadaceae bacterium | reverse complement strand
CCGGCCTCGCGCCGACCATCTGGGCCGCCCGTCAGCTCGTCGCCCACGGCCACGTCGAGGTCAACGGTCGCCGCTGCGCCGTTCCCTCACGCATGGTCACCCCGCGCGACGAGGTGCGCCTGCGCGAGAAGAGCCGCGAGCTGGCCTGCGTAATCGACTCGCTGGATCGCACCCGCCCGGTGACCTATGTCGAACTCGACAAGGATGCCCGCAAGGTCCGGCTGCGCGAGCTGCCGACCCGCGAGCAGATCCCGGTGCTCTGCGACGTGCAGCTCGTGGTCGAGTTCTACTCGCGCTGATCGATCTGACCCCGATCGACCGGAGGGCGCCATCCCAGGATGGCGCCCTCTTTTTTTCTCCGGCTAGCTTTCGGCCATGGCTGACACACCGATCGGCAGTTCACTGCTGGCCACCGCAAGAGCCCAGAGGGGTTACCTCAACCGGGCGCTGGCACCGCACGGGATCCATCCCGGACAGGATCAGCTCCTGATCGCGACATGGAACAACCCCGGAATGCGCCAGAGCGATCTCGCCCGTGAACTGGGGGTCGAGCCGCCGACCATCACCCGGATGGTGATGCGCCTGGAACGGAGCGGTCTGGTGGAACGACGCCGTGATCCGGCTGACGCCAGGGCATCGCTGGTGCTCCCGACCCAGCGATCGCGCCTGCTGGAGCCTCACGTACGCCGGATCTGGCAGGAGATGGAAACAGTCCTCGCCGCCACCCCGACAGCGGAGCAGGCTCGGGTAGCACTGGAGGCGATGCGGGCAGCGCTGGAATCAGCGCCAGATGGCAGCGGAGATCAGGACTGATCTTCGGCGAGTGCCGCTGCCCAGCCGCCGAGTGATGGCTGCTCCAGCGGCGGCCGCGGCGCGTTCCGGGTCCAGCCGTACAACGCCTCGCATGCCGGGCCACATACCGCACCCTGACAGGCTCCCATGCCGACTCTGGTCCACAGCTTGGCCTGACGCTGGCTCCACGACGGATCGATCATCGCGGCGCTGACATCCTCGCAGCGACAGATGACGGTGTCACCTGTTACCCGCTGCAACAGTTCCGGACGCGGTGCAAACGACCGATCGAGACTCGCTGCGAAGCGGAGGCCGCGGAGCCGCAGCCGGGCAAGTGAACCTGGAATCGAGCGTCCTGATACCGACAGCGCGGCAATGGTTCCTTCAGTGACCGCTCCCTGATCGCCCTTGACGCCGGTGACTTCACCGGCTGCCCAGACTCCGGCCACGGAAGTACGCTGCTGTTCGTCCACGACAACCCGTCCACCATCGATACGACAGCCGTGCAATGAGGCCAGGTCAGTGCGAGGCACCAGACCCGCTGCAGCGCCGAGCCAGTCGCACTCCATCCGGCGCAATGTGCCGCCGATCATCATCGTGACGGCGGAAAGACGATCGCTGCCGTGCGCCTCGACAACCCAGGCCTCCGTGCGATAGCTGCGATGCAGTGCTGCCGGAGCGTGACGCACCGCCTCGACAAGCTTGTGCGGGTCACGGAGGAGACCCGTGGAGAAGCCGGCCAGCGTCGCCCGCGACACCTGCTCGGCGACCATCAGAACCCCTGCTCCTGCCTGCCGGAGCGTGCGTGCAACCGCCAGCAGCAGTGGGCCGGTGCCGGAGAGCACCACCTGCTCGCCGGCGAACCGGTAGCCGCTCTTGGCCAGCGCCTGCAATGCACCCACACCGGCAACCCTCGGCAGGGTCCATCCCGGAAAAGGAAGGAACCGCTCCACTGCACCGGTGGCGAGAATCACCGCATCCGTCTCGATCACGGCCACACGCCCGTTGAACGAGACGGTGAGAAGACCGGGTCCCGGCACGTCGATCACCGATGCGTGGTTGGCGACCCGCACCCGGGGTGGCGCCACCGCGGCAATCAGCCTGGAACCGGAAAAAGCTGGCGCCACTCCCCGCCGGTGCCGCCATATCTGACCACCGGTTACCGCATTCTGGTCGATCAGCAGTACCCGCAGTCCGGCATCGGCTGCGGTATCGGCTGCTGCCAGACCAGCAGGTCCGCCACCAACCACCACCAGCTCGAACCGCTCTCCCCGGCTCATGACACTGTCTCCACCAGCATCCCGTCACGTACCGTTTCGAGGCAGCTTCTGGTCATCGGTCTGCCGTCGATGGTGATGCGACACTCGAAGCAGCTTCCCATGGCGCAGAGCGGCGCACGCGACGCTCCGCTTCCGTCACGCCTGAACGCAGTGATGCCGAGCCTCAGCAGTGCCACTGCGACCGTGATGTTGGCAGGTACTCGACGCGGCACGCCGTCGACGATGACCGTGACGTCAGTCATGATGCTCGATCGGCCGGTCAGGGCGATAGGGGGTGGGATCTACCGGAGGCCGGGTTCCCGTGATCGCTGCGACGACGAGTGCGGAAGTGGCCGGAGTGAGTGTGATCCCGAGTCCCTCGTGGCCGGTGGCGATGATGACACCGGGGATCGCCGGCCAGCGACCGATCAGCGGCAGCGAATCGGGAGTGGCAGGACGGAATCCGATCCAGGCGCGCGAGGCGGTCACTCCAGCTAGTTCCGGTACGAACTCGACGGCACGCCTGAGCATACGCCCCAGCAGTGGACGATTGATCTCGTGATCGAAACCGACCAGTTCGCGCGATGAGCCGATCAGCAGTTGGCCGGTGGGTCGCGGCTGGACATTGAACGCGACACTGGCTCCACCCATGGAATGGGCGCTCTTCAGATAGCCGAGTTCGACCAGCTGATGATTGACGCGCACGGGAGTGCGATCGGTGATCAGCAGATGTCCGCGCCGCGGCATCACCGGCAATCCCGGGACCAGTTCGAAGGAATGCGCTCCCGCTGCAACGACGATGTGCGCAGCGGAGATCCTGGTGCCGTCATTCAGGCGTACCATCTCCGGCCCGACTTCGACCGCTTTCGAACCGGAACGCACCACTGCACCGCTCCTGGCGGCATCCTCGACCATGCGACGCGCGATCGACGGAGGATAGCAGACTCCGTCGCCGGGGATCCGGAGCGCGCCGGCCAGTCCGTCGCGGACTGCCGGTTCCGCCTCCCGCAACTGCTGCCGGTCGAGCAGTTCGGCGCCGAGTCCGAAGTCGTGATAGAGTTTCGCCTTCGCGCGCGATGCATCCAGTTCCTCGTCGTCGGCGGCGAGCCAGAGGGTGCCGCACCAGTCGGTTCCGGCATCGACATCGAAGCGGGGCAGCAGTTCGCGCCACCGGGCGAGCGACCAGGCGCAGAGCGCCATCTGGGCTGGCGAATCGTCCATCACCACCAGATGCCCCATCGCCGCTCCGGTGCTCCCCGCGCCCGGGAACTCCGCCTCCAGCAGTGTAACCGAGAGCCCCGCCGTGGCCAGCTCCATCGCGGTCGCGGCGCCTACCAGCCCGCCACCGATGATGACCACGTCGGGGGATTTCATGAGATCCCGGTACGGAAGGGATCGGCAGGATCGAACAGCAGCGTCGCCCGGGCGGTAACGAAAGCCGAGCCGCGGATGTGCGGGATCAGCAATCCATCCACCTCATCCACCCAGCCGGTGAAGCGTGAGCCGATGATACTCTCCTGGCGCCACTGCTGGCCGGCTGCGAGTTTTTTCCGGGCATACAGTGAGGCCATCTTGGCCGAAGTGCCAGTACCGCAGGGGGAGCGGTCATAGGCGTTGCCGGGACACAGCACGAAGTTGCGCGAATCGGCATCAGCACGGGTCGGAGGACCGAAGAGTTCGACGTGATCGATCATCCCGCCGTCGGCACCATCGATGCCTGCCTCGCTCAGAGCATTCCTGATTGCCGTAGTGATCCGCATCAGTTCTCCGCGGGCGGCGTAGTCGAGTTCGACGCCGGGCAGCTCTGTCAGGAAGAACCAGTTGCCTCCCCATGCCACGTCGCCGGAGACGATTCCGATTCCCGGTACCTCGATCTCCACATCCTTCCGGTACAGGTACGCCGGGACATTCCTGATCGTCACTGTGCCGTTCCTGGCGAGATCCGCTGACACCGCTCCTACCGGGGTGTCGATCTCCACATGCCCTGGAGCGATGATGCCAAGGTGCTCGAGGGTGCGCACCACGCCGATCAGGCCGTGACCACACATGCCGAGCCAGGAGACATCGTTGAAGAAGATCACGCCGGTGACAGCCTCGGGTCGGTCGGCGGGAACCAGCAGTGCACCGACAATGGCATCGTGACCGCGCGGCTCGAGCACCGTGGCCTTCCGCCAGTCGTCGTGCAGCCGCCGCAGCGTCTCCCGTCGCTCGACGACGTTCCTTCCATCCGGGTCCGGCCAACCGGAGAGGACCACGCGGGTCGGCTCACCCTCGGTGTGGGAGTCGACGACCTCGATCGGATTGATCGCCACGATTCACCCCACCGGACGGGTAGAGATGCCGTGCCGGATCACCGCCAGGGTCATCTCCCGTTCGGTGCCAGAGAGGACCAGACGTGGGGCACGCACCCGCTCGTCACCGAGTCCGCATTCGGCCTGGGCGAGCTTGATCTTCTGGACGAACTTGATGCCCACGTCGAGCCGGAGCAGCGGCAGGAACCAGTGGTAGAGCGTCTCCGCGTCGTTCCACCGACCTGCCATTGCATGCTCGTACAGCAGCACCGACTCCTCGGGCATCGCGTTCACCATGCCGGCCACCCAGCCGGTGGCACCGGCGGCGATTCCTTCGACGATCGCATCGTCGATGCCGACGAAGAGTGTGAGCCGGTCGCCGAGGATCGCCCTGATGGCGGTGAAGCGGCGGATGTCTCCGCTGGATTCCTTCATCGCATGGAGATTCCGATGCTCATCGGCAAGGATCCGCACCTGCTCCGGAAGGAAATCGGTACCATAGGCGATCGGGTTGTTGTAGAGCATGCACGAAAGTGGAGTCGCGCCGATCACCGCGCCGACGTGAGCGCGCATCTCGTCCCAGTCGCCCTGGTAGACATAGGGCGGCAGCACCATCAGCCCACGTGCTCCGGCTGCGGCAACATCGCGCGCCAGCGAGACTGCTTCGTCGGTCGAGAGAGCGGCGATGCCGGGGGCTACCGGTACCCGGTCACCCACTGCCCGCACCAGGGTCCGGACGACCTCCACCTTCTCGGCGTGGGTGAGAGTGGCCCCCTCGCCAAGTGAGCCCAGGGGAATGATTCCCTGGCAGCCGGCGGCTACCAGCCGGCGGGCATGTTCGGCGAGAAATGCGTGGTCGACCGAACCGTCGGAGTCGAACGGTGTGGTGA
>CAZSPH010000139.1:0-5290 GCA_964608715.1 uncultured Gemmatimonadaceae bacterium | reverse complement strand
GAAGAGCACCACCGCCTCCCCCGGAACCTCGATTTCGCCGAACAGACGGGTGCTGACTGTGGTGGTCGACGGATCGACCTGATGAACGGCCAACGGTAGACTCACCGCAGGTACTCCATGAGCGAGGTAGAGAGAATCTTCGAGGAGGCCAGCAGTGCGGCCTCCATTGCCTGCTGGGAGGCACTCATCTTCGTGAACGCCTCCTCCACCGAGATGTCGGCGTGACTGCTTCGTTCCGCCTTGTGGGCGTCCTCGGCGGCGTCATGCCCCTGGACTGCCAGATCGAGCCGGGCCAGCCGGGCGCCGGTTTCGGCCAGCCGGACCTGGGTGGCGTCGAAGGCGCTGTCCATCTGGCCGACACTGGCCCGGATCCCGTCGACATCGTTGGCCAGCAGCGAATCTCGCAGTGCGACGAGGGAGGAGATGACACCGGTATCGATCAGCAGTTCCTGGCCGGTATGGACCGTGTCCACCACGGTCCCGGCGCCGATCTCCGCCTTGCGGCCGGTGCCGCTGCCGAGCCAGTTGCCGTCGGCGTCGAACGGGTGAGTGCCGGTGGCAGCTCCGCCGAAGATGTGCTCGCCACCGACCTTGAGGTTGCCCAGTCCGATCGCCTGATCGATCAGGGTCTGGACCTCCTGCGCGGTCATCGCGCGGGTGGCCGCACTGGCGTTCGAGCCGCCCTGGGACAGGGCGAGTTCCTTGCCGCGGGAGAGCAGATCGCCGAACTGGGAGACCGCTGCCTCCTGGGCATCGAGTCTGGTGCGGACCGACGAGATCGAGCGACGATACTGCTCCACCTGGCGGAGCCCGTGGTCGGCCCGGAGAATCGCGGCGCCGGAGATAGGGTTCTCCGAGATCGACTCATAGCGGAGGCCGGTCGCAACCTGGCGTCCCGCTGCCACCATGCCACGCTGGCCCTGCTGCAGGTCATGCAGAAGGCGCTGGTAGATGTTGGCGTTCGATATCCGCATTCACGTCCCCGGTTAGGGTGGCAACGGAGGCGTTATCGGCTAACTTGTGGGGGGCTTGAGGGGCCCGGGGCATCCGGCCCCGGATAACCCGCTGGACCTTCCCGGGTCGGGGGTGTATTGGCAACCATACTCTGCGTCGATGACGAGGCCGCCTTCCTGGCGCTGCTGGAGCACCATCTCGGTGCTGCCGGCCATGAAGTCATCCTCGTGGAGGATCCCACCCAGGTCCTCAGCACACTCGAAGGTCGCAACGTCGATCTGATCCTGGCCGACTCCCAGATGCCGCAGATGACCGGTCTCGAGCTGATGAGCGAGCTGGAGGAGCGGGGACGCCGAGTCCCGTTCGTGGTCATCACCGGCTACGCCTCGATCGAGCATGCCGTGATGGCAATGCGCCAGGGGGCGGTCGACTACCTGACCAAGCCGGTCCGGCCGGAGGTGCTCGCGGTCACGGTCCAGCACGCACTCGACTTCGCCCGGCTCCGTCAGGAGAACGAGGTCTTCCGGCAGGAGCTGTCTAGGATCAAGTCCCGGCAGCGTTTCGTCGGTCGCAGCAAGGCCATCCGCGAACTACAGGACACCGTGGGCATGGTGGCACCTACCCGGGCATCGGTGCTGCTGGAGGGCGAGAGCGGCACCGGCAAGGAGCTGCTCGCGCGCGCGATCCATGAGCAGAGCCCTCGGCGCGACAAGCCGTTCATCACCATCAACTGTGCCGCCCTCCCCGATGGCCTGGTGGAGAGCGTCCTGTTCGGCCACGAAAAAGGGGCTTTCACCGGCGCCACCGCTCGCGCGCTGGGTGCCTTCGAACGCGCCAACGGTGGAACGCTGCTGCTGGACGAGATCTCGGAGATGCGCCTGGATCTCCAGGCCAAGCTTCTGCGGGCGATCCAGGAGCAGGAGTTCGAACGGGTCGGTGGTCGCGAATCGATCAAGGTCGATGTCAGGCTGGTTGCCACCACCAACCGGAACCTCCGGGAAGAGGCGGAAGCCGGCCGGTTCAGGCTGGACCTCTACTACCGCCTGCAGGTGGTGCCGATCCGGACTCCACCGCTCCGCGAGCGCCCCGACGACATACCGGTGATGGTGCAGCAGTTCCTCAAGAGCGCCCAGGACAACCTCGGCGTCAAGGTCGGCGACCTGCCCGAGGAGACGATGGAGCGGCTGCAGGCTTATCACTGGCCAGGCAACGTCCGCGAACTGGGCAACGCAGTCGAACGGGCGGTAATCCTGGCCCGGGGCCGTCCGCTGACTTTCGACTTCTTCCAGCAGTACCTCCACAACGACGGCAAGCCGACTGCCGGCAATGGCACTGCGACCCAGCGCGCCGGCGGCGCCACTCCGACGGTTGCAGGTGAAGCAGCAGCCGACCTGGGCGATATGCCGATCAACCTGTCGGAGTTGGAGCAGATCACCATCCAGCGCGCGCTGGAGCGCACCGGCGGCAACCGCACCCAGGCCGCCCGACTGCTGGGCATCAGCGAACGGACGCTGCGCAACAAACTGAACGGCTGACGGCGAGCAGCGAACGGCGAACGGCCTCCATCCTCCGTCATCCCGAGTGTAGCGGCCCGCAGGGTCGCGAAACCGAGGGATCTGCTGTTGCTGTCCTGAACCGGAAAGCAGATTCCTCCGCTTCGGTCCGGCTTTGCCGGACCTCCGGTCGGAATGACGGAATCGCTGCTCGCTGATCGCGGTTCGCCGTCACCCGTCACGCAGCATAAAGATCCCACACGCGATAAGATGGCTATATGGTTTGCGGGGAGCATCGCCACCTTGTCGCGATGCACCCTTGCTCTCCCCGTTCCGCCGAGCGTACCATATGGTCATGCCACTGCTCACGCGTCGTCACTGGACCCGCGACGAGGTCCTTGCCTTGCCCGAGGACGGCAACCGCTACGAGCTGGTCGACGGGGAACTGCTAGTGAGTCCCGGTCCACGGCGGCCGCATCAGGATGCCGTAGTTGAACTGATCCTGCTCGTTGCACCGTACGTCAAGCAGTATCGCCTGGGTCGCGCAGTGACCTCACCGGCCGATCTGGACCTCCTGTCGGGTCAACTCGTTCAACCAGACCTCTTCGTCGAGAAGCGCGTCAAGGTCGGGCACACGCTCGAATCGAGCAATGTCGGCATTCCGCTGCTGGTCGTCGAGGTTCTTTCACCCTCGAACCCCGAGTACGACCGGGACCTCAAGCGACGCCTCTACCAGCGCTCGGGCGTGCCGGCATACTGGATCGTCGATCTCGATGCCCGGCAGGTGGAGGTATGGACTCCCCGGTTCCGGGCACCGCGGATCGTACGCGACCGGTTGACCTGGCAGCCAGATGACATGATCGAACCACTGGTGATCGACCTGCCGGAGTTCTTTCGCCAGGTGTGGGGCTGACGGCGAGCGGTGACCAGCGAACGGCCTCCATCCTCCGTCATCCCGAGTGTAGCGACCCGCAGGGTCGCGAAACCGAGGGATCTGCTTTTCGCCGCCTTCCGGCGGGGATGATGGCATCACAATGGCGAATCGGGCCGCCCTTGCATCGGGATGCATCGATCTGATTGTTCACGGGGACACGTAGGGGCGACCGGCGGGTCGCCCCTAGGCAATGGGGACCGGCAGGGTTCGCCGTTCGCCGATCGCAGTTCGCCGCCGCCCCCCCAACAAAGCCGGGGACGGCATGAATCTCCGCCCCAGCCCGGCAGTTAGTTCCGGGTCCGGAACCATTCCAGTCGGGCTACAGGAACATCCTAACATGTTGAAACGCAACTAGATACGCCGATCCATCCGGAACGGTACGCCCCTTGCTTTTCAGTCGGTCGAACCGGAGTCTCAGGAGACCGGCATGATCAGCGGATTGTTCGGCAGGGGTACAGTGACGCACGAGCTGCGTGGAGGACTGGCCGAGGCCAGTGCCACCCATCGCACCATTGCGACGCGGGTATCGAATGCGATGGAGCGGAGTACCCAGAGCGGCTTCGCCGGTGAACTGGACTCGGCGATGGCCGGCCAGGAAGCCGAACTGCAGCGCGACATGGCCTCGCTGGCGGACACCCAGCTTCGCTACGAGGCAGCAGCCCGCCTCCTCCAGAAGTCCTATGGCGACCTTCGCTCGGCGATCCGCAATGGCTGACCCCACCGGCGGTATCCCGTACACGCCGCGGCCGGTGCGCTCCCTGATGGGACCGCTCAGCACCAGCGCCAGCGGCATGGCCCGGCAGCAGCGTTTCATGGAAGTGATCTCGCAGAACATCGCCAACGCCGAGACCACCCGCGGGCCGGATGGTCAGCCATACCGGCGTCAGATAGCAGTGGCCGGTACCGATCCGGTGACCGGCCGTCCGACCACCACGATGGTCGAGGACACTTCCGACGGTCGTACCGTCTACGACCCGGGTCACCCGGACGCGGACGAGCGCGGATACGTGCACTACCCCAACGTCGACATCGCAACCGAGATGGTCGATCTGATGCTCGCCCGTCGTCTGCACGAGGCCAACTTCACCGTGTTCCAGTCCGCCAAGGCAATGCTGCGGCGCACCCTGGAAATCTGACCCATCCCGAGTAGACAATGACCATTTCCGGTATCTCTCCGCAGGCCGCCTGGCCGATCAGGTCCGCCACTCCTATGGCGCCGGCTGCTCCGGCCGCCCCGCTCTCCCGGCCGACTGCCATCGCGCCGTCGGTGGCCAATCCGGAGCCGGCGCTCTGGCAGGTTCTATCCAGCGAGGAGCGGTCGTTCTTCCTCGATGGCCTGGCTCAGAAGGGCACGACCTACAATCCCGCCGGTGCGACCGGATCAGCCGTTCAGGCTCCGCTCGGTCAGCGCATCGACTTCCGGGCCTGATTCATGACTGCTCCCCTCTTCCCGTCAGGGATCGGCACTCGCGGCATCATTTCGCCGCTGGAGCGCGGTGGCGGCATGCCCCTCGGCGTTCCGTCAGATGGTGGCGCCCCATTCAGCGAGCTTCTGAAGCGGGCTGTCGGAGATGTGTCCGATGCCCAGCAGCACAAGGCCGATCTCATCGGAGCGTTCCTGCGCGGCGAGGCGGTCGAGCTGCACGACGTGATGGCAGCGGCGGAAGAGGCATCCCTCTCGCTCGAACTGCTGGTCGAGACCCGCAACAAGCTGACCGAGGCATATCGCACGGTCATGAACATGCAGGTCTGATCCGATGCTCGAGTCGATCCGCTCCATGGATGGCAACCGTCGCTTCGTCGCCCTCGGCATCGCAGTGACACTGCTGGCTGGCGCACTTCTGCTGGGTCGGAGTGCCACGAAGACGGAGTATCTCTCGCTCTACCAGGGACTCGATCTCGCCGAATC
>CAZSPH010000138.1:0-5302 GCA_964608715.1 uncultured Gemmatimonadaceae bacterium | reverse complement strand
GTTGATCCGGAGGTAGGTAAACAGCTCCATCGGGCAGCGAACACCGTAGGGGATGTAGACGAACGACCCGTCGGTGAAGACCGCCGAGTTGAGGGCAGCGAAGAAGTTGTCGGAGGCCGGGACCACCGTGCCGAGATACTTCTGCACCAGCTCGGGATGCTCGCGCACCGCCTCGCCGAAGGAGCAGAAGATCACCCCTTCCTTGGCCAGCGTCGCCTTGAAGGTGGTACCCACCGACACCGAGTCGAAGATCGCGTCGACCGCGACACCGGCCAGCAGCTTCTGCTCGGTGAGCGGAATGCCCAGCTTTTCGTAGGTCTCCAGCAGCTTGGGGTCGACCTCGTCGAGCGAACCCAGCGGGTTGGCGGTCTTCGGCGCCGAGTAGTAGGAGATCGCCTGATAGTCGGGACGGTGGTAGGTGATGTTGGCCCAGTCGTGCGGCTCGTTCATCTCCAGCCAGCGGCGATACGCCTTGAGCCGCCAGTCGAGCAGCCATTCCGGCTCCTCCTTCTTGGCGGAGATGTAGCGGATCGTCTCCTCGGAGAGACCGGGAGGGACCGTGTCCTCGTCGATCTCGGTGACGAAGCCGTACTTGTACTCGCGGTTGACGAGCTGTTCGACTGACCCTGTCATCTATTCACTCCTCGCCATCACGCCTTCGAGCGCAATGCGATAGCTGCATGTTCCACATCCACCGGCGATCCGCGACTGGCGCTCGACCGGACGGTCGAATACCTGGGCGAGGAACCGTTCCTCCGCCTCGCAGATCTCGGGAAACCGCTCGGCGATCAGCCGGTGCGGGCAGTTGTACTCGGTGAGAAGCCCCTCTTCGGCAGCGTTCGACCAGGTCGCCATGTAACCCTCGGTCTCGAGGACCCGGGCGACATACATCCCCCGCTGCACGGTGTTCATCCCCCGCGTCTCGGCATCGAGCCGCGCGGCGAGCACCTGGTACTGCTGTTCCAGCAGTGCGACCGCCGCCTCACGCCCCGAAGTCGCCACCACGTGGTCCAGCAGTTCCGCAACGGTGCGGGCGTAGCGGTCGGGGAAAAGGGCGTGACCAGCCGGAGTCAGGCGATAGGTGTGCGCCGGGGCACCGACCCCCTTGGGGGTCCGGTCGTAGGCAACCAGTCCCTCCGCTTCCAACTCCTTCAGATGGTGCCGGACCGCGTTGAGCGAACACTCCATCTCCTCCGCCAGCGACCCGGCGGTGGCCCCTCCGGCCTGCTTCAGCAGCAGCAGGATCTCCCCACGGGGACCCCGGTGGCCGACAGGTGTCTGGTCGGAACCAGCGACGGAAGCGAAGAGGAACTCCATAACCTCCGTAATTTAGCGGAGATCGGGCGATCCGTCAATTCATGCCATTTTTATGGTGCGTAAGGTGGGCGGCAAATAGTAGTTGCTTGAGGTACTGCGTTTTTGCGAACAGCGAACGGCGAACAGCGATCAGCGGACCGTACATCACGAGGGAAGCGGTCCGAAGGTCCGGCCCCACTCGGTTCTGACTACGGCCCTACGGGCGCTTCGATCGGGACAAGGCGTCCACTGTTCGCCGTTCGCTGCTCGCTGCTCGCCGCCTTGACCCGTCCCACCCCCCGGGCGACCTTTCCGTTTCCATGTCACGGTCTCCGCCTCGAAAGAGTCGGAGCGAAGAGGGAATCCGGTGCATCGCGCCTGCGATCATGCCGGAGCTGCCCCCGCAACTGTAAGCGGCGAGCTGTTCGTCGATTCAACCCACTGGCTGCCTCGCGGCGCCGGGAAGGGAGACGAAACAGCGGAGACCCGCGAGCCAGGAGACCTGCCGTGATCTGCCAGCTACGTCCTCGGGCGGGGTGTCCCGGAGGCCGTCGACAGGTCGGTCGCGGCAGTTCCGCACGCATTCCGTTCCCGTCCACGACCCACTCGGCCCCCCGCCCTCTCATGCCGCTCGGGGGTATTGCCGATGAACGCTCCACCAGAATCCGCCACACTCGATCTTCCCTCTCTCGATTCGGACGGCGTCGGCTATTCCCCGCCGATCGACCCGCTGTCGCTCAAGGTGATCCGTCGCGACGGCGCCGTATCCCCGTTCGATCCGGCCAAGATCTCCGCCGCGATGACCAAGGCCTTCCTGGCCGTCGAGGGCACCAGTGCCGGCCTTTCGCGCCGGGTACACGAGATCGTCCGTGAAATGACCGATCAGGTGGTCGGAGCACTTACCCGGCATGCCGACGCCGATCGCACCCGCCACATCGAGGAGATCCAGGATCAGGTCGAGCTGGCACTGATGCGCAGCCAGCATCATGCGGTGGCCCGCGCCTATGTCCTCTACCGTGAGGAGCGCGCCCGCGCCCGTCGCGCAGCCGCGGGCGGCTCCACCGCCACGCCATCGATCTCGGTCACCGCACCCGACGGCACCGTCGCACCACTCGACGAGGCCCGGACTCGCCGCACCATCGCCGAGGCGTGCGATGGGCTCCGCGATGTCTCGGTCGACGCGGTTCTGGCCGAAGCACGCCGCAATCTCTACGACGGCATCTCCTCCGACGAACTCGCCACCGCCCTCGTGCTCGGCGCACGCACTCTGGTCGAGACCGAACCAGACTACGCCGTCGTCTCCGCCCGACTGCTGCTCGACCGTCTCCGCACCGAAGTGCTGTCTCATCTGGACGGCGTGCCGACCCGGGCCACCGCGGCGACCATGGCCGGCCTCTACCCCGACTACTTCCGGCGCTACCTGAAGAAGGGAATCGCGCTCGGCCTGATCGACCCCGAACTCGGCCAGTTCGATCTCGACCGGATCACCGCAGCGCTCCTCCCCGAGCGCGATCTCCAGTTCCAGTTCCTGGGGCTCCAGACCCTCTACGATCGCTACTTCCTGCACGACGACGGCAGGCGCATCGAACTGCCGCAGGCGTTCTTCATGCGGGTGGCGATGGGACTCGCCAGCAACGAACTCGACCGCGAGGGACGTGCGATCGAGTTCTACCGGCTGATCTCGTCATTCGATTTCATGTGCAGCACGCCGACGCTCTTCAACTCGGGGACACCGCGGCCGCAGCTCTCCTCCTGCTTCCTCACCTCGGTCCCCGACGATCTCGACGGCATCTTCAAGTCGGTCAAGGACAACGCACTCCTCTCGAAGTATGCCGGCGGCCTGGGCAACTCCTGGTCGCGGGTGCGTGGCATGGGCGCCTGGATCCGCGGCACCAACGGCAAGTCGCAGGGTGTGGTGCCATTCATGAAGGTCGCCAACGACACCGCAGTGGCGGTCAACCAGGGCGGCAAGCGGAAGGGCGCCGTCTGCGCCTATCTCGAGACCTGGCACATCGACATCGAGGAGTTTCTCGACCTCCGCAAGAACACCGGCGATGATCGTCGCCGCACCCACGACATGAACACCGCGAACTGGATCCCCGATCTGTTCCTGCGCCGGGTCGAGGCCGACGGTCACTGGACCCTTTTCTCTCCGGACGAGGTTGCTGATCTCCACGACTCGTATGGCGCAGCCTTCGTCGAGCGCTACGAGCAGCACGAGGCGCGGGCGGAACGGGGAGAGATCCGGGTGCATCGCAGGGTACGGGCCGTGGACCTCTGGCGTCGGATGCTCACGATGCTGTTCGAGACCGGTCACCCGTGGATCACCTTCAAGGACCCCTGCAATCTCCGCTCGCCGCAGCAGCACCGCGGAGTGGTGCATTCATCCAACCTCTGCACCGAGATCACTCTCAACACCTCCGACGACGAGGTGGCGGTCTGCAACCTCGGTTCGATCAACCTGGCGAACCATGTGACCGCCGACGGGCTCGATCACGAACATCTGGCCGCGACGATCACCACCGCAGTGCGGATGCTCGACAACGTCATCGACATGAACTACTACACCATCCCCGAGGCGCGCCGCTCCAACCTGCGCCACCGTCCCGTGGGGCTCGGCCTGATGGGATTCCAGGATGCGCTGCACGCAATGCGGATCCCGATGGCATCCGGGGAGGCTGTCACCTTTGCCGACACCAGCATGGAGGTGATCTCGTTCCATGCGATCAAGGCATCGGTGGATCTCGCCGCCGAGCGTGGACAGTATCCCTCGTTCGAGGGATCGCTCTGGAGCAGGGGGATTCTCCCGCACGACTCGCTCGACCTGGTGGCCAGCGCCCGTCTCGCCACCGAGCTGGAAGTCGATCGCTCGCAGCAGTTCGACTGGAGCGGCCTCCGCGACCGGGTGCGCTCCGTCGGCATGCGCAACTCGAACGTGATGGCAATCGCTCCCACCGCCACCATCTCCAACATCTGTGGCGTGGCCCAGAGCATCGAGCCGTCGTTCCGCAATCTCTTCGTCAAGTCGAACATGTCAGGCGACTTCACTGTGGTGAACACCACGCTGGTGCGTGATCTCAAGGCGCGCGGCCTCTGGGACGAGGTGATGGTGAGTGACCTCAAGTACTTCGACGGCGCGCTGGGTCCGATCGACCGGGTGCCGGATGATCTCAAGGCACTCTATGCCACCGCCTTCGAGATCGACCCGACGTGGCTGATCGAGTCGGCGGCCCGCCGCCAGAAATGGATCGACCAGGCGCAGTCGCTCAACCTCTACATCGCGAGCCCCAGCGGCAAGCAGCTCGACGCGATGTACCGCCTCGCCTAGCGGCGCGGCCTCAAGACCACCTACTACCTCCGTTCGCAGGCGGCGACATCGGTGGAGAAGTCGACCCTGCGCGGCACCGACGGCAAGCTCACCGCGGTGTCGCTGGGGGCCAGCGCGACAATGGCCCAAGCAGCTGCATCCTTGGAGATCTCATCCGTACGGGCGCAGCATACTGCGCCCCTGCCTGCCGATCTCCGGATTGCCCCCGCCCCCTCCGCCTGCTCCATCGACGATCCCGACTGCGAGGCCTGCCAATGAACACCCCTGCCGAATCCGGCTCTTCCGCCCTCGACTGGTCCGAGCCCCGGGACGCCGCGCCGGTTCCCGCTCCGACACCGCCGCCGCTCAAGCTCACCACGGTGCCGGAACCGGCCACGCCGGACTCCACCGGACTGGGCGAGATCGATCGCAGCGGTGGCCGCGTCAGCGTCGACGACAAGGCGATGATCAACTGCCGCGCCGACGTGAACCAGCTCCTGCCGCTCAAGTACCGCTGGGCCTGGGAGAAGTACCTCGCCGGCTGCAACAACCACTGGATGCCCACCGAAGTCTCGATGCAGGCCGACATTGCGCTATGGAAGTCGCGCGACGGCCTCACGGAGGACGAGCGCCGCGCGATCAAGCGCAACCTCGGCTTCTTCGCGGCGTCCGAGTCGCTGGTCGCCAACAACATCGTGC
>CAZSPH010000137.1:0-5348 GCA_964608715.1 uncultured Gemmatimonadaceae bacterium | reverse complement strand
CGCTACGACACGATCCATGTCTTTCCCGGCCCGGACGTGGAGAAAGTCCGGATCCCGATCGGAGACGGAGGATTCATTCTCACCACTCCCGAGTTCTCTGCCGACACCCGGGTGGACTATGCAGTTGATGGTTCCGTCTTCTGTGCCACGGAGCCAGTCGCGGGAGGCCAGACCCGGCTGAGTTGCGTCGACGACGTCGGCAGGACGTTGCGCGACACGGTGCTTGCTCTTGCTGCCGTTGCTCTCACGGACGAGGTCTGGGAAGCGACGATCACCGGTTATCTCGGCGCGCCCGGTGCCACGAGGGAGGGAATAGTGGCATCGCTGCCCCGCCCCTCGTTGCTGCCACGGGTGATGGGACTGCGGGTAGGAACCGACCGATCGGTATGGCTGCTCAGAAGCCATCGATCCGACACTGCCCAGCGCTGGCTGAGATTCCGTCCGGATGGAACTGCCAGGGACACGCTTCTGGTATCGCGAAACCGGTCGATTTCGAGACTGAGCGGTGATACGACCTGGATTGTCGCGACCGACGACGATGGCGTAAAATTGTTGGAACGCTGTGTGGCGAAGAAGTAGGCCCTGCTCAGGTGCCGTCGGGGGCAGGAGGGGCCAGCAGCATGATCAGGCCGTCACTCGTCATCCTTCCGCCGCCGCTCCCGCTTGACCGCGCCGCGATGGCGCTTGGTGTCCAGCCGCTCGCGCCGGCTCGCCATTGTCGGCTTCGTCGCCTTCCGGGGGCGCTGAACCACCAGCGCGGCCGCCACCGTAGCGGCCAGTCTTCGCCGCGCCGCTTCGCGGTTGCGGAGCTGGCTCCGCGCCTCCTGGGCCACGATCCGCAGCCGTCCACTGGTGTCCAGCCGGGGAGCCAGACGTTCCAGCAGCAGGCTCCGCTCCATCTCATTGGTGACGGTCGAGCCTGCCACATCCCACACCAGTTCGATCCGGGTCGAGGAAGTGTTGACATGCTGACCGCCCGGGCCGCTGCTGCGACTGGCTCGAAGCTCCAGCTCGCTGCCCGGTATGGTGAAATGTCCCTCGATCTCCAGATCGTCGTCGCGCGCCATTCCTGACGGTAATCTCTGTCCCGTTGCAGCAACAGGGTCGGTTAGATTTCAGGGATGCGCTGCCTGGGACGTCTGGTTGCTTTCTTTCTCCTTCTCATCCTCCTTACCGGTGGCTGGCTGTACCGCGGCGAGCTGATGCGCTGGGGCAGGGAGATCGTCGATCCGATGTCGATCGCCCGCAGGACTGGTACGCCATCCGCCGCATCGCTGGAACGGGCACACGGGAAGGTGGCCGATCTCTCCTCCATCGGGCCGCGCGATTCGATCATTCTCTCGGCCGACGAACTGGCCTCCCTGGCAGTCGAAGGAAGTTCATTCCTCGGTCTGGATGCCGTCGATTCGCTGTCGATCGAACTCGGTGATCGCCGGATCCGTGTTCGCGCCCTGATCGACACGGGACGGCTGCCGCAGCGTCTTCGCAATCTCATCCCCGGTGGCCTCAATCCCCGCGAAGAAGTGATCGCCGAGGGGCCGCTGCTACCGGAGCGGCCGGGAGTGGCGGAATGGCAGTTCGACAATGTGATAATTCGAGGACTTCCGGTTCCTGCCGATCTCGTCACCAGAGTGATGACCGAGGCACTTGGAACCGGACGCGACGGGCGGATCCGGCTGACCCTTCCACCTGAGATTCACGGCTTCAGGGTGCGTCCCGAGGGAGTGGCGATCTACCGGGGGACGATCGGGTGAACAGCAGGATTCTGGTGGTGGACGATGAGCGTTCGATCCGCGACATCCTGGCGCAGATCCTGAGCTACGAGGGTTACTCCGTCGAGACGGCAGCCTCTGGTGGCGAGGCGCTGGCGATGCACCGGCAGCGTCCGTTCGATCTGATTCTCCTGGACGTGAAGATGCAGGGAATCGACGGGCTGGACACCCTGGCACAGCTCCGGCAGCAGGATCCCGACGTGCAGGTGGTGATGATCTCCGGGCACGCGACGATAGCCACCGCTGTACAGGCTGTGAAGGATGGCGCCTTCGACTTTCTGGAAAAGCCGCTCGACAGCGACCGGCTGCTGGTCACCGTCAGCAGGGGGCTGGAGCGGCGCTCACTCACGGCTGAGAATGCCGCACTCCGCGAGGGGCTGGCGCGGGCGACCGATTCGCGCTTCGCGATGGTGGGCGACAGCGAGCAGCTTGCCGCTATACGGAAGCTGGTGGCCCGGGTCGGACCGACCAATGCCCGGGTGCTGATCACCGGCGAGAACGGCAGCGGCAAGGAGCTGGTCGCCCGTGCGATCCACGAAGCGTCTCCCCGGAGCAGGAAGCCGTTCATCGAGGTGAACTGCGCCGCGATACCTGGCGAACTGGTAGAGAGCGAGCTGTTCGGACATGTGAAGGGGGCCTTTACTGGCGCGGTGGCAGATCAGCCGGGAAGGTTCGACGCGGCCAACGGCGGAACTCTCTTTCTCGATGAGATCGGCGATCTGGCGCTCAATGCCCAGGCGAAGATCCTGCGGGCACTGCAGGAGGGAGTGATCACCCGCGTTGGCGACTCGAAAGCGATCAAGGTGGACGTCAGAGTGATTGCCGCGACCAACCGCAATCTCGAACATGAGATTGCCGCAGGGCGCTTCCGAGAAGACCTCTATCATCGTCTCAACGTGATGCCGATCGTGGTGCCGCCGCTGCGTTCCCGGGCCAGGGACATCCCGGCACTGGTTTCCCATTTCGTTGCGGTGCTCGGCGCCGGTCCCGGAATGTCCCCCAAGCCGTTCACCGGTGATGCCCTCCGGAGGTTGCAGCAGCGGCGCTGGCCCGGTAACGTCAGGGAGTTGCGGAACGCGGTGGAGCGGTTGCTGATCCTGTCTGCCAGCCCCGAAGTGGGTGTCGAGGATGTGGAACTGGTTCTTCCTCCCGAGTTTGAGCCGCTGATCGATCAGGCCAAGCTTGTCGAGCAGAACGCCGACAGCAGTTTCCACGAGTTCCGTGACGACGTGGAGCGGGTCTTTCTGGTGGCACGCCTTCGCGAGCACAACTGGAACGTCGCGGAGACGGCACGGGCACTCGGCATGCCGCGCTCCAATCTCTACAGCAGAATCGAGAAGTACGGGATCGAGCGGGAGCGTTGATGACCGGGCCACGGGACTGGGACAAGGAACTCGCCGAGATCGATCGGCTGATGGCCAAGGGTGGCAGTGCTGCGCCGGAATCGCAGTCGGCCGCTCCGGTGAAGGCTTCGGCGCCGGTACCGGCGCCTGCGCAGCCTGCGGGAAACCGGCCTGCCGCTCCGCAGTCAGGTGGTACGGTACCCAGTGTGGCGTCGGCCGTCAGCGGGCTGCGGACCTGGCTGGTCACGCTGCTCGGGCCGATCGGTGCTGCTTCGCTCGCGATCTGGCCCTACCAGAAGGCCTGCGGATTGATGCTGGGCGTCTATCTCGCCGGTGTCCTGGCCGTGTTCGGGGCCGGAGTATGGTCGATGCGCTGGGCCTGGGTGTCCCGGCGTGGCGCCGCTCTGATTGTCGGTACGTTGACA
This sequence comes from uncultured Gemmatimonadaceae bacterium, assembly GCA_964608715.1. Lineage (GTDB taxonomy): Bacteria > Gemmatimonadota > Gemmatimonadetes > Gemmatimonadales > GWC2-71-9 > Palsa-1233. Next base: position 1,808 of record CAZSPH010000137.1, on the reverse strand, counting down.
CTGATTGCTTCACTTGTACTCGCCGCGGCCGAGGTTCTGCCGCGAACCGGCTATGCGGCATTCACCGCAGGCTGGGTCTGTTCTCCCTGACATCACGGTATCATGGCCAAGACGTTCAAGAACTTCATCGGCGGCCGCTGGGTCGCTCCGTCCACCGGCAAGTACTTCGCCAATCGCAACCCTGCGGACACTACCGACCTGATCGGGCGGTTTCCCGATTCGGGAGCGGAGGACATCAACGCTGCGGTGAAGGCTGCCCAGACCGGCTTCGAGCGCTGGTCGCGCACTCCGGCACCGCTGCGCGGCGACGTGCTGCGCGCCGTGGGTGATCTGCTGGTTGCCCGGAAGGAAGAGCTGGCCGATGCGATGACCCGCGAGATGGGCAAGGTGCTGGCCGAGACCCGTGGCGATGTGCAGGAGGGAATCGATACCGCCTATTACGCCGCCACCGAGGGGCGTCGCCTCTTCGGGCACACGGTTCCGTCGGAACTGCGGATGAAGTGGGCGATGAGTGTCCGCCGGCCGATCGGTGTGGCCGGCCTGATCACTCCGTTCAACTTCCCGCTCGCGATTCCGACCTGGAAGATGTTCCCGGCACTGCTCTGCGGTAACTCGGTCATCATCAAGCCGTCCGAGGACGTGCCACACTCGACCCACCTGCTGGTCGAGATTCTGCTGGAAGCCGGCCTGCCTCCCGAGGTGATCCAGCTGGTCCATGGCGGCGAAGTGCCCGGCCGCGCGCTGGTCGAGCATCCCGGAGTGCCGCTCATCTCCTTTACCGGTTCGACCGAAACCGGATCGAAGATCGGTGAGACCTGCGGCCGGATGCACAAGCGCCTCTCGCTGGAGATGGGCGGCAAGAATGCTCAGATCGTGATGGAGGATGCCGACCTCGAACTGGCACTCAACGGTGTTCTGTGGGGCGCGTTCGGCACCACCGGTCAGCGCTGCACTGCGACTTCGCGCCTGATCGTCCATCGCAAGGTGCACGACAGGCTGGTCGCGATGCTCTCCGAAGCCGCGGCCAAGCTCACCCTTGGCGACGGTCGCAAGCCGCGGATCGATGTGGGTCCGCTGATTCACGAGGCCGCCCGCGAGAAGGTCGAGCGCTACGTACAGATCGGTCAGGAGGAAGGGGCAGAGCTGGTGGTGGGTGGAGCCCGTCCGCGCGGCAGCCGCACTGCCAACGGGTTCTTCTACAAGCCGACCGTCTTTACCAACGTCAAGTCGGGGTCCCGGCTGGCCACCGAGGAGATCTTCGGGCCGGTGCTCAGCGTGATCCGCGTCGGATCGTACGAGGAGGCGGTCAAGGTCAACAACGAAGTGAAGTACGGCCTTTCGTCCGCGCTCTACACGAAGGACGTCAACCGCGCCTTCCGTGCCTTCGACGATCTGCAGAACGGGATCACCTACATCAATGCTCCGACCATCGGTGCCGAGGCACACATGCCGTTCGGCGGCGTGAAGCAGACCGGCAACGGGCATCGCGAGGGCGGCTGGGAGGTCTTCGAGTTCTACTCCGAGACCAAGGTCTGCTATGCCGACTACTCCGGCACACTGCAGCGGGCCCAGCTCGACACCTACGATGACTAGACGATGAGCGGCAGGGCAGGCGCTTCCCGTTCCGCGGTGCCCGACGAGGCTTCGCTCGAACTCTACCTCCACGAGATCGGGAGGTATCCCCTCCTCTCGAGGGAGGAGGAGTTCGAGCTGGCCACCCGGGCGCGTGCCGGCGATGAGGAGGCGCTGAACCTGCTGGTGCAGAGCAATCTCAGGTTCGTGGTGTCGGTGGCCAAGCGCTACCGGAA
>CAZSPH010000136.1:2199-5380 GCA_964608715.1 uncultured Gemmatimonadaceae bacterium | reverse complement strand
AGTGTAAATTCCGCTGATGGTAACCCCTCATTCCGGGCATGATACCCCCTGTGCAAGAAGGCCCAAAAGAGAAAGAGCTATTTTGAAGATTTCAAAGATATGATTTGGGAGTAAATAGATATTATTTTTTCTTTCTTCGTGACTCTCCTTTTAGCTCAATTCGATGGCAACTGGCTGTCAGTCTGTCAAGGATCGCATCTGCCAGGGTGGGTTCATCCAGGTAGTCATGCCATGCAGATACAGGTAGCTGGGAGGTAATGATAAGCGATTTTTTCTCATACCGATCCTCCATAATTTGGAACAACGCCAGCTTTATATTTTTGTTGATATGCTGTATGCCAAAATCATCGAGGATGATGAGGGGTACCTTTTCGAGTTGGTTTAACAGCTTCACGTAGCTTCCTTCCGTTTTGGCCATGAGGATGGTTTCAATTAGCCGGTTCATGTTAAAGTATCGCGTTTTAATGCCCATCACACATGCCTGGTGTCCCAGTGCACAGGCTACTGCACTTTTGCCGCAACCGGTCGCGCCCGTAATCAGTATGTTCTCTCCTGCCCGGATATAGTTGCCTTCCAGTAAACTGCTCCAGGTGGTTTTTGTGAGGTTTCGTTCCGGGCTACATTCTATTTTCTGGGGCGATACGTTAAAACGGAACCTGGCGGCTTTTAATAGCGATTCCATGCGTTCGTTGGTACGGTGCAGTTGTTCAGCCTGCAGCAGATGGGCCAGCAGCTCGTGTCCTTCCAACTGCTGGTTAACCGGCAGTTCCAGTTGGCATCGGTAGCTGGCTGACATGCCTGTTAGTTTTAAGGCTTGCATTTGCTCAAGTGTTTGTGTCGTGCTCATTGATGTTGATTTTTATGAATGAATAAATAAATACCGTTTGGCGCTGTAGGAGGTATATGATTGGTTTACAAAGCATTACATGTGTCCCCAGCAGTAAAATCATATACTTCCTACAGTGCAAGCCCGCCGCAGGCGTCGCAGGGCTGGCGTGTGTAATGGCTGTATCATAGTTTTGATCTCTATTTGTAATTTTCAGGGCCCCGGATATTATCGTGATCCGGCAACCGTTCTTCTTGCTGGTCCTGATCTTTATCAAAAAGCAATGGTTGTTTATCCAGCCCGGCTTCAAGGATATTACGGATCATTTTAAGCGTCGGCCTGGGAACGTTGGCTGCTCTGTGGCAAGCCGCTTCCAGACGATCTTTACCGTAGGAGTCTTGCAGGCGTATCATGGCATGGCATGCCTTGAAGTTCTGTTCGGGGTATATGCTGCCATGCAGCAGACGGTCAGCTGCCTGCCTGGTATACGCACCCACCCAGCCGGCTTTCTGAAGTAGTTGTTCAACCGTCCATCCACGTAGCTCAACCATATGCTGATGGTTGGGTGGCATATGTTCGTGGATGCGATTAAACTTAGGTTCATTACTGCTGCGCACATGGAAGGCGATGCGTTCATTTTGGTAGAACACTTCTACGGTCCTGCTATCATAACTCACCCATACCTTGTTTCCGACATATCGATACGGAACCGTGTAATAATGCATATTATCGGTGAGTTGGATAGCATAGTTTGATTGTACCGTTACCTGCTTGCCTTTTTTCACCTGGAAGGGCGCTGAGGGAAGCGGTTTTAACACGGGTAGCTCTTGGCGCATAAAGATGTCCATGCGGCTTTCTATGCTGTTCTTATATGGTTTTCGATTAAGAATATCCAGGTGCCGGCCAATATGATGGTTGAGCGATTCGATGCTATGGAACACCTCATTGCGCAACGGGGCGTAGATATGTGTATAGGCAATGTTCACTGCATTTTCCACCATTCCCTTATCGGTAGGCTCTTTGGGGCGGGTAGCGCTGAACGTTGTGTGGTAGTGTTCAGAAAGCTGGTTGCAAAGATCGGTGAAGGCAGGCTCGTATTTATCGGCTCGTTTTACGGCTGTTTTGAAATTATCAAGGAGAATGGTTTTTGTAACGCCACCAACATACTTGAGGTGCTCATTGATACAATGGGCAAAATCGGCTGTCCTTTGTGATGGCACAGCCATACAGAAAATCAGTCCGCTAAAGGGCAATACGCCAATGAACACCTCGCAAGCAATTACTTCGCCTGTTTGCCTGTCTACATAGCTGAGCTTCTTTCCGGCAAAATCACCCTGTATGAACTCCCCCGGAATGTATTCCCAGTGGAATGCGGGATCGGAGTCTTTCAAAAACTTTTTAAACAGAAAGCAGTACTGGCTATATCGATATGGATTCTCATTTTGCTGGCAGTATTCTATCCATAACAACTGCCTGGTAACGCCGGTTTTGTGTAGTTCTTTCTGGGCCTGCTCAAAGTGAGCCATCAGCGCTTCGAAGCGCTCACCCCGGATAACCGTATCATCGTTGTTATAAACAACTGCTGCCAGCCCTCTATCACCGGCTGGTAATGCTTGGTTATCACCCTCATCGATGAGCTCCATTTTACGTAGGTATTTTTTGACCGTTTTACGGCTGATACCGGTTCGACGGACTATTTCCTTGATGGGAACGCCGTCCTGCTTTAATTGTCTGATTTGTTTTATCTGGTTCATATCAACTGCTTTTTGAGCCATTTTTCCCTTTTTAATCGTCCTAAAAGGGCAAATGAATACAAATAGCGCTGACGCTTCTGAGGCCTTCTGCTCACAGGGGGGTTACCATGCTCCGGAATCACCACTTCGCTGGCAGATACCAGAGGGGGGGTACCATGTGCCGGAATGACAGTGAGTGTGAAAGAAAAACAACCGCAGTTTGCTAAAAAAGATGGGGGAAAAGCGTGCGAAGTTTATAACGCGGATTGAAAATAATCGATTTAGAAGGTGGGGTTACCATCACCGGAATGGGGGGGTACCATGAAACGGAATAGGGGGTTACCATGCTCCGGTATCTACATTAAAAAGTGGACAAACCGAAGAAAATTTCGACTTGTCCACTCAAGTGCCCAGAACTGGATTACCCGCCTGCGGCGGATGAACCAGAAAAGTTGGTCTTACCCAAAAACCTACGCCGCTGCGCGGCTGTGCTTTTTACTTTTGTCCGCTCGCCCAGGCAAGCCTGGCTCGCTTCCAAAAAAAAGCCCCGCAATAAATTGCGGGGTCTTTGTGCCCAGAACTGGATTCGAACCAGCACACCGTTGCCGGCGCTGCGACCTGA
>CAZSPH010000136.1:884-2189 GCA_964608715.1 uncultured Gemmatimonadaceae bacterium | reverse complement strand
GGAATAGGGGGTTACCATGCTCCGGTATCTACAGCCCTGGGGGAGTTGCGCCGAACAGAATGTATAGCGGCCTTTGATCCGAGCTATATTCCCAAGAGCGGCAAGAATACCTATGGTAAGGGTTACTTTTGGAGCGGTAAAGACCAGTGTCCCAAACCGGGCCTTGAAATCGGGCTGCCTGGCGCTGGTGGATGTAGGTGATGCTATCGACGGGTTTGCAGATGATTATCCGGATGCGTCCCGATGCTGTATAAATTGATAGGAATGCTAAAGTACTTTTCCCCAAAATATCCAATATACGTAGCCGCCTTAATGCTAATACAGGTTATACTGTTTTTAGTAATGCCTTACTTTGACTTCAATCTGTACGCATGGGTAAGAAGCAAATCAGAAGGGGTATTTGGATTTTTGAGCTCGCTTATGTTTTGCATATTTTTTTTTAGTGTTATCAATATTCTAATTATCGGATGGGCAGGGTTTTATTTTCTTTTCTGTAAGAAGGATTTTAAAATAGCTCTGTTGTGTATTGTGGCTGCTACAGCTTACCTTTATTATGCATTTCAGGTTGGACGAGATTTTTAATATCTTTTTTTCATCTCTTGTAAGGTGCTGTTCTGATTAAGAGATAGTATACAAAGGCCGCGGTATGCACTGGTTTCCAAGCGGTAATAAACGGACCAAGGAATATAGATGTCATTGGGGTTGCAGCTGACCCACTTCTGCCTTTTAAATCTGGAGAAGTAGTAAATGGAGCGGTAAACTATACACCCTTTGCGAGTGGAGATCAGAGGTTTTCGTTATTAGGGCTAAATAAAAGTGGTGGTAAAGCAGGAATTAATTTTGGCACTTCTATAATCGGCGGAAGTATTAGTGTCCGTTTGGGAACCGATCTATCGCCTTTAAATGGTGCGCTTGAGAAGAACCTGGTTGAATTTGGTATTGGAGCTCTTACCGCGTTTGGGTAGGAAATTGGCGGACGTAAAATGTTAACTCAGGAATAATGAAGCAAAAGGGTAAAGGAACAATTATAATTCTTGTTCTTATTGTCGTTATAGTTTTAATAGTGAAAAATATTTATGAAGCTAAGAGCTTTAACAACAATGGGGTGTACGTGATTGGGCAGATCGACAAAATAGATGGTGCCTATCAGGGTGTAAAAATATTCGTTTCTTATGCCTATAAAGGAAAGTTATTTAAAAACAATTTTATTAGCAGTGATTTTAATAAAAATGAAATGGTGAAGAAACGATATTTTTTTAAAATTGATTCAACTCGTCCAGAAATGATACGCATAGAATATAGAAT
>CAZSPH010000136.1:0-874 GCA_964608715.1 uncultured Gemmatimonadaceae bacterium | reverse complement strand
AATTTCGGTTCCCGATACATTGCAGGAAGTTCCTTACAATGGCTGGGACTCATTACCTGTAAAGTATTATTAAGTTAGACAAAGAATACGCATTATTATCTCAAAAATTTTCAACACAGAAGCAATGAAATGAAAAAGAAAATGATTATTTATGGCATTATAGTAGTAGTCTTAATTGGATTAGTGATTAAAACTTGTCGAGATACTGCGAACATAACAAAGAACGGGGTTTACCTAATTGGGCGCATTGATGATGTTCGAGGTGCTTATAAAGGCAGGCATGCCTACGTCAGCTATAAGTACCAAGATCGTATTTTCAAAAATGATTTAGTAACAACTGAGATTTACATGAATGATAAAGGCAAGCGATACTTTTTTTTGATTGATACAATGAAACCCCACAAATTTCGCATACAATTTAATATATTGGTCCCTGATACAATACGCGAAGTTCCTTATAATGGATGGGGCTCGTTGCCAGTACAATCTTATTAGTTGGCTAATTTGGAAGAAACGTATTACTTTCCCCCGGACTCTCTGGGGGTATTGTTTAAGTCCCGGGGGAGATGGAGGATAACTACTAATACAAAAGCCAAGTATTGGTTGGCTGAAAATATTTTGAACTGGGCCCAGGTGCTCAAATTTCAGTGATGAAGAAAAAGAATTTTTTTACAGGATCTGTTTTTCAGTTTTATATTCCAGAGATTAAGAAGTATGCATTTTGTAAATTTTTTGATTTTAGACACCTGAGCGAGTTCCATGGATTACTTGCTCAGGTATATGATAAGTTTTCTGATGTTGAGGATAATAGTATTGAAGATTTAAAAACTTGCGATTGGTTATTCGGGCCGCGCAGCATGCATAGGTGGCCTGA
>CAZSPH010000135.1:1275-5389 GCA_964608715.1 uncultured Gemmatimonadaceae bacterium | reverse complement strand
ACCCGGTCGGCACCAGGCTTGCCGGCAAGGTCCGGAACCTGACCTCGTTCGGCGCCTTCGTCGAGATCGAGCCGGGCATCGACGGCCTGATCCACATCTCCGACATGTCGTGGACCAAGCGGGTGCAGCATCCGTCCGAGGTGGTCAAGAAGAGCGACGCCGTAGACGTGATCATCCTCAACATCGATGCCGACAACAAGCGGATCTCCCTCGGTCTCAAGCAGGCCACCGAGGATCCGTGGCTGACCATCGGTGAGACCCTCCCGGTCGGTACCGAGCGTCGGGCCCGCGTGCTCCGGCCCGTCGACAAGGGCATGGTGGTCGATCTCGGCGACGACATCGAGGGCTTCGCTCCGATTTCGCAGATGGGCATCGATCAGGACAAGCAGCCGGAAGACGTCGTGATCGAGGGTCAGGAAGTGATCGCCAAGGTGCTCGAGGTCGATCCGATCCACCACCGCGTGGTCGTTGCGATCATCGAGTATCCGGAGGACGGGATCCCGTCACCCGAGCAGATCGCAGCCGCCAAGGCAGCCGCCCGTGAGCGCGCCGCCGCCGCCGCCGCCGCCGAGGCGGAGAGCGAGGAAGACGAAGACGAGAGCAGCGAGAGCTGACCTCTCTTCCGGCAGGATCGACGCCCCGATTCCTCTCCGAGGGATCGGGGCGTCGCATTTCCGGGGGATGGTGTTGTATCGTCGCAACCGCTGGGGTATTATCAGGAGTACCCTCTGCCTCGCGGCGAGGTCGCTGACGATGCCCCATTCCCGTATTTCCTCCCGCCTTCTTGCTTTCGCCCTGCTCGCAACAGGCGTGTCGTCGACCGCTGCGGCACAGCAGCGTGCGGTGGTCCGCCCGATTTCGGCTGGCACCACTGCGATGTCGCTGGCCGAGGCACTGCTGCGCGATGGCCGGGCGAAGGATGCCGCCGATGTGCTCGGAAGGTGGATTGCGGAGAACCCCGGCGACGGGCGGGCCTATCAGTACCTGGGTGGGATCTACCTCTCGGATGCACAGCGCTGGCACCGCAGCGGTCACCTGGATGGCGACGAGGCCGGGGCCGCACTCTTTCTCGAGTTCGCCTCGGAGGCCTTCCGACAGGCCCAGCGGCTGATGGTCGACAGTGCCTCGCTGGCGCTGGTCACGGTGGCGATGGAACTGGCCACCATCCGGGTCGAGGAATCGGGATGGGAAGCAGCGATGAGCACCCGGGTGCGCAGCGAAGATGTGCCGCTGCCGCCGGTGCTCGCCGAACTGGGCGAGAATCTTCACGGCTCCTGTCCGGCAGGTGGTGTGCTGGTGACCGGCTCCGCGATCGAGAGTGCGTCGGCCTGGGGCACCATGCTTTCCCGGGGCACTGATCGTGATCTGGTACTGGTTCGTCCCGAACTATACGACCGCGATGCCCGCTACCGGGTCCGGATGGCAGAGGCGCTCGGTGTCCCCATCGAACTGGACATGGTACAGGCGCTGATCAGCGTCGCTGCCTGGCGGCCGGTCTGTCTCTCGCCGATGACCGACTCGCTGCCCGGCCCGACTTTCGAGTGGAAATCGTCCGGGGTCATCCTCTGGAGTGGCCCTGCCGGAATCGAGCCGCCGTCGGTGGAAGTCTCCGCCCACCAGCTTGGCATGACCGGTATGGCGGGGTCGCCGTGGAGCCGCTCGGTGCGCGACATCTACGATCTCGCTGCCCGGCGCAATCGCGATCTCTGCGAAGACGCCCTCTCGGTCGACCGCAATCCCAGATTGCCGGCCATCGCCGCCTGCACCCGCAAGCAGTAACCTCCTGCCGATGAATGACGAAGCGATCCGGACGCCGAACGGTGGCCGGGAAGAGGTTGCCATCCGCAGCATTGCGGTGGGTGGCAACGGGGTCGGGAGCCTGCCGGACGGGATGACGGTGTTCGTTGCCCGGACCGCTCCCGGTGACCGGGTGACGCTGCGTGGGGTGGCCCGCAAGCGGCGGTTCGCCTCGGCCACGCTGCATCGGGTCATCGAGGCGGGCGCGGGAAGGCGCGAGCCGCCCTGCCCGCACTACGACGCCGATTCGTGCGGCGCCTGCCAGTTGATGCACCTCGACTATCCGACTCAGCTCTCGGTAAAGGGAACCATGGTCGGTGACACGCTGCGCCGGATCGGTCGTCTCGATGTCCCAGATCCTGTCGTAGCGCCGGCACCGGAACAGTTGGGCTACCGGAACAAGGTCACCTTCGCGGTGCGCGGTGGCCGGATCGGATACCATCGGACCGGTGCCCCCGACGACATCTTCGAGATCCGGCGCTGCCTGCTGCTGGATGAGCACGTCGACCGACTGCATCAGCACCTTCGCGAGCGTCGGGGGCTTCTCCCGCCGGATACCGCCAGAGTGGTATTGCGCCGGGATGGAGCGGGCGGTGACCATCTGATCGTCGAACGTCGGGGCGGCGGCCGATGGCGCTACGACGATGACCTGGCCTCGTCGGGGGCAACGGTCTGGGAGATGCCAGGCCCCCGCAGTCTGCCGCGCCGGGTAGCAGGCCCCGCGCGCGAGTGGCCGGCGACCGCGTTCGAACAGGTCAATCGGGATGTCGCGGCCGGTCTCAGGCGGACGGCGGTCGACTCGCTCGGAGGTGTTGCCGGAATCGTCGCGTGGGACCTCTATGCCGGGATCGGGGAGACCGCGGCACTGCTGGCGGAGCGCGGGGCGGTGGTGGAGAGTGTCGAGATGGATCCCGGCGCGGTGGCGATCGCCGAGCGGCGGGGGCCGGCGGGTGTCAGGCGCCTGGTGGGCGATGTGGCGACCAGGATCCCGGATATGTCCGCGCCGGGAGTGGTCATCACCAATCCACCCAGGGCGGGGATGGGGGCCGACGTGGTCGCCGGGCTTCTCCGGTCGGGAGCGGGCCGGGTGGCCTACATCTCCTGCGATCCGGCTACGCTGGCCCGGGATCTGGCGCTCCTGGCGACGGGCTATCTGGTGGAGTCCATCCGGTCGGTAGACCAGTTTCCCCAGACCGCCCATGTAGAGACGCTGGCGGTCCTGGTCCGGCGGGATTGACCGGAGGCTCCTGACCGGCTATCATTGAGGTCTGTGTCCGAAACGCTGTTAACCGATTGCTGGCAGGGAAGTTCCGCCGAATGAAGACCTATACCGCCAAGCACGCCGATCTCTCTCATGATTGGCATGTAGTGGACGCCGCTGGTGTCCCGCTCGGCCGGCTCGCCAGTGAAGTGGCGCAGCTCATCCGCGGCAAGCACAAGCCGACCTTCACCCCGCACATGGATGGCGGCGATTTCGTCGTCGTGGTCAATGCGTCGCAGGTGAAGCTTACCGGTACCAAGCTCGCCGGGAAGACCTATTTCAAGCACACCGGCTACATGGGACACGAATCCCACACGCCAGCCGGTGAGCTTCTCGCGAAGCATCCCGACCGGGTGATCGAGAAGGCAGTCTTCGGAATGCTTCCGAAGAACTCGCTGGCCCGTCAGAAGCTGCGGACCAAGCTGAAGGTGTATGCCGGTGCCGAGCACCCGCATGATGCCCAGCAGCCGCGGCCCTTCAACCTTGTCTCCGCGAAGGTCGAGGCATGAGCAGCTCTGAAGAACTCCGCTGGCAGGCCGTTGGCCGCCGCAAGACCAGTGTCGCCCGCGTCTACATCACTCCGGGAACCGGCAAGTGGGACGTCAACGGCCGTACCCTGGGTGACTACTTCCCGCGGCCCTCGCTGGTGCAGCACATCCAGCAGTCGTTCACCGCGACCGACACCCTCGGCAACTACGACGTCCGTGCGCATGTCGATGGTGGCGGCGTCAGTGGCCAGGCCGGTGCGATGCGTCACGCGATCGCCCGCGCGCTGGTCAAGGTCGACGAGGCCAACCGCACCAAGCTCCGCGCCGCCGGTCTGCTGACCCGCGACCCGCGCATGGTCGAGCGGAAGAAGCCGGGTCGTCCCGGCGCCCGCAAGCGGTTCCAGTTCTCGAAGCGGTAGTCTGGCTGCAAGATGCCGGTTCGCAGGGGGCGCAGCATGCTGCGCCCGTAGCAATCGACGCCTGCCCGGATGCGGGGCGGGAATCAAGCAGTAAGGGCGCAGCATGCTGCGCCCGTAGCAATCGACGCCTGCCCGGATGCGGGGCGGGA
>CAZSPH010000135.1:0-1175 GCA_964608715.1 uncultured Gemmatimonadaceae bacterium | reverse complement strand
ATCAAGCAGTAAGGGCGCAGCATGCTGCGCCCCGACGAGGGAGATCTCGCCTCGAAGCGGGATGCTGTATACCCCGACGCCATGGTGGCCCGGGAGATCACGCCACCCGACTGAGCCGGTCCGGTCCCCCGCTGCGGGGTTCCTGCTCAGGACGACGGTGGCGGACGAACAACCAGAATTCAGGAGTAGCTGGACGTGGCCATGCCTTCACTGCAGGAACTGCTCGACGCCGGTACCCACTTCGGGCACCAGACCCGCCGCTGGAACCCGCGGATGCGGAAGTTCATCTTCGCCGAGCGCTCCGGGATCTACCTGATCGATCTCCAGAAGACGATGAAGCAGCTCGAGAAGGCTACCGAACTGCTCCGTTCGGTCGCACTCAAGGGCGAGAACATTCTTTTCGTCTGCACCAAGCGTCAGCTCAAGGCTGTGGTCGAGGCCGAGGCGCGCAACGCCAGCGCCCACTGGGTGACCGAGCGGTGGCTTGGTGGCACGTTGACCAACTTCCAGACGATCAAGAAGCAGATCCGTCGCCTCCGCGAGCTGGAGCAGAGTTCGGCTGACGGCGATCTTGGCAACTACACCAAGAAGGAGCAGCTCCTGTTCGCCCGCGAGCGCGACAAGCTGTCGCGCAATCTCGAGGGCCTCAAGAACATGGGCCGTCTCCCGGGTGCGATCTTCATCGTCGACGCGAAGAAGGAGAAGATCGCGATCCAGGAAGCCAACCGACTTGGCATCCCGGTGGTCGCGATCGTCGACACCAACGCCGATCCCGACGTCGTGACCGTGCCGATTCCGGGCAACGACGATGCGATCCGGTCGGTCTCACTCATCACCTCCGCGCTCTGCGAGGCGATCCGCGAGGCCCGTTCCCAGATGCCGGTGCGCGATATCGCGCTCGATGAAGATGCCGAGACCTACTCGGCCGGCGAGGGCGACGGAGCCACGGATGATGATCGTCGCAAGCGCAGGCCCCGGCGCAAGCGGAAGGCCAGGCCCGAGGCGATTGCGGCCCGACTCAAGACCGACGGAACTCCGGTCGACTCTGCGGCAGACGCGGGCAACTGAGCCGAAGGCTCTGCCCCGATGAGGACGCCGCCGCCCGCCGGGTCAACCGGAAGGGCGGCGGTTCCATAAACAGGTACGCAACACTGAACCGATGGACTGGAAAGACA
>CAZSPH010000134.1:0-5449 GCA_964608715.1 uncultured Gemmatimonadaceae bacterium | reverse complement strand
CTGGAGCTGCCCAAAGCAGCATGAACAGGTGTCCACTTTTTCGAGGCCACTCCAGTTTAACCCAATGGGAGGTTCTATGGCGGCAAGGCGGTCAGGCTGGTCAAGCGGAATGCCTATTGTGGCGATGGCGATGGTGGTGCTGGCGGCGTGCAACGAACCGGACATGGTTGCGGATTCCACCACCTGGGGACGCGAGTCAGCGGCAGCCTCGGCCAAAGTCGAGTCGGGAGCTCGGCGTGACGGGCCAACTATAACGGTGTACTACCGCCACAAGGCTGGGGCTCCTTCCAGCCTTGCTGGTCGGGTCGACGCCGCGAAGCGATCTGGCGTTGTATTCCACTCCAAGTATCATGGCGATTTGCCTGCTGCGGTGGATGTCCTGAAGGATTCGCTCAGGGCATTCATGACGCTGCCTTGGGTTGATGTAGTGGAAGTAGATAGCTCTCCGCCGCTCACTATTCAGGGCGCCGGAGCGGCTGTCTCCGCCGGACGCATCATGTCCCAGGTGGTTCCTTGGGGAGTCACCAGTATCGGTGCGCGAACAGTCCACTCGACATTTGGTCTTCGTGGTGAAGGGGTGAAGATCGCCGTCGTGGATGTTGGGGCGCATGTCGGCCATCCTGACCTCACTCCGGTTGCCGGGTGCTACGACACCTATTCTGAGACCAACACGTGCTTTCTTGATCCGCATTCGCACGGCACAAGCGTTATGGGCGTTGTCGGGGCTAGGGACAACACGATCGGCGTGGTTGGCGTAAGTCCGGCTGCGACCCTGTACTCAGTTCGCATTTGCCATTGGGATTACTTCGAGGATAAGGTGAAGTGTGCCGACTCAAGGCTTTATGATGCTATCGGCTGGGCAATGGCAAATGGTATTGACATTATTAATGCCAGTGTTGGCGATTGCGGAGGGTCAATTTCTGATCCTCTTCAGTTCATGGTCAACACATTCGTGGCTATCGGAGGGTTTATTGTCGTCGGTGCAGGGAACGGCACTGCCAGCGGATGTCCCAGCTCCAATCTGAGTAGCATGGCCATTGCCTCTGGTACCATCGCTGTTGCCGCCCACAACGAAACCTTGTCTTACCTTACCGGTTACCCGTACGGTAGCGCGGTGACGTTCTCAGCTCCCACTAACGTGTTAACTACCATCCCTCCATCTGATCTGGATGTCCGCAGCGGCACCTCTCACGCTACGCCACATGTTTCCGGCGCAATTGCGCTGATGATTCAAGCCGGTTTTCCGAAGAACAAGATCCTTCAGCGGTTGAAGGAAACCACCCACCAGCCTGGCACGGCGCCATGGAACCAGTATTATGGCTTCGGTCAGATTCGACTCGCATCGGCTATAGTCGCCAAACCGCGTGTGGACTCGGTGACTTGGTGTACCGGTACCGGTATAACGGTGCCGGGAAGTTGTGCCATCACTGCCTATACAGCTGGTGGGATCGGTACTGCGCAGGTAAGGTTCGAAGTTACCAGAAGTGACTCAAACACTACCATGGTGTATGACTGGGGAAGCTCTAGTAGGACTATAACAATAGGATCTGGGAACTACACGCTGTCGGTCAAGGCTATCCCTCGCGAGCCAGTCTATCAGCGTGTTGGCTACTACTCCATTCAGGTGATCCCCGTATGTACTGACCAGCAAGGCCAGGGCGGTGGTGGAGAATCTACGAACGCCAAAGAACAGTGCGGAGGAGGTGGCGGTGAGACCGAGTACGAGTAGTTGGAGCCGAGTCTTCAACTGGTGTCTACTGGGCATTTCCATGCCGATGCTTCTGACTGCCTGCGGGGATTCCAACCCGCTGTGTCCTCTGGACTCGCCTCGCCCTGCCATCCGGGTATACCTGTATGACAGCGTCGGCGATACGATGCTGATCGGTGGAGGACGGGGTGATATCAGTGACGGCGCCTACCGGGATTCACTGCGCGCTACCACCCTCAATATGAACCATGAGCCCATCGGTTACACCGCAGGACTTGGTCGTGCCGGCGTATACGTAATAAACGTTGAACGCGAAGGTTTCCGGGCCGCCGTGCTCCGCAATGTGGTGGTGCCGGATGGGAGCTGCGGTGTGTTCACCAAGGACGTCCGGATCGACATGGAACCGCAGTAGGCGTCGGGTCATCTGGTTGGCACTCAGACGTCATCCCGAGCAGAGCGGCCCGTAGGGCCGCGCCGTCGAGGGATCTGTTTGTTGTAAAAAGCAGATCCCTCGCTGACGCTCGGGATGACGATGGGAACAGCCGACGCATGGCGTCGCCCCTACGTCGCCCTGCCCGCCAACTCCCCGTCCGCCCGCCGCTTCCGCTCCACCTTCACCTTGAGCTGGCCGCAGGCGGCGTCGATGTCGAGACCGCGGCTCCGCCTGACGACTGCTTCTACGCCGGCGTCTTCCAGTCGCTGACGGAATTCGCGGATTCTGGCACCAACGGTCGGTACCAGTCCCGGCGCACCGCCGGGATGCAGCGGTAGCAGGTTGACGTGCGCCCCGTGTCTCCGCGCAATCGCGATCAGTTCATCGGCATCGTCGTCGCGGTCGTTGTGACCGCCAATCATCACGTACTCGAAGGTGATCCGCTTGGAGAAGGCCTTGGCCGCTTCGAGGACTTCGTTCAGGTGGTACTTCTTCTCCACTGGCATGATCTGCTGGCGGCGGGCCTGATGGGGCGAGTGCAGCGAGATCGCGAGACGGAACTGCTCCGGCCGAGCGGCCAGTGCCTTCATGCCGGGGACGATGCCCACCGTGCTCACCGTGATATGTCTCGCACCGATTCCGAAGCCGTCGGGGTGGTTGAGCACCGATAACGCCACGTCCACCGCGGTCCAGTTGAGCAGCGGTTCGCCCATGCCCATGAAGACGATGTTGGTGGGCTTGTCATCCGGATTCGCGATCACGATTTCGCGGATCTGAGCGGCAATCTCCCAGGGAGCGAGGTTGCGCCGGAAACCCATCGTGCCGGTCGCACAGAAGACGCAGCCCAGCGCGCAGCCGGCCTGCGAGGAGATGCAGAGAGTCCGCCGGGAGCCGGAGGGGATCAGCACCGACTCCACCTGTTCGCCGTCGGCCAGAGTCCAGAGATACTTGCGGGTGCCGTCCTGCGACTGCTGCATGATGGCCAGCGGCAGCCGGGGCAGGGGAAACTTCTCATCCAGCTCGCTCCGCAATGCGGCGGGGAGTTCCGTCGCATCCTGCCAGCTCGCAACAGGCTTCGCCCAGAGGCGAGGGAGAAGCTGCTTGGCCCGCCAGGCGGGCAGTCCCCGTTCCGCCACCCACTGCTGCAATCGCTCGGCGGCAGCGGCCGGCGGCAAATCGAGGATCGTCGCTGATTCGGTCTTCATGCTGTAAGGTAAGGCCTGCGGGGCCGGGACGGCGACGGGTGAGGGAAGGATGATCTGCCGGGCAGGCTGGGCGCTGGAACGACAGGTATGGCAGCGATAGGAATGAGGTGGTTGATCGTCGGGACTTCAGTGCCGATTTGCCTGTCCGATACATCTGAGGTATATCTGAAGGTGGTTGGCTCGTCCCTCGTCTGAGAGGTGGGTGATGATCCCTCGTCCGGTGGTTCTGCTGGGTGCTCTCGCTGCTGTCACCGCTTCGGCCGGTGCGCAGGAGATCCCGCGTGCACCGGGTGGGCTGGAGGTGACCCCCAAGGGTGGTACCGCGGTTTCGATGGGCCCGTACGCCAATTCGTATCTGACATTTCTGGTCTAC
This sequence comes from uncultured Gemmatimonadaceae bacterium, assembly GCA_964608715.1. Lineage (GTDB taxonomy): Bacteria > Gemmatimonadota > Gemmatimonadetes > Gemmatimonadales > GWC2-71-9 > Palsa-1233. The sequence continues at coordinate 1,730 of CAZSPH010000134.1, read as the reverse complement.
AACAATTCCCCGATAGTACGTGATGTCGACCTGACCTGCGGTTACGCCGGTTCGGTCACGTCCTGTTCCGTCGACAACAACTCCTTTTCGCTCGACCCATATGATGCGGTTGATGTCGATGTCGATTTCACGACCGGCGCAAACGGCAGCGGCATGCTGTCGCTGATTCCTGCCAGCTTCGAGTCCGACAGCGGCTGGCGGAACATCTCCGTGCAGGCGGTCGCGGCGCCGACGCTGAGTCAGCCGCGCCAGGCCGACTCGGTGGTGAATCGTTCACACTGCCTGACTGCTGCTGCGGCACTGGGTGCCTGGTCCTGTGGTGACGGATTGCTGTTTCTCTCCACACCGTCGGTGACGACACTGGACCGTGCGCGGTCGCTGACGCTGGTTCACGCCACCGGTACCGTGGTGCCGAGGCCGCTGGTGATGGTGGTGGCGGATATGCCGTCCGGGCCGACGCTGGATCATGTGACGGCCGTGCTGACGGTCCGGGACACGGTGAGACGGACGGCGGTCTACTACCCCTGGGGAGCAGGCCCGAAACAGCTCGTGCTCGACTGGGACGCATCGGGGCACGCCACCGGGATCTATCCCTACACGCTTGCGGTGCGATCGGTAGCCACCACCGACTCGGCGGCAGCCTCGGTGAGTGGCCTGCTGCACGTGGTCAATCGTGGTCAGAGTCCCTACGGCAAGGGCTGGGAATGGCTGGGTGTGGAGCGACTGGTATTCAACCAGCCGGTGGGCAGCGGCCAGAGCCACATCATGTGGGTGGGCGGCGACGGCTCCTCGAAGCTCTACCGGCAGAGTTCGTCGACGGTGTGGGTGGCACCGAAGGAGGCCTTCCCCGACACGATCGTGTATGCCAGCGGGGAATACACCCGGCAGGGTCCCGATGGTCTGGAAGTGGTGTTCGACGGCTCGGGTCGGCATGTGCGGACCAGTGGCAAGACCAGTCAGGTCACGACCTTCCACTGGACCGGCGACCGGATCGACTCGGTATGGGTGCCGCCGTCGAGCGGCGGGCGGACGTTCCGGATGAAGTACGATGGCAACGGCAGGCTCGACAGTGTGGTGGTGGCTCCGGGCAAGGGTGTGGACGTCGCCATACCCAGCGGAGTGCTGACGGACTGGGTGTGGCCTGATGGGACCTGGCAGGCGATCGACAGCGACATGAGCGGTCGGCCCACCTGGACGTCGAACAATCGCGGTGGTACGACCCGCTGGATCTACGGCGATCACGGCCTGCTGGTGGAAGCCCGCACCTACTACGCGGTGAGCGACAGCTCGGTGACGAAGTACACCCCGTGGCAGGCGGCGGGATACGCCTTAGGGATGGGGTGGCAGAGTCCGGGTGACACGGCCAATGCGGTGACGACGATCTTCGGGCCGCGAGTGGGTGTGAACGACGACGCGCGCTTCCATGTGGACCGCTGGGGTGCGGTGGTCGAGATGCGGGACGCACTGGGCGTCAAGACGAAGTTCGTGCGCGGCGACAGCAACGTGCCGGCCCTGGTGACCCGGATCGACTACCCCAACAGTCGCCGGGTGTACATGCAGTGGAATGCCCGCGGCAATCTGACTCGACTGGCTGACAGCACCTGGGGCACCGCGGCCTTCCCGAAGCAGGTGAGCACCTGGAGCTATGCCTCGGCCAATGCGCCGGATTCGCCGACATCGGTGACCGGTCCCGGTGGCGAGACCAGCAGCTACGTCTACAACGCGATGGC
>CAZSPH010000133.1:0-5518 GCA_964608715.1 uncultured Gemmatimonadaceae bacterium | reverse complement strand
TGGAACGCGGCATCCTTCCCGATCGAATTTCTGTCACTCACCGGAGCGCGTGGAGCACAGCTCCGCGCCACCGTATCCTCCTTCGGTCCGATGCTGCTGGCCCGTGTCCTCGGGCTCAACGACACCCAGACCAGTGTCCTCACCCTGGTCTTCAAGTACTGCGACGACCGGGGCCTCCCGCTCCTCGACTTCTCCGACCTGCGCGCAGTCCTCAACTATCTGGCAGGCGAAGGTGCCGCCGAACTCAAGGACTACGGCGGGATGTCGAAGCAGACGGTCGGCGTACTGCTCCGCTCTCTGGTTACCCTGGAACAGCAGGGCGCAGGGCGGTTCTTCGGCGAGCCCGAGTTCTCCCTCGACGATCTGATGCAGGTGGAGCGTGACGGGCGCGGCCTGATCTCGCTGCTGGAGCTGAGCGACTGCCAGGACCGCCCCGCCCTGTTCTCGACCTTCATGATGTGGATGCTGGCCCGGCTCTACCAGGACCTGCCCGAGGCCGGCGACCTGCCCAGCCCGAAGCTGGTGTTCGTGATCGACGAGGCGCATCTGCTGTTCGACGGCAGCTCGAAGGCCTTCCGCGAACAGGTCGAGACGATCATCCGTCTGATCCGTTCGAAGGGCGTCGGCGTCTTCTTCGTCACCCAGAGCCCGCGCGACCTCCCGGCCGACATCCTGGGCCAGCTCGGCAACCGGGTCCAGCACGCCCTGCGCGCCTTCACTCCCGAAGACGAGCAGGGTCTCCGCGCCGCTGCGCGCACCTTCCCGAAGACCGACTACTACGATGTGAGGGAACTGCTGACCACGCTCGGAACCGGCGAAGCACTGGTCACCGTACTCACCCCGAAGGGAACACCCACTCCACCGGTGGCCACTCACCTGCTCGCACCGGTGGCCAGCATGTCGCCGATGCCGGAAGAAGAATTCATCGCGACCATCGGGCGGTCCCGTCAGGTCAGGACCTACGCCACTGCGGTCGATCGCGACAGTGCCCGGGAGATGCTGGAGCGCAAGCTCGCCGAGGCGGCTGCCTCGCAGCCGATCGGAGTCGAGGACCGCAGCACGAAGAAGAGTGCCGCCACCCGGGCTCCGAAGCCCGAGCCGACGGCACTCGACAAGGTTCTCAAATCACCCGGCGCGCGCACCGCACAGACGATGGTCGTCCGCGCGGTGATGGGAGTCCTCCTCGGCAGCCTGACGAAGAAGCGCTGAGCTGGTAGCTCAGCGCGACTCCTTCGCCACCCGCTCCACCTCCGCCATGACCCGGAGCAGATTGCCGCTCCAGATCTTGCCGATCTGCTCCTCGGTGTAGCCGCGACGTACCAGCTCCCTGGTGACATTGAACGTCTCGGCGGTGTTGTTCCACCCCTCCACACCTCCCCCACCGTCGAAGTCCGACGAGATTCCGGCGTGGTCGATTCCGACCAGTTTGACCACATAGTCGATATGGTCAACGAAATCGGCAACTGTCGCCCGCGGGTCGGCCGGGTAGCGGCGGTCGTTGATCTCCTGCTGCTCGGCCAGATAGGCGTTCCGCCGCTCCTCGGAGAGCGCCTGGAGCTGCGCCGCGACCTGCGCCTGACCGCCGGCGGTGATGCCATACTTCGCCCGCAGATCGGCGATCGCGCCTGCCCGGGCCGCGTCACGTTCGGGATTGCACTTCACGTACCCGTTGAACGCGACGAGCTGGATTACGCCCCCGTTGCGGGCCAGGGCGCGGAGCTGCTCGTCGTCCATGTTGCGCGAGTGGTCGCAGATCGCCCGCACTCCCGAATGCGACGCGACGATCGGGGCCTTCGTCAGTTCCAGCACCTGCATCATCGACTGCTTCGACGGATGCGACACGTCGATCATCATGCCGAGCCGGTTCATCTCACGGACCACCTCGCGGCCGAGCGGCGAAAGGCCGTTCCACTGCCAGACGCCGTCGCGCTCACCGGTATTCGAATCGGAGAGCTGAGAGTGGTTGTTGTGGGCGAGCGACATGTATCGCCCACCGAGGTCGTAGAACTTCTTCACGTTGGTGATGTCGGAACCGATAGGGAAACCATTCTCGACCCCGATCAGAATCACGCTCCGCCCGCTGGCATGGATCGCCCGCGCCTCGGCTGCGGTGCGCGCCAGACCGGCGCGATCGGGCGCCAGCGTGTCGGTGAGCCGGTGGATCGCCTCGAATTTCTCCATCGCCTGGGCGTGAGCGCGGGCGTACCCGGCGGCATCCTGCTGGGCTCCGTTGGCAGGCTGCCCCACGTAGACGATCAGGAACGCGGCACCGAGACCGCCTTCCTTCATCTTCACCAGATCGTTCTGGCTGCGCCCGCCCAGTCGCTGGGTATAGTTGATGGTATCCCGCAGGAAGCTGCGCGGCGAGATGTCGATGTGGGTGTCCAGTGTCAGCACCCGATCGTGGATGGCCCGTGCCCGCCGCTCGAGATCGGCATCGCCCTGGGCGGGAAGAACTACCGGCATCGCCAGTACGGCTGCCAGCAACGGAGTGAGATTCCGCACCGCACCGCTCCTTGAAAAATGGAATGATCGTTGACACGACCGCACCGGTCGTGATCGAAAGCTAGTGTCCTGCGCGACCGCTGCAACGCTCGACCCGCCGGTCATGCCACCACGACCGTCTTGATGTTGACGAACTCGCGGATCCCTTCCCGGCCCAGCTCGCGACCGAAGCCACTCTCGCCGACGCCACCGAACGGCAGTCTCGGGTCGCTCCGGACGAAGTCGTTGACCACCGCGGTACCAGCCACCAGCTCTTCGCGCGCCATCCGCATCCCGCGTTCGATGTCACGGGTGAAGACCGCAGCTCCGAGACCGTAGACCGATGAATTGGCAGCCCGGATCGCTGCGGCGGTATCGCGCACCGGGATGATCGCGGCCGCAGGCCCGAACAGTTCCTCGGACCAGGCCGGCATTCCGCGTTTCACATCCGAGATCACTGTCGGCGGATAGTGGAATCCGGCACCATCAGGAATCGCCCCGCCGAGCACCAGGCGCGCACCGCGACGGACGGACCCGACGACCTGCCGGTGCAATTCGTCACGGAGATCTGCCCGGGCCAGAGGTCCCACCATCGTCCGGTCGTCCATCGGATCTCCGGTGGTTGCGGCTGCCATCCGCCTCACGAAAAGTGCCTCGAACTCCTCCTGCACCTTCTCGACCACGATGAAACGCTTGGCGGCGATGCAACTCTGGCCGGCATTGATCAGGCGGCTGCGGGCGCAGAGATCGGCGGCGAGTTCCAGATCGGCATCGGCAAGCACGATGTACGGGTCGCTGCCGCCGAGTTCGAGTACCGTCTTCTTGATCCGGCTCCCGGCCTCACGCGCAACCAGTCGGCCTGCTGTGGTACTGCCGGTGAAGGTCACGGCCCGGACAGCGCGCTTCCGTATCAGGCCCCGGACCTGGCTGCTGTCGATCAGCAGCGTGCGGAAACAGCCATCGTCGAGCCCGGCATCGCGCCAGATGGCCTCGATCGCCAGCGCCGAGCCGGGGACGTTGGAGGCGTGCTTGAGCAGCATGGTGTTGCCAGCCATCAGGGCCGGGACCGCGGCACGAAATACCTGCCAGAACGGAAAGTTCCACGGCATCACCGCGAGTATGACGCCGAGCGGCTGACAGGTGACGAAGCTGTGGGCCGACTCTGTGGGAATCGCCTCGTCGACGAGGAAACCTTCGCCGTGATCGGCATAGTAGCGGCAGACGGCGGCACACTTGGCAACCTCTGCCCTTCCCTGGGTTACCGGCTTTCCCATCTCCACTGCCATCAGTTCGGCGAGCTTGCCGGTCCGCTCGTCGAGCAGTCCGGCGGCCTGTCGCATCACTGCCGCGCGGTGGGCGAACGGACGCCGACGCCAATTGGAGAAGTTCCGATCGGCCTCTGCCACGGCGGCCCGGACCTCGGTCGGCGGTGTCGCGGAATACTCCGTTCCCGGCGCACCGGTTGCTGGATTGATCACCCGGAATGCCATCGACCGCTCCTTCGTTACGATGATACCGCTCGCAGCGCCTCCGCTACCCTATCGGCAGCAGCCACTCCACCAGTCATCACCTGAACCACCGAGCCGCCATTCAGCCAGGAGCCACAGAAGGCGACTGCGGGTACCCTGGTGCCCGCTGCAGCAACTGCCCGCTCCACTGCGGGATGGGCGACATCGAACTGCGGCAGTGCTCCCGGCCAGCGGCGCATCCCGAGCATCTCCGGCTCGCTCCGCCACTGTCCGATCGGCGCCAGCAGTTCCCGCACTGCCTCGATCATCCCGGGTACCGGCATTGCCATCACCTCGCGACCATCTACGCCACCCAGCAGCACCGAGGCCAGCGTTCCACCGGTCGGCGTCCTGCCAGCGATCGACCCGGCATGCAGGCCGACGGAGATCACCGGTGACCTGAAGTCCGAACCGGGAATCACCGCCACACCCTCGATTGGCGGGAACGCTCCCGCGGGAAATCCGAGCCACAGTGAGACCGCATCCAGATGCGCCATCCCCCTGACCGCCTCTGCCACACCGGTCAGCCCCTGGAATCGACCGAGCAGCGGAGCGACCGATGGCCCGGGCAGAGCGAGCACCACCGCACCCGCCGAAGTCACGCTGCCATCACTGCAGTGGACGTCGCAGCGCCCACCGGCGGGCACAATCGATGTCACCGTCCTGCCAAAGCGTATGGTGTCGCCGAGAGACGCTGCAATTGCGTCCGGCAGCGAACCCATCCCGGTCAGCAGACCCCAGGGCGATTCTGCGGGTACCGCTGATCGCCGCCGCTCCCTGGCCGCCCGCAGCCTCCCCCTGAGGATGGAACCTGCGGTCCGTTCCGCGTCGACCTGCTGGGGAATCACCGCCTCCGCCAGCAGTGCTACCGGATCGCCACCGGTCGAAGCCGCTACCGCAGGCTCCAGAAACTGCCTGGTCATCTCCCTGCCATATCTGCGCTCGCCGAACTCGCGTACGGTCTCGGTACCATGTCCTCCGCGCTCGATGAAGGGCTCGCGGAGCAGCCTCATCCTTCCGGCCAGGGAGAGGAGCGGAGACGAGACCAGCTCGGAGGTCGACTCGGGCACCGGAAAGATTCCATTGGCCGTTCTGAGATGGCGTCGCTGGCGGGCTGCAGGGGCGATCCGGTCGAGCACCACGCCGTTCCGGTCGAGCAGTGCCGACAGCTCCTGGCCCGGTGGCGGCAGAAAGGTCGGTCCGGTCTCGACCAGCCATTCACCGAAGCGTTCGGAGCCGACCGGCCCGCCGGTTCGACCGCTGCTCTCCAGCAGAAGCGGCGAAAGCCCGAGGTCCCGGAGACGCAGCGCGGCCGCGAGACCGGCCATTCCTCCACCGACCACTACCACCTCCGGAGCGGCTTTCACCATATATCTCCTTGTGGTTCAACATCTTCCGATGCCGTGGGCGACTCGACCGTTTCAGCCCGTTTCAGCTTGTGTCGACGCCCGATCCGCTCTAAGTTTACTACGTTCCCACCCGTACCCTGCGGGCGCTGATCCACTCGACCTGCGAGGACTCGTGCC
>CAZSPH010000132.1:0-5607 GCA_964608715.1 uncultured Gemmatimonadaceae bacterium | reverse complement strand
GCCACCTCCACCGCCACTTCCACTCGCCCGAGCGGGGCTGCGATCTGCACCCCCGCGACTCGACCGCGGATTGCCGCCACCATCTCCTGTGCAATCAGCGTCCCCTCGGCAAGGGCTGCCTCCCGGCCGCCGCTGCTGGCACGGCGCATCCGGTCGAGGATCGCGTCCGGGATGGTCACCCCGGGAACCTCGTTGGCCAGGAATTCGGCGTTCCGGAGCGAGACCAGCGGCCACACCCCGGCAATGATCGGCACCCCGAAATGCTCCAACTGGTCCAATGCCGATTCGAGCTGCTGCACATCGAACACCGGCTGGGTCATCGCGAAGCAGGCCCCTGCTTCCGCCTTCCAGGCGAACCGCTTCAGCTCGTGCGCGAAATCGGCGGCGCCGGGATTGACCCCGACACCGTGCACGAATGCCGTTGTGTCATCGAGCAGGTTGCCGCCCGGATCGACCCCGCGATTGAGCCCGGCGATCAGATTGGTGAGACCGATGGCATCGATGTCGAACACCGCCGTTGCGGCTGGGTATGGCCCCATCTTGGGCGGATCGCCGGTAACCACCAGCAGGTTCCTGAGCCCCGATGCGGCCGCACCGAGCAGATCCGACAGCATGCCGAGGAGGTTGCGATCGCGGCAGGCATAGTGGGGAATCGCCTCGATTCCGGCGTGCCGTTCTACCAGCAGTGCCGCCAGCAGTGCCGACATCCGGCTCTGGGCGCGGGGGCCATCGGGCAGGTTGATCGCATCGATACCGGCATCGGCGAGCGTTTTCGCCTGTGCCAGCAGCGTGGCAGGATTGACTCCCTTGGGCGGCACCAGTTCCACCGAGGTCACCCATTCGCCGCGGGCCAGTCTGGCCCCGAACCGTGACCGCTCGGCGAGCGGAACCGGTTCCCGGGCACCCACCATCGAGGCGCGATCAGCGGCCACCTGTACGGTGCGGGCCCGCGCGCCGGCGCCGCTCCTGACGAACCGCGCCATCGTTGCGATGTGTTCCGGCGTGGTGCCGCAGCAGCCGCCAAGCAGCGTGGCGCCGGCATCGGCCATCCGGCGGGCGTAGTCGCCCATGTACTCGGGACTGGCCGCGTAGACCTTGCGATCTCCCACTTCGCGCGGGAGGCCGGCATTCGGCTGTGCCGAGAGTGGAACCGGGATCACTTTCGCCAGCCGCTCGATCACTTCGAGGATCGCCTGCGGTCCCGTCGAACAGTTGACACCCACCGCGTCGGCGCCGGCCTCGACCAGTGCAGGACCGAAGACCTCGGGAGCGGTCCCGTAGACGGTGCTGCCCTCGAAGCCCACCGTGACCTGCGCGATGATCGCGAGATCGCAGCGTGCCTTCACCGCTCGAACAGCCGCTACAAGCTCACTGATGTCGGAGAAGGTCTCCAGGCAGAATCCGTCGACACCCCCCTCGAGAAGGCCATCCACCTGTCGGCCGAAGGCAGCCTCGGCTTCGGCCATCGACAGTTCGCCCAGCGGTTCCAGTCGTACCCCAAGCGGACCGATGGCACCGAGCACTGCGACGGAAGAGCCCGCTGCATCGCGCGCAACGGTGGCCGCCGCGCAGTTCAGCTTCTCGGTATCCTCGGCCAGACCATGAGCGGCGAGCTTGATCGGGTTGGCGCCGAAAGTGTTGGTCTCGATCGCCTCGGCACCGGCATCGATGTACTCCCGGTGCACCGCCAGCACGAGATCGGGTCGGCGGAGCGCCAGTTCGTCGAACGAGGCATTGGGAGGGGCGCCGCGATGATGCAGCAGCGTCCCCATCGCACCGTCGAGAATGTGAGGCCTGCCGTCGCTCAGCAGTTCACGCAGGGACGGCATGCTTCCCCCTGCGATAGCCGAGATTCGAGCCGAGCCACCGCTCGGCGGTGGCGATATCCCATCCCTTGCGATCGGCATAGCTCTCGACCTGGTCGCGGTCGATTCTCCCGACGCCGAAGTAGCGCGATTCCGGTCGCCAGAAATACCAGCCGCTGACCGACGATCCCGGCAGCATCGCCCAGCTTTCGGTGAGCACGATCCCTGCCGCACGTTCGGCGTCGAGGAGATCGAACAGGGTGCGCTTCTCGGTGTGATCGGGGCAGGCGGGATAGCCCGGGGCCGGACGGATGCCCTGGTATGCCTCCCTGATCAGTTCGGCGTTGTCGAGCGATTCGTCGGCAGCATAGCCCCAGTATTCCTTCCTCACCCGCTCGTGCAGCCGTTCGGCAAACGCTTCGGCGAGACGGTCGGCCATTGCCGTGAGCATGATCGCGCGGTAGTCGTCGTGATTCGCCTTGGCTGCCAGAACCAGTTCCTCCAGGCCGTGACCGGTGGTCACCGCGAAGCCGCCGATCCAGTCGGGAACGCCGCTCTCGACCGGTGCCACGAAGTCTGCGAGCGAGTGAGTGCCGCGACCGCCGGCGCGCCGTGCCTGCTGGCGGAGCATGTGCAACGTGGTGCGCACAGTGGTGCGGCTCTCGTCTTCGTAGATCAGGATGTCGTCGCCGTTCTGTGCCGCCGGCCAGAAGCCGATCACCGCGCGCGGGTTGAGCGAACGGTAGCGCTCGAACTCGTCGAGGATAAGATTGGCATCACGATAGACATCGCTGGCCACCTTGCCCTGCTGCGGATCGTCGAGAATGGTCGGGAAGGTGCCGCGGAGTTCCCACGTCTGGAAGAACGGCGTCCAGTCGATCCGCTGCCGCAGGTCGGCAATCGACCAGTCGGCAAACTCCCGGGTGCCGACTACCGAAGGGCGAGTCATCGGTGCCGACAGGTCGAGCACCAGACGCTTCTCCAGTGCCTCGTCATAGGAGATCAGCTTCCCCTCGTGCTCTCCTTCACGCTCGGCGCGGAGGGCGGCATACTCGGTCGCGACTTCGTCCGCGAAGGAAACCCGGCGCGAAGGATCACGGAGTGCAGCGGCCACCGGGACGGCCCGCGAGGCATCGAGAACATGCACAACCGGTCCGGAGTACTGCGGCGCGATCCTGATCGCGGTGTGCGCTCGCGAAGTGGTAGCACCGCCGATCAGCAGCGGCAGATCCATGCCCGAACGTTCCAGTTCGCCGGCAAGAAATGCCATCTCGTCGAGTGACGGGGTGATCAGTCCGGAGAGGCCGATCATGTCGACATCCTCAGACCTCGCAGTCTCGAGAATCTTCGCTGCCGGCACCATCACGCCGAGGTCGATCACTTCCCAGTTGTTGCACTGGAGTACCACGCCGACGATGTTCTTGCCGATGTCGTGGACATCGCCCTTCACGGTGGCCAGCAGGATCCGTCCGCGCGAACTCGACTGACCTGCTGCCTTGGCCGCTTCGAGATACGGGATCAGATGCGCTACGGCCCGCTTCATCACCCGGGCACTCTTGACCACCTGCGGCAGGAACATCTTTCCGGCAGCGAAGAGATCACCGACACGGTCCATCCCCGCCATCAGAGGTCCCTCGATCACCGACAACGGAGCATCGGCTTCGAGTCTCGCAATCTCGGTGTCATCATCGATGAACTCGACGATGCCGTGGACCAGCGCATGCGAGAGACGATCGTTTACCGGCCATTCGCGCCAGGAGAGATCCGCTCCTGCCGCTTTCGTTCCACTGGCGCGATCTGCCAGGGCCAGTAGACGCTCGGTGGCATCCTCGCGCCGGTTCCAGAGTACGTCGCCCACAGCTTCGCGCAGCTCCGGGTCGAGATCGTCGACCAGTGGCATGGCACCGGCATTGACGATTCCCATGTCCAGTCCCGCAGCGATTGCCTGCTCCAGGAAGACGGCGTGCATCGCCTCGCGCACGCCGTCGTGGCCGCGGAATGAGAACGAGACATTGCTGATGCCGCCGCTGGTGCGGACCCCGGGACAGCGCTGCTTGACCTCGCGCACCGCTGCGACGAAGTCGTTGCCGTAGCCCGAATGCTCGGCGATTCCCGTACCGACCGCAAAGACGTTGGGGTCGAAGATGATGTCGTGCGGCGAAAAACCGGCTTCGTCGATGAGGAGGCGATAGGCCCGTTCCAGAATCGCCACCCGGCGTTCTACGGTGTCCGCCTGTCCCTGTTCGTCGAAGGCCATCACCACTGCGGCAGCGCCATACTGGCGGACCAGTCGTGCCTGGCGGAGGAACTCCTCCTCGCCCTCCTTGAGCGAGATCGAGTTGACGATCCCTTTCCCCTGCAGGCACTGCAGGCCGGCTTCGAGAACGTTCCACCGCGACGAATCGATCATGATCGGGACGCGGGCGATGGTCGGATCGGAGGCGATGAGATTGAGGTAGGTCCTCATCGCCTTCTCGCCGTCGAGCAGGGCGTCGTCGAAGTTGACGTCCAGCACCTGGGCTCCGGCCTCCACCTGCTGCCTGGCGACTTCCAGTGCGGCTTCGAGGCTTCCTTCGGCGATCAGTCGCGCGAAGCGCCGCGAGCCGGTGACATTGGTCCGTTCACCGGCATTCACGAACAGCGTCTGGTCCGAAATCACGGCCGGTTCGAGTCCGCTCAGCATGGTCCAGGTGGGCGATGGCACCGGGCGGCGTGGCTTCACTCCTTCGACAGCCGCAGCGATCGCGGCGATGTGTTCCGGAGTCGTGCCGCAGCAGCCACCGACGATGTTGAGGATCCCCTCCTCGGCCCAGGCGCCCAGTTCGTGTGCCATCGTCTCGGGATCGAGGTCGTAGCCGCCCATGGCGTTGGGGAGGCCGGCATTCGGGTGCGCCGAAACCAGGGTGTCGGCGCCGCGGCTCAGCTCCTGGACGTACTGGTGCAGCAGGTCGGGACCCAGAGCGCAGTTGAAGCCGACCGAGATCGGTCTCGAATGGCGCACCGAGGTCCAGAAGGCATCGACGGTCTGACCGGAGAGGGTGCGGCCGCTCCGGTCGGTGATGGTTCCGGAGATCATCACCGGGACACGGTAGCCCACGGCGTGGAAGACGTTCTCGATGGCGAAGAGCGCCGCCTTGGCATTCAGCGTGTCGAAGATCGTCTCGACCAGCAGCAGGTCGGCGCCGCCTTCGAGCAGGCCCGCGGCGGCCTCGCTGTATGCAGTGGCAAGGACGTTGAAGGTCACGTTGCGGTAGCCGGGATCATCCACCGACGGCGAGATCGACGCTGTGCGGGAGGTAGGCCCCAGCACTCCGGCGACATAGCGCGGGCGGGAGTCGGTCTCGAACCGGTCGGCGGCTTCGCGGGCAACGCGTGCGGCGGCGACGTTCAGCTCGCGAGCGATCCGCTCCAGTCCGTACTCGCCCTGCGCCACGGTGGTGGCCGAGAACGAGTTGGTCTCGATGATGTCCGCGCCGGCATCGAGGTAGGCCGCGTGGACGTCGGCGATCACCTCGGGGAGGGTGATCGAGAGGATGTCGTGATTGCCGCGGAGGTCGCGGTCATGACCGGCGAAGCGGGTGCTGCGGTAGTCGGCCTCGACCAGCGAACGGCGCTGCAGCATCGTTCCCATCGCGCCATCGAGGATCGCGATGCGTGATTTCAGCAGTTCGGGCAGGATGGCGAGTCGCGCCGCACGGGCGCGATCGGGGTCGGTCACTTCGGGCTCCGGTAGTCTGTCGCCCCGCAGGGCGGCTTAGCGGAATCTTTTACGTGGCCGCAAGTCGCATCAAATCGCCACGGG
>CAZSPH010000131.1:0-5689 GCA_964608715.1 uncultured Gemmatimonadaceae bacterium | reverse complement strand
AAGCCGGCCCTGCCGCAGGGTGCGCCACCGCACCCGGATGGGAGAGGATATCGACAAAACCCAGGTCGATCCGTTCCCGTGCTACCGCACCAGCCAGAGCGTCCAGGCCGTCCAGGCCACGTACCGTCAGAATCCGCCGACCCAGCGACGAACCGGAAACCACCATCTCCAGCGGCAGACCACCGGCCACCGACAGATGCCGCCGCCCCTCGGACGGAACCCGGGTGAACACCGTAGGCATCATCTCCGGCCGTACCTCATGCAGCGCGAAAAGCTGAGCCAGGTCGGCGAAGGTCAGCACCGCGTCGAGTTCGTCCACATCTCCCGGTGCCCCAGTACCGACATACACCACCGCCAGGTCACTCCCCATCAGATGACGCAGAAATCGCGCCTCAGCCACGCAGGGATGGGTGATCGGAGCCAGATAGGGCACCAGTTCCGGATGACGGGTCGTCATTGCGGCCACCACCACCGGATCGGTGCTCCGGATCATCGTGCCCCAGTCGGGATCGTCCCACACCCTGAGGTACTCCTGCGCCACCAGCTCGTCGCCGAGCACCCCACGAGAGACGTAGCGGAAACCAGCCTCGTAGCAGGCGTTGATCAACTGCTCCGGCGTGGCCGGATGGAACCAGGCGGCCGCCTCCGGTGACAGGATCACCGCACCGAGCCCGGTTTCAGCCACCGAATGGGCGCGATCAATGGCCCCCGAGACCACCAGAGCCCCGTGCGGACAGGCGGGAACGCACTCGCCGCAACGGATGCAGTTCTCCTCGACGATCTCCACGGCCCGAGCCTCCGGCGGCAACGCGATCGCGTCGGTCGGACATGCACGGACGCAGGCCACGCATGCTACGCAGCGGGATGCATCAACGGATAGTTGCACCAGAAGCCTTGGTACGGGATCACACGCCACGAGTCGTGCTCATGCAAGTTGCGTGAAAATCGAGGTGGTGTCAAGAGCTGAGTCGCCCAAAGTTTTGGGAGACCGTGACTTAGCCGATGCCGTACTCTTTCAGTTTGCGATACAGAGTCCGCTCACCGATCCCCAGAACCTGGGCCACCCGGCGACGGTTGCCACGAAAACGTTCCAGTGCGACTTCGATCGTCGCCCGCTCGACCTGAGCCATCGTCATGCCGTCCTCCCATACCACTACCGGCACCGCATCGGCGTCCTCAAGCTGTCCGTCGATCGCCGGTACCGGACTGACCGGGATGGCCAGTTCGGCTCCCCCGCCCACGTCGATCACCTCGACCGCAGTTGACCGGGAACTTACCGGCCCCTGCTCCATCCGCCGCCGCAGCTCCTCGATCTGCACCCGCATGTCCATCATCGAACGCAGGATGAACTCCAGTTCGGCGGCACCTACGGCCCGGTGACCGTGGTCGTCCGGCAGCCGCATCGGCAGGCGATTGCGATGCCCGTCGACGATGTCGGCGGGAATGTCATCGGCTCTGATCTCCGAACCCGGTGCCAGCACCACCATCGACTCGATCAGGTTGCGGAGCTGCCTGACATTGCCGGGCCAGGGCGCGCCGACCAGCAGCTCCATCGCGTCAGTCGATATGCCCGGGAAGGGGCGCTCATGCTGCCGCGCGAACTCCCTGACGAACCGCCTGACCAGCAGCGGAACGTCCTCGGGCCTGTCCCTGAGCGGGGGCAGGTAGATCGACAGAACATTGAGCCGGTAGTAGAGGTCGTCGCGGAACTCCCCCATCGCCACCTGATCGCGGAGCGACCGATTGGTGGCGGTGACCACCCGCACGTCCACCTTGATCGGGGCCACCCCGCCCAGGCGGAAGAACGACCGCGTCTCCAGTACCCGCAGCAGCTTCACCTGGACACTGGCCGGAATCTCCCCGATCTCGTCGAGGAAGATCGTGCCCCCATCGGCCAGCTCGAAACGGCCAAGCCGACGCTCGGCGGCCCCGGTGAACGCTCCCTTCTCGTGTCCGAACAGCTCGCTCTCGAGCAGAGTCTCCGGCAGTGCGGCACAGTTGACCGCGATGAACGGCTTGCCCCGGCGGGGCGAGAGGTCGTGGATCGCCTTGGCGACCAGCTCCTTGCCGGTTCCCGATTCGCCCTCGATCAGCACCGTGCTGGTGACCGGCGCCATCTGCTCGATCTTGACCAGCACCTCCTGCACCGCCGCACTGTCGCCGGCGATCCCGGTGCGGCGCTGGAGTTCCCGGCGTTCGATCAGCCGCTGAACCGTCGCCACCAGCTCGTCAGTCGGCACCGGCTTGGCCATCACATGCGTCGCTTCCAGCCGCGTGGCACGACCGACATGCTCACCGTCGGTCGGCTCGATCAGCGCCAGCACTGCCACATCCTGGTCGCGCGCGCGGACACTCATCGCCCGGCTGGCCGACTCGTGCACCGAACCGGTCAGCACCATCAGCACCGGATGTTCACGCGACAGCGCGCTGCGCGCCTCGTCTGCCGAGGCGATCATCGTGGTCGAAACTCCGACAGCCTCGAGTCCACGGTACAGAGGTACCGCTGTCTCGAGATCGGACATCGTGATCAGCACCTGTGATGCCATCTGCTCAGTGCTCCGTATCGCCGCGCAACTGTCGCACGGCGTGCTCGATGATCGGTTGCAGGACCGCAAGCCCGTCACGGACCCCACCGGGTGAACCGGGAAGGTTCACCACCAGTCCCCGCCTTCTCGTTCCAGCGATTCCCCGGCCCAGCGCCGCGTTGGGAGTCGAGGCCATTCCGCTGGCCCTCAGTGCCTCCGCGATTCCCGGCACCAGCCGGTCGACCACCGACGCGGTCGCCTCTGGAGTGACATCGCGACTGGAGATGCCGGTACCGCCGCTGGTGACGACAAGATCTGCCAGACCATCGTCGATCCAGCCCGCAATCGTCGCAGCGATCACGGCCACCTCATCAGGGACCACTGCCGCTGCTGCGACCGACCAGCCACAGTCGTTCGCCCACTCGACGATGGCGGGCCCGGTCCGGTCAACCATCTCACCGGCAGCACAACGATCGGAAATCGTGAGCACTCCCACTCTCACCCCCATCAATCGAACCCCACCGGTCCCTGACGTCCTGCGAACGGCAACCGGACCAGCTCGGCCGCATGCTCGTTGCCGTCACCGTCGACCACCGCAAGCGGTGCTCCGGTCCGCTCATACCCGGCAGGCACGGCGGTGACTCCGATCACGCCCAGCCGGGGGGAACGACAGACTGAACGGACGCGGTCGAACTCGCGGCCGGACACGGAAACCGGCGAACCGGTCAGCAGCTCGACACTCGCGTCCATCATCCTGAAGCCGACCAGTCGCTTGAATGGACCACTGCGTACTCTGGTGGCCAGCGCCACCTCCCCGGGGAAGGGGGCTCCCTTGCCGAGTGCGACCAGCCGTTCCAGTCCAGCCTCAACCGGCGTATCCGGTCGGTCGATCTCGACACCTACGCGCAGCACGCCCCACTCCAGCCGTACCAGATCCCACAGATCCTGATCGACTACCGGAATCGCCAGACGGGCGACTGCCTGCCTGAGCGAGGGCATGTCGCGGAGTCGGCAGTAGAAGGTCACACCATCGGGACGGTCGTCGGCCGCGCGAACCGCGAAGACGTCGACCCCGGCGAATCGTGCCCGCAGATGTGCACCGGCTCCGGCCGGCACCGGATCCAGCAGCGTGGCCAGGCGTGCGGCGGCGGCCGGGCCGATCACATGCATCACTGTCACGTCGTCGGAAATGTCGCGAAGCCGGAGATTGCCGCGCTTGCGATCGACCAGCCACTGCCAGACCTCGCTGCGATGACGACCATCGACCCGCAGCATCACCCTGTCCTCGAATCGCAGCACATCGACCGCCGCGATGATCCCGGCATCATCATGCAGCAGCAGCGCCTCGATCGAAGAACCGGGTGGCAGCTTCGAGAGATCGGCAGTGGTGGCACGATTCACCATCGCATGCGCGTCGACTCCGGTGATTTCGAAATGCCCGCTCGACTCCGGCACATGGGCCGCAGCACCGTGAGTGATGGCGTCGTATCCATCCATCGTCGTCATCCGAGCAGCCGCACCAGCAGCGCCTTCTGCGCATGCATCCGGTACTCGGCCTGATCCCAGACCCGCGAACGGCGACCCTCCAGCACCTCTTCGGTGATCTCTTCACCCCGATGCGCCGGCAGACAGTGGAGCACGATGGCATCGGAGGCGGCATGCCTCAGCAGTTCGTCATCCACCTGATAGCGACGGAAGGCCTTCAGTCGCGCGGCCTGCTCGCTCTCCTGCCCCATTGAAGTCCAGACGTCGGTGTTGACCACCCTTGCACCCTCAACCGCTTCCACCGGATCGCGGGTGAGAACAACCGTGGTGGCCTTGCGTGCAGCAGCGAGAATTGCCGGGTCGGGATCGTAGCCCTCCGGACAGGCCAGCCTGAGTTCAAAGCCCAGCAGTGCGGCGGCCTCGAGCCAGGAGTTGGCCATGTTGTTGCCGTCGCCCACCCACGCAACGGTGATCCCATCGAGCGTTCCGAAGTTCTCCCGCACGGTGGCGAGATCGGCCAGCAACTGGCAGGGATGCAGCAGGTCGGTGAGCCCGTTGATCACCGGCACCGTCGCGTAGCGCGCGAACTCCTCCAGCTCGGCGTGGGCATGGGTGCGGACCATGATGCCCTGCACCAGCCGCGACAGCACCCGGGCGGTATCCCGAACCGGCTCGCCCCGGCCGAGCTGGATGTCACGCTCGGACAGGAAGAGCGCGTCTCCGCCGAGCTGACGGACGCCGACCTCGAACGAGACGCGGGTGCGGGTACTGCTCTTGGCGAAGTAGAGGGCCAGGTTCTGGCCCGCGAGCGGCTGCTCCCGGTAGCGTCCCGCCTTCATCTCAGCAGCCAGCACCAGAAGATCGAGGCACTCGCTCGGAGACAGATCGGTCAGGGAGAGGAAATCACGCTTCGCGGTCACGAATCATCCCGGTGGCAGGGTCGGCCAGAATGGCAGTAAAGATAGCCGACCCGGAAGAGACGTGATTAGAGGATGTACTTCCTCATGTCCTCGTCCCTGATCATGTCGGCGAGTTTCTGGCGGACGTCCCCGACATCGATGGCCACCAGCGGCTCGCGGCCATCGGGAAGCTCGAACAGCAGTTCATCCATCAGGGCTGCCATCACGGTATGCAGCCTGCGGGCGCCGATGTTCTCCATCCGGTCGTTCGCCTCCCAGGCGGTCCGGGCGATCTCGCCGATCGCTGCATCGGTGAAGTCGAGCTTGACCCCCTCCGAGCCGACCAGCGCCTGGTACTGCTTCGTCAGCGCATTCTCGGGTTCCTTCAGGATCCGGACGAAGTCCTCTTCGGTGAGCGCCTCCAGTTCGACCCTGATCGGGAACCGCCCCTGCAGCTCGGGGATCAGATCGCTGGGCTTGCTGACATGGAAAGCTCCCGCAGCAACGAAGAGGACGTGATCGGTGCGGACGTAACCGTACCGGGTCTGCACCGTGCTACCCTCGACGATAGGGAGCAGGTCGCGCTGGACTCCCTGGCGGGAAACGTCCGGCCCGGTGGTGTTGCGCTCTCCGGCGATCTTGTCGATCTCGTCGAGAAAGACGATGCCATGGTTCTCGACCCGGTCGAGCGCCTCGTTCACCACGTCGTCCATGTCGACCATCGTGCGGAGTTCCTCGTCCTCCAGAATCCGCCTGGCCTCCGGCACCTTCACCAGCCGC
>CAZSPH010000130.1:0-5725 GCA_964608715.1 uncultured Gemmatimonadaceae bacterium | reverse complement strand
AGCGGCCTCGACTGTCTCGGAGTCGCTGGCTGTGCCCAGGATGCGCCGCACACTCCCGAGCAGACCCGGATCGATCCGGAACTTCCTGCGGACTTTCCCCGTTCGGGGCGATGGTGGCTTCGGCACGGGATCTCCGGGTCGCGAGGAAGGATCAGAAGCAGCACCGGCAAAGATAGCGGCCGGTCGGTGTCGCGCTCGCTTGCGTTTCCGCCATGCCTGCTGACGCAGTCAGGACTTCGAGGCTCTGCGTTGCCTCGTCGCCAGCAAACCCGCGCGTGGAGTGGCCTGTGCACCGATTGGTCGACCTCGTAGCGGATGGCGTCTCCTTGCAGAATAGAAATCGATTTCTATTCTGCAAGCCGGTCTGGAGACGTCCCGGCGAGCGACTACCGATATGGCCGATCCCGTTCGCTGGGCGTCCCGACTGACCGGGGTAGATTTCTCCCATGACCGGGATGACCGAAGCCCAGCAGCGTGAGTGGATGGCGCAGTGGCGGAGAGCCGCAGTCGAGCTCGAGCAGGTCCGGGTGCGGGAACTCGCTGCGGTCGACTTGGGCCGCATTGCCGAGGACCTGGAAGACGCGTGCGTGGCAGCAGCCAGACTGGCGGTGAAGTCGACTACATCCGGACTGGTGGAGCAGCAGCGCCTGCTGCATCGGCGGGTACTGTGATGAAGTCTCTGCTGGAGGCTGGTGCCGAACTGCAATCCTTGCTGGAAGGCAGGGGGTGGCGGTTCTGCTTCATTGGTGGTGTCGCCAACTTCCGGTGGGGAACCCCACGGTTGACCAGCGACCTCGATCTTACGCTCCTCACGGGTTTCGGCGGGGAAGAGTCGTTCATCGACGAACTGCTGAAGGAGTTCCACGGCAGGATTCCGGATGCGGCCGCATTTGCCGTCAGAAATCGTGTGCTGCTGCTGGAGACCTCTGACAACTTCGCGATCGACGTAGCGCTGGGCGCCATGCCGTTCGAGGAACGGGCCATCGAGCGATCCTCGAAGGCCGAGTTGACTCCCACTGCCACGCTGCGGACCTGCTCGGCGGAAGACCTCATCGTACACAAGGCCTTCGCAGCCAGGCCTCAGGACTGGGTTGATATCGAAGGAGTGATCGTTCGCCAGAAGGGTCGGCTGGCCTGGGATCAGATCTGGACTGATCTGGCCGATCTTGCTGCCCTGAAGGAGGCTCCGGAACTGCTCGACGAGCTGGAACGGGTGGCCCGGCGGGCAGAATCGGTGATCGGGCCGTTTCCGCGGCGGTGATGACGCGGGGAATGGCTGGTACTTTCGAGAAGCCCTCTCATAAACAGCAACGGCCCCTCACCGAGGGGCCGTCTTCACAGCAGCGGGGAAGCTCAGCTCGCCTTGGCGGCGTTGGCCAGCTTCGCGAGCTTGCTCTTGGTCCGGGCGGCGGTGTTGCGATGGACCAGATTCTTCCGACCGGCGCGATCGATCAGCGACTCGGCGGCCTTCGTCGCATCGGCAACGGCCTCGCCGGTGGCCGACTTGGCCTTGCGGATCGCGGTACGCAGGGTGCTCCGCTTGGCCCGGTTCTCTGCGGTACGGGCCTCGGTCTGACGCATGCGCTTCTTGGCGGACTTGATACGGGGCACCTGACTACCTCGGTATGCGATCGCGGTTGAACATTCCCTGGGGACCCACCCCAGCCCTTCAATATAGACCAGCCGGCGTCCCGACACAAGCCATCCGGCACCAACGACTTGGACCGGTCACCCGGAACGGCTAGCTTCCCGACCCCGACGGTCCGGGAACTGGTGCCAACCTTGAAAGGGATGCGACACTGCTGAGCGATTTCATGCTGGCCCTTCCGATGCTGATGTTCGCGCTGGTCTGCCACGAGGTGGCCCACGCGTGGACCGCGCTGCGGCAGGGCGATCCCACGGCCTGGCAGCTGGGAAGGGTTACCCTGAACCCGATTCCTCACATCGATCCGTTCATGACGCTGATCCTTCCGGCCCTGATGTGGATGGCCACCAGTGGACAGTTCGTCTTCGGCGGCGCCAAGCCGGTGCCGGTGATCCCACGGAACTACCGCAACTACGTCAGGGGCGACCTGCTCGTCTCCGGTGCCGGAATCGTCACCAACATCGTGCTGGCACTGGTCTGTACCCTGCTGTTCGTGGCACTGGGGCTGATTCACGACCTCACCGGCGGGGCGGGTACCTCGACGGTGACCACCGCCCAGCGGATGCTCAACTGGGGGATCTACCTCAACCTGCTGCTGGCGTTCTTCAACCTGATCCCGATTCCGCCGCTCGACGGCTCCAAGCTGATCTACCACGCTCTGCCGCCGCGCCTGGGAGCCGCCTACCGGTCGCTGGAGCGGTTCGGGATGCTGCCACTGCTGATGATCCTGGTCTTCTTCCGGCCGCTCCTCATGCTGTTGCTGACTCCGCTGTGGGTGGGCTACTCGCAGTTGATGACGCTGGCCCGCCCCTTCGCGGTCGGGGTCGACTGGAACATCTTTATCCGGTGACCGGCGCCATCTTCTCACTCAGGGGCTCCACCGAGCCCGGATTCGTAGTCGATCTCGAGGGGTTCAACGGACCGCTCGATCTGCTGCTGCATCTGGTCCGCGAGGAGAAGATCGACCTCGCCGACATTCCGATTGCGCGGGTGGCGGACCAGTTCCTGGCGGCCATCCATGCGCTGGGGCTGAACCAGGCGGCCGACTACCTCGAAATGGCAGGCCGGCTGCTCCGTCTCAAGGCCCAGCTACTGCTGCCCCGCCACGGTGACGACGAGGCCTGGGAAGATCCCCGGGCCGAGCTGGTGCGCCGGCTCCTGGAGTACCAGCAGATCAAGGAGATCTCCCTCTGGCTCGGAGCCGCGGCCGATCGCCGGGCCCTTCGCCATGTGCGCGGGTGGCTGCCGCCCCCGGGCAATGCTCCACCGCCGCCGCCGCTCACACTGGCGCTGGCAGATCTGCTGCTGGCCGTGGAGCGGGTGGTCACGGCGATTCCGGAGCCCATGCTCCACAGCGTGATCGCGCGTCCGCTCAACGTCGAAGCTGCCTTCGCGCGAATCGAGGCGCTGTTCGCAACGCGTGATTCGTTCGACTGGCGCGAGGCGCTGGGTGAACGCCCGACCCTGACCGATGTCCTGTCCACTCTCCTGGCGCTGCTGGAACTTGCCCGGCGCGGCGTATGCCGCATCCGGCAGGAGATCCCGTTTGCGCCGATGGTGATTTCACGTGAGCTCGCTGAACCCGCTGTCGCAGCTTCTTGAGGCCGCCCTGTTCGCGGCCAACCGTCCACTCACCCTGGACGAACTGGGCATGCTCGATCCCGATGCCGATTCCGCCGAAGTGCGCGCCGCACTCGACGAACTGAGGGAACACTACGATTTCGACGGCCACGCAGTCGAACTGTCCGAGCTGGCGGGTGGCTGGCAGATCCTCACCCGCGCGGCCTTTGCCGCTGCAGTCGAGCGCGCCCACGCCGCGCAGCGGGCACCGCGGCTTTCCGCCGCCACTCTCGAGACGCTGGCGACCATCGCCTACCGCCAGCCAGTGGGTCGAGCCGAGATCGAGGAAATTCGCGGTGTCAACGCGGGAGGCGTGCTCCGCACGCTGCAGGAGCGCGGTCTGATCGAGGTGGTCGGTCGCAGTGAGGCGCTGGGCAGGCCGCTGCTGTACGGCACCACCTCTCTCTTCCTCGAAATGCTCGGACTCAACGACCTCGGCGATCTCCCGCGCGCCGAGGAGCTGACGATCGCGCTTCAGCCGCATGCGCCGGTTGGCGAGGATCAGGGCGACGAAGGTTCTCTCGTTTCGATAGTGGAGGGCTGAGTGGCCTCGATGCGTTTGCAGCGCTTTCTCGCCCGGGCCGGTGTTGCTTCACGGCGTCAGGCCGAGGTGCTGATCCGGGAAGGCAAGGTCAGGGTGAATGGGCGGGTCGCCGAACTGGGCTCTTCGGTGGATACCGACAAGGACCGGGTGATGGTCGGGCGTAAACCGGTGGTGCTGGTGGAGACCCGGTGGATCGCGGTTCACAAGCCGCCCGGTGTGGTCACCACCGCTTCCGACGAGCAGGGCAGGCGGACGGTGTTCGATCTGGTGCCTGATTCGAAGGCGCTGACCTACGTCGGACGCCTGGATGCAGGTACCACGGGGCTGCTGCTGATGACGACTGACGGCGATGCGGTACATCGCCTCACTCACCCCCGCTACCGGGTGCCGCGTCGCTACATGGCGCTGATTCACGGTGTCGATACGGAGGGGTTCAAACGTCAACTGACGGCGAATGTGAAGGTCGACGACCGTCCGGTGGTGCCGGTACGGGCCACCATCAAGGCCGGTCGCGACGGACGGAGCCTGCTGGACGTCACTCTCACGGAGGGACGCAACCGGATCGTCCGGCGCTGGGTCGAGGAGATGGGTGGACAGGTGGACCGCCTGGCGAGAATCGAATATGGCCCGGTGCGACTGGGTGACCTTCCGGTCGGGGGGTGGCGACCGCTCGCTCCGGCCGAAATCAGGGGCCTCTATCGCGCAGTGGGAATGGACAAGGAGAACGACGAGTGACGTTTCCGGTGGAGCAGGTGCTGGCCGAGGTCCGCAAGCGGGTGGTCGGGCAGGAGATGATGGTCGAGCGGCTGCTGATCGGCCTGCTCACCGGCGGCCACGTGCTGCTGGAAGGAGTTCCCGGACTGGCGAAGACGCTTACCGTACGCACTCTCGCGGACGTGCTGCATGCTTCCTTCTCCCGGATCCAGTTCACGCCCGATCTCCTGCCGGCCGATGTGGTCGGGACGATGGTCTTCGACGTGAATGCCCAGACCTTCACTCCGCGGCAGGGGCCGATCTTCGCCCAGATCGTGCTGGCCGACGAGGTGAACCGTGCCCCTGCCAAGGTGCAGTCGGCGCTGCTCGAAGCGATGCAGGAGCGTCAGGTGACGATCGGTGGTTCGACCTTCGCGCTGCCGTCGCCGTTTCTCGTGCTCGCGACCCAGAATCCGATCGAGAGCGAGGGCACTTATCCGCTGCCCGAGGCACAGCTCGACCGTTTCCTGCTCAAGGTGCAGGTGGGCTATCCCACCCGCGCGGAGGAGCGTGGCGTGCTCGATCTGATGAGCGGGGCCGGCGATTCGATTCCGGTAGAGCGGCTGGCGGAGCCGTCACAGGTGATCGCGGCCCGCCGCGAGATCGCGGCCCTTCATCTCGATTCTCGCCTTGCCGACTACATCGTCGATATCGTGCGTGCCACCCGTGATCCCGGTTCGGTCGGGCTGGGTGCACTGGCACCGATGATCGCCTACGGCGCATCACCGCGCGCCTCGATCGCGCTGGCACAGACCGCCAGGGCACACGCCTTCCTGCGCGGCCGCGACTACGTCTCGCCGCAGGACATTCAGGCGCTCGCTCCCGACGTGCTCCGGCACCGCATCGTGATGACCTTCGATGCCGAAGCCGAGGGCCTCAACGCCGATGCGGTCGTGCGGCAGGTGATCGCGGCGATTCCGGTTCCCTGACATGACATCGATCCTCCCGCCGGCGCTGCTGCGTCAGGTACGGACGCTGGCCCTGCGTGGTCGACGTGCGACCGATGCGCTGCTGGGGGGAGAGGTGCGCTCGGTATTCCGGGGAACCGGGATGGAGTTCACCGATGTGCGGCCCTACGCCGAGGGAGATGATGTCCGACACCTCGACTGGAACCTGCTGGCTCGCACCGGACACCCGTACATCAAGCTGTACACCGAGACCAG
>CAZSPH010000129.1:0-5771 GCA_964608715.1 uncultured Gemmatimonadaceae bacterium | reverse complement strand
TCTCGCAGCGCTGGTCCTGTCGGCCGTTAGTCGTCATCCTCCCTCCTTCGTCCTCACCTTTTCCCCCGCCGTCACTGCAAACGGCAGGTGGTTCTCCAGCGGCGGTGCCGGGCAGGGTGAGAACGGCGTGAACGCGCAGTCAGGGTTGCGCGCGCGATTGAAATCCAACACCGTCCATCCCAGCGAATCGGGTGGGGGCACGTCGAGGAAGCGCCCAGCCGGATAGGAGCCGCTGCCGCTGGTGCTGTCGCGCAGTACCACCAGCATGCCACCGCCACGTCGTCCGGTGGAGTACGCCGTGAGCGGGATCTCCTTGCCCCGATAGCGGAATGTCACAGTGCCCGAGATGATACGCGGCAGGTTGAACCCGGCCACGGTCGGGGCATTCACCTCACGTTCGTCCGCAGTGAACTTCGCCGGGTACCACCACGACGTGTCTACCGGCCATCGCTCGATCGGTTCCAGCTTGCTCCGCTCCGACGAGAGCGTGTCATTGATCAGCAGCGTGATCATGCCGTCATCGGTCCAGCGGCCGGCGATGCGATGGGAGCGGCGCCATGCCACCGCGCCGTCGCCGCTACCACCGCGGGTCGCCAGCGCCCTGTTCTGCCTCATCGGCAGCGCACCCACCCAGAGTAGGCGATCCGTTGCGTCGATCGTCAGGGTATCATCCTGCCGCCCGAGCGAGCCGAGCGCCGGGCGATCACCCCAGCCGGGAATGGGGCAGGGGGCATCCGCCGGGCCGATCGCCGCAGGAAGGTCGCTCTCGTCGACTCGGCACAGGGCCACCTGTGACAGCGGACTTTCCGGCGACATGAGCCAGAGACGCCGGCTTGCCTGCCAGGTGTCGAGTGCCGCAGCCAGATCCGCTGGATCGGGCCGCGGCGGTATCGAAGGATCCGGGGCAGCACACCCGGCAACTGCCACTACCATCATCAGCAGACGACCGTTCATTTTCGTACCTCCGTTCGACCGAAGAATGCCGCCGGAAGGCGAAAGGAACCACCCCCATGTCACTTACCACCCGAGTCCTCCTCGGTCTGATCGCAGGTCTCGCCTTCGGCATCGCGCTCGCGAGTGGAGTGCTGCCGGAATCATGGCGGGTGGTGGCCGCATGGACCGAACCGATCGGCACGCTCTGGACGCGGGCACTCCAGATGACGGTGCTGCCGCTGGTGGTCACGCTGCTCTTCACCGGCGTCTCTTCAGGTGGCCGAGGACTCGGTACCCTCGGTGTGAAGGGAATGGTCTTCTTCCTCGTCACCCTGGGTGGTGTTGCTGCTCTCACGCTGGCCATCGCTCCGGTCGTCTTCGGCTGGCTGCCGATCGAACCGATCGGCCCGGGAGGGCTTGGTGGAGAGCACGCGACGACGGTTCCTGATGTGCCAGGTTTCCGTGACTGGCTGGTCGCGCTGATTCCGTCGAATCTCCTCGCTGCGGCAGCGAGTGGCGCGATGCTGCCGGTGATCACCGCCACGCTGATCTTCGGTGCCGGCGCCAATCGGCTGCCGGAGGAAACCAGAAGCAAGCTGGTTCACGCGGCAGAGGCCATCGGAGCAGTTACCATCACGGTGGTGCGCGGAGTGCTGTCGCTGGCACCGATCGGCGTCTTTGCTCTCGCAGTGCCGCTGGCGCTGCGACTCGGCACTACTGCACTCGGTGCGGTTGCTGCGTATGTCGCTGTCACTGCGGGGATCTCGCTGCTGGTGATAGCGCTATGCTATCCGCTGGTGGCACTGCGCGGCGTGTCGATCAGCAGCTTCGCCCGGGCACTCGCGCCGGCACAGGGAATCGCGGTGTCCGCCCGGTCATCACTGGCAGCACTCCCCGCTCTGATCGACGGCGCCACCGATCTCGGCATGTCCGATCGAGTCACCGGTTTCTTCCTGCCTTTCTCCGCCTCGCTCTACCGCCTCGGTGGTGCGGTGGCCCTGCCGGTGGGGGTGCTCTTCATCGCGCGACTGTACGACGTGCCGCTGGGACCGACCGAGCTGTTCACCGTCGGTATCACCTCGGTACTGCTCACCTTCAGCGTGCCGGGTATTCCGGGCGGATCGATCCTGATCATGGCGCCGGTGCTGCTCGCCGTCGGACTGCCGATCGAGGGAATCGGCATCCTGCTGGGGGTCGACACGATACCGGACATGTTCCGCACCACGGCCAACGTCACCGGTACGATGGCTGCGGGCGTGGTACTCGAGCCGGCGGGGCGGACCGACTAGCGCTTCATTTTCCTTGACCTTTCCGGCGATCGGTATCAGCAACCATCGCTTGCGTTGCGTCGTCACCGCATTGCTTCCGACCTGTGATTTCCCCGTGACAGGGAAACTCTATCCTCTCTCGCTGTGTCAAGCCGGCTCTGTCCGGTATCCCTTGCGAGGAGGAATCGAATGTTCGGTGCGAAGTCTCTCAGGTGCTTCCGGTATGCCGGGGCGATCGCCCTGCTGGGAATGATCGGTGCGGTCACGCCGATCGAGGCGCAGCAGCACGGCAGGATAACGGGAAAAGTCGTGGCTGCCGAGACCGGTGACCAGCTGGAAGGCGCGCGCGTGCAGGTGGTGGGCACTACGATTTCCGCAGTAACCAATGTTCGCGGTCAGTATGTTCTCGCCCGCGTGCCGGCGGGCGAGCAGCGGATCCATGTCAGCTATATCGGTCGTCAGCCGCAGGAAGTCGCCGTCGTCGTGACGGACGGAGGCACCGTCTTTGCTGATATCTCCGCCCCACTCGCAGTGACCGAGCTTGGAGAACTGGTAGTTCAGGGGTCGCGGGCGATGACCCAGGCCGAAGCACTCAGCCGTCAGCGCAACGCGTCGAACATCATCAACGTGGTTGCATCCGACCAGATGGGCCGGTTTCCGGATGCGTCCGCGCCGGAGGCGGTGCAGCGGCTCCCCGGCGTGGCGCTGGCCCGCGACATGGGTGAGGGGCGGTATCTCCAGATCCGTGGCGGCTCTGCGGCCAACACCCAGGTCTCCTTCAATGGCATCGAGATTCCGTCGCCGGAGGGAGAGATCCGTCAGATCGCTCTTGATGCCGTTCCGGTGGACATTCTCGAAGCCATCGAGGTGGCGAAGGCTATCACGCCCGACATGGACGCCGATGCAATAGGTGGTGCGGTGAACCTGCAGACCCGTCGTGCTCCGGCGACCCGGCTCCTGTCGATCGAGGGTGCCGGCGGGCTCGCGACGATCCGGGACCAGGCCTCCTACAGCGGGGCGCTCACCTACGGTGACCGTCTGGCAGATGGCCGGTTCGGTTTCCTCTTCTCCGGCTCGTACAGCCGCCGGGCGTTCGGTGCGGACAACGTCGAGGCCTCCTACGACCTGGGTGATCCGGGAACGGGCGATGACGTGTTCGAGGAGATGGAGATCCGGAACTACACTACTACCCGGGCCCGGACCGGTCTCACCGGCACCTTCGATTTTCTGCAGAGCCAGTACAACAGCTTCGCTGTCACCGGGATCTACTCGCGCCTCAGCGACGACGACCAGCGCCGTGCCTTCATCAACGTGGTGGAGGACGACGAACTGGTGCTCGAGCATCGCGACCGGTTCGAGTTCCTGGAGACCTACGGGGTTACAGCCTCCTGGGAGCGCCAGTTCCGGCGCGGCGG
This sequence comes from uncultured Gemmatimonadaceae bacterium, assembly GCA_964608715.1. Classification (GTDB taxonomy): domain Bacteria; phylum Gemmatimonadota; class Gemmatimonadetes; order Gemmatimonadales; family GWC2-71-9; genus Palsa-1233. Next base: position 2,155 of record CAZSPH010000129.1, on the reverse strand, counting down.
CAGCTTCGATCTTACCGCCGGCTGGACGATTTCGCTCGAGGATCAGCCGTGGCAGCACACGATGAGCTGGGTGCAGGAGGATGTCAGCTTCGATCCCGTCATCGACCCCGACACGCCAAAGGCGAACCCGACCCCCGGTGCGGTGAACGGCACCTACTTCTTCGACGAGTTCGAGGATGAGTCGTATATCACCAAGAATCGCAACTATACCCTGGCGGCAAATCTGACCATGCCGTGGGGCTCCCGCGGGACGACCGGGACTCTGAAGGTCGGTGCGAAAGTGCGGGCTACCAGCAAGTGGCAGGATGGCACGGTGGACGTCGCCGAACTCGATGACGATCTGATCCTCGGCCAGGGGATTGGCGAGTCGTTCACGGTCCCGATCCGGAATCCGGTGTCCTATGCCTTTCCCAACACCTGGGCGAGCCGGCGGCAGATCCAGACCTTTCGCAGGACCTACGGCTCGCAGCTCGAGATCGAGCGCGACCTGGAGGCCGAAAGCAACGACTACGACATCGATGAGACGGTCGCAGCAGCCTATGTGATGTCGGAAATCCAGCTGTCTCCGGGAGTGATGATCCTTCCGGGTGTACGGTACGAGCGGACCTCCGTCACGGCTCGCGGATTCGAGTGGGACTCCGAGGAGGAGACGATCACGCCGACCACGGCGGAGAAGTCCTACGGCCGTCTCTTCCCGATGGTACACCTGAGGGTGGCTGCGGGGCCGCGCACCAACATCCGCGGGGCGTTCACTACCACGCTCGCGCGGCCGAATTTCTTCGACCTGGTCCCGTACCGCCTCCGCGACGACGAGGATCTCGCGCTGGGCAATCCCGATCTCGAACCGACGATTGCGCGCAGCCTGGACCTCCTGGTGGAGCATTACGACTCGCACATCGGCGTGGTCTCCGCAGGTGTCTTCTACAAGCGGATCACCGACCCGATCTTCGTCTTCCGCTTCGGTAACGACCTCGGCGGCGACACCGAGCAGCCCCGCAACGGAATGAGCGGCTGGATCCGTGGTGCCGAGTTCGCGCTGCAGCGTCAGTTGCGCTTCCTGCCGGGGATGCTGGGCGGGTTCGGCGTCTTCGCCAACTACACCTACACCCAATCCGAGGCGGAACTGCCCGGTGGCCGTATCGCCGCCTTCCAGGGGCAGGCCGACCACGTTGCCAATCTTGCCCTGAGCTACGAGCGGGCGGGGTTCTCGGCCGCCCTGTCATGGAACCACCACGCCGACTACATCGACGAGTACGGCGGGGACGAAGGCGATCCCGAAGAACGGCTCGAGGATATCCATGTCGACCGCCACAGTCAGTGGGACCTCTCGGCGTCGTACCGGAGGGGGCCTGCCACGATCTTCGGTGAATTCGTCAACCTGACCAACGAGCCGTATCGGGCGTTCATCGGGGTTCGCGAGCGGCCGGTCCAGCTCGAGTATTACGAGCGGTGGGGCCGGATCGGCATCCGCTACAATTTCTGAGGGAATCGCGGTGTCCCGCTGGATGCCGCATCCCGGAATTCCATCCATGGCACTAGGAGACAGGACCATGCGACACCCACTCACTGCGGCTTTGGCAATCCTTGCCCTGGCGGCCTGCGATGCCGAGCCGCGGACGCCGGCGGCAGTGACACCAGCACCAATGGCGACGGTGGCGGAGACGTTTCACACCGAGCGGGATACGTTGATGAACATCGACTCCCCGGCGGTCTGGCATGGTCCGGATGGCCAGCACTGGCTGCTGGTCACCGCCAAGGAGGGCAACATCATCCGGGTCCATGATGCCCTCACCGGTGCGCTGGTCCGCGATATCGGCGGGACCGGGACCGGCATGGGGCAGATGCGTCGTCCGAACGGTGTCGCCGCGATCGACGACCTGATGTTCGTGGTCGAGCGCGACAACGCCCGGGTCCAGGTCTTCACGCTGCCGGAGTTCCGTTCGCTCGGTGCCTACGGAGTTGGAGAGCTGCGCAAGCCGTACGGTATCTCTCTCCACCGCGATGCCGATGGCGGCTATGTCACCTATATCACGGACAACTACGAGTTCGAGGAAGACGTGATCCCGGCCGACAGTCTGCTCGGCGAGCGGGTGCGCCAGTACCGCACAGTGGTGGAGCAGGGGAGGATGACCGCCGATCTCGTCCGGACCTTCGG
>CAZSPH010000128.1:0-5842 GCA_964608715.1 uncultured Gemmatimonadaceae bacterium | reverse complement strand
GCGGCCACCACCGCATCGGCGAACGCGGCAGTGCCCACATTGCCGCCGAGGTCGGCGGTGCGAAGTTCTGCGGCCAGAACTGCGCCGGTTGCCTTCTCGATCCGTTCCGCCACTGCGGGGAGACCGATCCCGTGCAGCGCCAGCATCGCCGCCGAACGGATGGCGCCGACAGGATTGGCTACGTTCTTCCCTGCAAGCGCCGGAGCCGACCCGTGGATCGGCTCGAACAGGCCCGCACCGTCGCCGAGCGAGGCGGATGGCAGCAACCCCAGTGATCCCACCAGCACACCGGCCTCATCAGAGAGAATGTCCCCGAAGAGGTTCTCGGTGAGCAGGACATCGATCGACGCCGGTGCCAGAACCAGCCGCATCGCGACGCTGTCCACCAGTCCATGTTCCAGCACCACACCCGAGTACTCGGCGGCAACACGTGTAACTGTCTCACGCCAGAGTCGCGATGACTCCAGCACGTTGGCCTTGTCGACCGAGAGCACCCGGCCCCGCCGATTCCCGGCGGCCTCGAATGCCAGCCTCGCGATCCGCTCGATTTCCGGGACGGTGTATCGCATCGTGTCGAACGCCTCCGTTGCTGTACGGCCACGAGGCTTTCCGAAGTAGATCCCACCCAGCAGCTCGCGAACGATCAGCATGTCGGTGCCGGCCAGCCGCTCCGGCCTGATCGGCGAGGCGTACACCAGCGCCTGATCGACCGTCACCGGCCGGAGATTCGCCCACACTCCCATCGCGGCCCTCAGTGCCAGCAACCCCGCTTCCGGACGACGTTCCGGCGGCAGCGAGTCGGCCGCGGGATCACCCACGGCGCCGAGGAACACCGCATCGGCGGCAGCCACGGCAGCACGGGTTTCGTCCGGAAAGGGAGAACCGGTCTGCCGTTCCGCCGAGGCGCCGATCAGTGCCTCGTGCAGATCCAGCAGAACTCCTTCCCTTTCTGCCGCCACCCACAGCACCCGCATCGCCGCCGCGGTGACCTCGGGTCCGATGCCATCACCGGGAAGCACGACGATCCGGTACCGGCTCATGATTGCCGCGCCTCGAACGCGGTAAGATCATCGGCATACTGCAGCGTGACACCGATCGGATCCAGGCCGCGCCGCAGTCGATGCTTCCGGTGCGGAGTGATCTCGAAGGCTGTGCGGAACCCGCCGATCGCGATGATGCTCTCCTCCGCCAGATCCACGATCAGTTCCAGTGGGCCCCGCCCGGCCATCGCGAACAGCTCCACCGACGCCTCGCGGCTCACCCTTGCCGGCACTATCCCCGTGTTGACCGCATTCTCGGCGAAGATGTCGGCGAAGCCCGGCGCGATGATCACTCGGAAGCCGGCGTCACGCAGCGCCCATGCCGCATGCTCACGCGATGAACCGCAGCCGAAGTTCTCGCCGGCCAGCAGAATCGCCGCTCCTACGGCCTCAGGACGGTTGAGTTCGAAGGCAGGATCGGGCGATCCATCCGGCAGCCAGCGCCAGTCGTGAAAACAGCAGCGGCCATAGCCCGACCGTTCCAGTCGAGTGAGGAACTGCTTGGGAATGATCTGGTCGGTATCGACATGCGCACGGGGGAGTGCCGCAGCACGGGCGCGCAGGCGGCTGAATGGCTGCAACGACATCACTTCCTCTCCAGTGTGCGGACGTCCGTAAGCCGGCCGGTGAGTGCTGCCGCCACTGCCATAGCCGGCGACATCAGGTGGGTGCGACCGAGCTTCCCCTGGCGCCCCTCGAAGTTTCGGTTGCTGGTCGCGGCACAGCGCTCTCCCGGCCCGAGAATGTCGTCGTTCATGCCGAGACACATCGAGCAGCCGGCATGACGCCATTCGAAGCCGGCATCACGGAAGATCCGGTCGATCCCCTCCGATTCGGCCTCCCGCCGTACCCGCTCGGAACCCGGCACCACCATGCCCCTAACACCTGCGGCAATTCGTCCGGAGCCGATGATGGCAGCAGCCGCGCGCAGATCTTCCAGCCGACCGTTGGTGCAGGAACCGATGAACACCCGGTCTATCGGTACCCCGTCGAGAGACTGGCCTGGCTGCAGGCCCTGATAGCGGAGCGCCCGCCACGCCGATTCGCGGGCAGCAGCAGTCGGCAGCGTATCGGGATCCGGCACGACTCCGTCGATCCCGGCGACCTGCGCGGGGTTCGTCCCCCAGGTCACCTGCGGAACCAGGGTACCAGCATCAAGTGAAACTTCGCGATCGAAGCTGGCGCCCTGGTCGCTCGCGAATGTTCGCCAGCGTGCGGCCGCGATATCTAAGTCGACGCCCTGCGGCGCCCGGGCGCGGGCACAGAGCCATTCCGCAGTGACTTCGTCCGGGGCTATCAGCCCGGCCCGTGCTCCAGCCTCGATGCTCATGTTGCAGATCGTCATCCGTCCGGGCATGTCGAGTGCGCGGATCGCCTCGCCGGCGTACTCGATCACATGACCGGTACCGCCGTCGGTACCGATCCGTCCGATGATCGCGAGGATGATGTCCTTGGCGGTGACACCATCGCGCAGACGCCCATCGACTGACACGCGCATCGTCTTCGGCCGACTCTGCCATAGCGACTGGGTCGCCAGGACATGCTCGACCTCGCTGGTCCCGATCCCGAAGGCGAGTGCTCCGAAGGCGCCGTGAGTGGCAGTGTGGGAGTCGCCGCAGACGATGGTCATTCCGGGCTGGGTGACTCCGAGTTCGGGGCCGATCACATGCACTATCCCCTGATCGGGGGAATCGAGATCGAACAGTTCCACTCCGAAGGCCGCCGTGTTGCGGGCGAGTGCCGCAACCTGGGCGCGGGCAGCCGGGTCGGCGATCGGAAGATTCCGGCCGGCGGTCGGGATCGCATGGTCCATGGTCGCCAGCGTCCGGTCCGGACGGCGCACCGGTCGTCCAGCAGTGCGCAGCCCCTCGAACGCCTGTGGCGAGGTGACCTCGTGGACCAGGTGCAGATCGATGTACAGCAGGTCGACCTCACCATCGCTCCTCACCAGATGGGCGTCCCAGATCTTCTGCAGCATGGTGCGGGGCATCATCATACTCCCCACATCGCGGTACCTGCGAACTCTTCCGCCTCGATCTGGTCGGCGAAGTGCGCCTTGTCCAGTGCCGCGAGCAGTGCCTTCACTGCCGCCTCCACGATGTCGGTGGAGTTGCCCTGGCCGGTGAAGGCGCGACCGCCGATTCTGGCTCTGAGGAAGACGTGACCGACCGCGTCCCTGCCCGGAGTCACCGACCGGAGGTCGAGATCGTCGACTTCGATCGCGGTGCCCACGATTCCGGCAATTGCTGCGAAGGCGGCGGCAATCGGTCCGTCACCCGAGGAGCCGAGGGCGCGTTCTCCTTCCCACGGACCGGTCATTCGTATGGTGGCACGCGCGGTGACGGTACCGCATTCGACCGCCAGCATTGCGAGGCGGTGAGTTTCCGGTATGTCCCGGAACGACTGATGCACCAGCGCGATCAGGTCTTCGTCATGCACTGCGCGCTTCTTCGACGCCACCTGCACGAAGGCCTGATAGGCGCGCTCCAGCGTCTCCTGATCGAGCGACCAGCCGAGTTCCTCGTAGCGGCGCGCCAGCGCGGCGCGACCGGAGTGGCGGCCAAGGACCAGCGACGAGCGGCTCACGCCGACATCGTCGGGAGCCATGATCTCGTAGGTCTGCGAATGGCGCAGCATGCCGTGCTGATGGATGCCGGATTCGTGCGCGAAGGCGTTGCGACCGACGATCGCCTTGTTCGGCTGCGGGGTCACACCGGTGAGATGGGAGAGGAGCTGCGAGGTCCGCATGATCTCCCGCGATTCGACTCCGGTGGTGAACCGCAGCGCCCTGGGCCTGACCCTGCCGCACATCACTATCTCCTCCAGCGAGGCGTTGCCGGCGCGCTCGCCGATCCCGTTGATGGTGCATTCCACCTGGCGGGCGCCATTGGCAATGGCAGCCAGCGAGTTGGCGGTGGCCATCCCGAGATCGTCATGACAGTGGGCACTCAGGATCACTTCGCGGGCAGAGGATACCTTCTCCTGCAGGCGGCGGAACATCGCGCCGTAGTCATCCGGCATTGCATAGCCGACGGTGTCCGGAAGGTTGATCGTGGTGGCTCCTGCCGCGATCGCGGCAGTCACTGCCACGGCCAGGAAGTCCGGGTCGGTGCGGGAGGCATCCTCACAGGAGAACTGGACGTCATCGACCATGCGTCGAGCGTCGGCTACGGATGAACTGATTCTCGCGACTGCCTCATCCCTGCTGATCCGCAGCTTGTGCTCCAGATGGATGTCCGAAGTGGCCAGGAAGAGATGGATCCTGGGATGGGCCGCCTGGCGCAGCGAATCGGCGGCAGCGGCGATATCCCCTTCCTGACAGCGGGCCAGCGCCGCGATCACCGGGGTACGGAGTTCGGTGGCGATCTGGCGGACGCCGTGGAAGTCGGCCTCGGAGGCTACGGGAAAACCCGCCTCGATGATGTCCACCCCCAGCCGTTCGAGCTGGTGCGCCAGCCGCAGCTTCTCGGCGGGGTCCAGCGCATTGCCCGGTGCCTGCTCGCCGTCGCGCAGGGTGGTGTCGAAGATCCGTACCGTGTTGCCGTCCATCGTCGCCTCGTGGGGGGGGGAGAAAACCGAAGCGCCGCGACCCTGAAGGGGCCGCGGCGCTGTGGGATTGTTGATCGAGCCTGCTGCTACTTCACTCGTTCACCCTGCATGCCGACGACCCCCGACCCGGTCCCAAGAAGGAGACCAAGAAGGAGGAGGGCAAGAAGAAGGACGAACGTCTGCTGCAAGCGGATGGTCCGATCTGTCAGGTTGTGCGCCGCCAGTTGGCGGCCCTTTCGCACGATCGCCAATCAGCCGCGTCCTGTCAAGTGGATCCCCTGCTAGCTTTCGGGGAGGCAGCAACCAGATCCCGGAGGAAGTACCGTGGCAACCGCAGAAGGCCGTACCATCCCGTTCGTCGGACCCGAACACATCGATGTCGCCGTGCTCGAGACCTTCCCCTACGAAGGCCCCGACCAGGAGATCGTCACCGAGACCGACGAGTTCTCCGCCGTCTGCCCGTTCAGCGGCCTCCCCGATCAGGCCCATCTGGTGATCCGCTACGTCCCCGGCAAGCGGTGCGTGGAACTCAAGAGCCTCAAGTACTACATGCTCTCGTACCGGAACGTCGGGATCTTCCAGGAGCATGCTACCGCGCGGCTCGCCGAAGACCTCCAGCGACTCCTCGAAGCGCAGACGCTCACAGTCACGACTCGCTACAACGTCCGCGGCGGTTTCCTCACCACGTGCAGCGTGACCCTGCCGGCATAACACCAGGCATCAGGGTGCCCGGTCGGCCACGCAGTCGGCCCTGAGCTTCATCGCGGCGGCAAGGTCCGTCCAGCCGAAACCGGCGACGTTGCCATCGTCGTGCACCGCGTAGAAGGCACCGGCGGTGAACGGTCCGAATGCCGTCTGTGTCAGCGCGATCCCGTCGGTATTGAGGACCGTCGGCGACCGGAATGATCCGATGTGCGCCAATGTGACGCGATCGAAAACATGGAAGGTGTTGACATCCTTCCCCTGGTCGGTCATCACCCAGTATCCCGCGTTCCTGCCGCAACGGTACAGAACGATCCCCTCGGCCTCGTTCGGAAACCAGGTACTGCCGATCGTGTCGCCGGTGAACCGGCCGGTCAGGTCGTACACCTTGATCATGGACGCCCTTTCGATCTCCTCGGCCACCATCAGCCGGTTCAGCTCGGGATCGGCCAGGATCGATTCGACCTTGCGAAGCACTCCCGGACCGGTGGTATCCCCGAAGGTCCGGACGAGATCGGCGGTCATCCTCCCCTGCTCCACCACTGTGCGGT
>CAZSPH010000127.1:0-5873 GCA_964608715.1 uncultured Gemmatimonadaceae bacterium | reverse complement strand
GATAGATATCGAATCTCGTCCCTGATCCCGGCGCCGAATCTACCAGAATCACCCCGCGGTGCGCAGCTACAGCCCGTTGCACGATCGCCAGCCCCAGACCGGTACCGCCGACCCGGCCGGTCACGAATGGTTCATACAGCCTCGTCCTGATCGACTCCGGAATCCCCGGTCCATCATCGATCACCGAGAAACGGATCGGGCGTTCGATCGAGCCGGCAGGCATCCGATCCGGCGGCACCGATTCGACCACTACGTCGATGGTTCCGGTGCCGGCCATTGCCTGTACCGCATTGAGAATGAGGTTGGTCGCAACCCGGTGCATCATGTCCTGATCGGCATCGATCACGGTCTGGTGGCCGGTGATCCTGATTGCCACACCCGCGGCTTCGGGATACATCCTCACCACTCCGGCCGCTGCCTGCGCCAGTTCCAGCAGATCCAGTCGATCCAGAGAAGCGGTACGCACCCGCGAGAAATCCAGGAACTCGCTGAGCAGACGGTTGAGGCGCTCACTCTCGCGCATCACCAGCCCGGCAAGCATCTGGTCGTCCTCCTCCTCGGCCGCGTTCGCCGCGAGCTGCTCCACCGCGCTCCTGATAGCGGCCAGCGGATTCCTGATCTCGTGCGCCAGCGAGGCCGAGAGTGCCGCCACCGCTTCGAGCCGCTCGGTGTGCACCCGGAACTCCTGCAGGCGCTTGAGATCGGAGATGTCGGTGAACACTGCCGTGACCGACTGCTGCTCGTTGCCCGAACCGGTGAAGGTGGTGGTGCTCAATCCGACCGGAAACTCCGAGCCATCGGAACGGACCACCCGCGCTTCGCTGCGCGCGACTCTGCTGCCACGCCTCAGTCCCATCTCGACAGCATCCCACAGCTCGGCCGACCGCCCCTTCAGCACCGTCATCGCCGAGCGGCCGACCATGAAGCCGTCACGGCCGAGGATTGCGAGGGCGCGGGGGTTGGCATAGCGGAGGATACCGTCGCCGTCGACAGTGATCACTCCCGACTGGATGGCGTCCAGTATTTCGGCGGCCTCCATTCTGGCCCGATTGAGCGCCATCCGGAGTCCGTGCTGCTCACGCAGCACTCCGGCGAGCCGATTGCCGAGTACGGTGGTAAGCACACCGACGAAGGCGATCACGCCGACCTGGGCCCAGAAGCCGGGTTCGGGGGGCGAGCCTCCCGAACTCATCGTGACCGAGACGTAGCAGGCCACTGCCCAGCCGACGATCAGAATCCCACGCGCCACCGGCAGCAGCAGCGCATAGACCGCCACCAGCAGAACGTAGAGTGCCGCGAGCGGTGTGGCCGCTCCACCCATGTGGCCGATCAGGGTGGTGACCACGAGAATGTCGGTGGCAGCCTGCAGCACCAGTGCGGTCGGACCGGGCATGCGTCCGGCGCGAAGATCGACCAGCAGCCATGCGGTGACCAGGCAGGCAGCACCGACCACCACCGTAATCAGCCACGGCTCTACATCGCCTGGAGCGATGCCTCCCAGGGTCCGCCCCAGCAGTGCCGCGACCAGCCCCACCCGGGTGAGCAGCACTCCACCGATGAAGGCCCGCGGCGACGGTAGTGTAGAGGACGAACTCGCCCCGGCAGGGATACTCCTGCCAGCCGGCGATTCCGGCAACGGCGACGACGACTCAGGTGTGATAGTCACGGATCGCAGGTAATATGCAAGGATGGAGGCCGACATGTAACAGCATGGCGGCCCGGCATGCCAGACAGGAGATCAGTGATGACCGACCGTGTCCGACTCGACAAGTGGCTCTGGGCCGCCCGGTTCTACAAGACCCGCTCGGCAGCCACCGAAGCCGTCAATGGTGGCAAGATCGAGGTAAACGACGATGCAGCCAAACCGGCCAGACCGATAGCCGTGGGCGACCACATCAGAGTTCGGCAGCCACCGTTCGACTATCAACTGGAAGTGACCGGACTCGCCGAACGACGCGGCAGCGCCGAACAGGCGGCCACCCTCTACGTCGAGTCACCCGAATCGATCGCGCGACGGGAGCAGTTGAGGGACCAGCTCAGGATGGCACCGGCATTCTCCTTCGACGATGGCCGCCCCACCAAGAAGAACCGGCGGGACTGGGATAAGCTCAGAGGGCGGCGATCAGCGAACTGATGGTCGATAGTAAGGGCGCAGCATGCTGCGCCCCAACGGCAGCCATCGTAGCGAAGACGCAGTATGCTACGCCAGCTCCCCCCACCTCGCCATCGCCGTATCCAGCTCCTCGCGGGCAGCAGTCAGCTCGATCGACAGTTCAAGCGCAGTGGTCGGCCCCTCGGGCGTGAGGTAGAGCGACGAATCGGCCAGCCGCGCCTCGATGTCCGCCACCCGCTCCTCCAGTGCCGCGATCTCGACCTCCAGCACCGCTGCCGCCTCGGCGCGCTTCTTCGCCTCGCGGCTGTCACTGCGAGCGGTGCTCTCGCGCTGCGAAGCAACCACCTGGCCTCGGGCGGGACCCTTTTCCCGCGCACCGCCAGAGGGCGACGCATGCGTCGCCCTTACGGTTCGCGGCTCGCGGTTCACCGTTCGCCGTTCTCTGTCCTCCTCCCACTCCCCGAACCCTCCCGGGAAATCGACCAGCCTCGTTCCCTCGAACGCCCATATCCTGGTGCACAGGGTTTCGAGCAGCGCACGATCGTGGGACACCAGCAGAACAGTCCCCTCGTAGCTCTCCAGTGCATCTTCCAGCGCCTCGATCGATTCGACATCGAGGTGATTGGTCGGCTCGTCGAAGACCAGCAGGTTCGCCTGCTCCAGCATCATCAGCGCCAGCGCTACCCGGGCGCGCTCGCCACCGGAGAGCGTCCCCGCCCTGCGCTGCACCGAATCGCCGCTGAAGTCGAAGCGACCGAGATGTCCCTGCACCTGCCCCCTGGTCCACATCGGGCGCCGGTGGGCGATCAGGTCGAACAGCGTCTCGTTCGGATTCACGTCACCCAGGTCCTGCCGGTAGTAGGCGACCTCGACCGACGGCATCACCCGCACCTCGCCACCGTCAGCAGGACGCTCGCCGAGCAGCGTGTGCAGCAGCGTGGACTTTCCCGCACCGTTGGGCCCGACCAGCCCGACGATGTCTCCGCGCCGGAGAATGCCGCTCCACGGTTCGAGCAGGACGCGATCGTCCAGCTTCATCGCCACCTTCTCGGTGACGATCACCTGATCGCCGCCGCGCGAGGCGGCAGTGAAGGCCACGGCCATCGTTCCGTCGGATCCTGGCGGCGGCGAGAGCCGCGGCAGGCGCTCCAGTCGGCGGCGACGCCCCTTGGCCTGCGAAGACTTCTGGCCGGCGATGTTCCGGCGGATGAAATCCTCCTCGGCCGCGATCTTCGCATCCTGCTTCCTGACCGCCCGCTCACGCGCCAGCCGACGCTCGGCCCGCTGCCGGATGAATCCCGCATAGTCGGCCTCGTAGCTCTCGGCACTCCCTCCCTCGAAATGGAGGACGTGATCGACCACGGCAGCGAGAAAGGCACGATCATGCGAGATAACCAGCACCGCCTCGTTTATGTCCTTGAGATAGCCTTCCAGCCAGCGGGCTGTATCGATGTCGAGATGGTTGGTCGGTTCGTCGAGGATCAGCAGATCGGCAGGCGCGGCGAGCTGACCGGCCAGAGCCAGCCGGCCACGTTCACCGCCTGACAGTGCGCCCACCGGGCGGGTACGTGCCTCGTCCGGATCGAAGCCCAGTCCGGAAAGGACGGTATCTACCCTTGCGGTCGCGGTGTAGCCGCCCTGCATCTCGAACCGTTCGAGATCGCGGGAATAGCGGTCAAGCTGTGCCTGGGTGACGTTCTCTCCCGCCTCGCCCATCGCATTCGCCTGCGCAGCAAGCGACTGCTCCAGCGCGAACAGGTCAGCGAACCCGCGGGCAGCAGCCTGCCAGACCGTCTCGGCGTCGCCGAGGTCACGGTACTGATCCATCACCGCGATCCGCAGCGAGGACGAACGCACCACCGACCCGGCATCCGGTACCCGCTCGCCCAGGATCAGCTTGAGCAGCGTGGTCTTGCCGCTGCCGTTGCGACCGATGATGCCCCAGCGGTCACCCTGCTCCACCTGAATGCCCACATTCTCGAACAAGGGGACCCCGCCGAACACCACCGAGGCCCCCGTCACCTGCACCAGACTCATCGACCACTCCCTCCGTGAGGGGATGAGGATAACGGAGTCGCGTTCCTTTAGCTTCCTGAATGATCGACTGGGACCTGCGCTACTCGACTCTTCCCGCATCCCTGTTGCAGCGGGTGTCACCGACACCGCTGCCGGCGCCCTACCCCGTTGCCTGGAACGAGACGCTCGCCCGGGAACTGGGTATCGAGTACTCACCTGGCGAATCACCGGAGATGCTGGCGCTGCTGGCCGGCAACCTGGTTCCGGAAGGGATAGCCCCTGTCGCTACGGCCTACGCCGGCCATCAGTTCGGAAGCTGGGTACCGGAACTCGGCGACGGCCGGGCGATCATGCTTGGCATGATCCGCACCCCGGCCCACGCGAGCGTGGAAGTTCAACTCAAGGGTGCCGGACTCACCCGCTTCTCACGGATGGGAGATGGCCGGGCCGTCCTCCGCTCGACCATCCGCGAGTACCTGGCCTCGGAGGCGATGCACGGCCTCGGTATCCCGACCACCCGGGCACTGGCAATAGTCGGCAGCGACCTGCCCGTCTACAGGGAGACGACCGAAACCGCGGCAGTGCTCACACGGACGGCACCGTCACTCTGCCGCTTCGGCACCTTCGAGTACCTGACCGCACACGGAATGCTCGCCGAGCGCGAGGTTCTTGCCGAACAGTTGATCACCGATCACCATCCGGCGCTGCTTGCCCTGCCGAAGAATGAACGGTATCCAGCCTGGTTCGGCGGGATTGTCGAACGCACTGCCCGACTGATGGCGATGTGGATGGCAGCCGGTTTTGCCCATGGCGTGATGAACACCGACAACTTCTCCGTTCTGGGACTCACCATGGACTACGGTCCCTATGGCTGGATGGAGCGCTACGACCCCGCCTGGATCTGCAACCACTCCGACCACACGGGCCGGTATGCCTTCGACCGGCAGCCGTCAGTGGGGCTCTGGAACTGCACCCGGTTCGCCGAATCGCTGCACGGCATGGTGTCGCGGGAGGATGCCATCGAGCTGCTGAATCGCTACGCCGGGGTGTATCAGGATGAGATGCTGGCGCGGATGCGCGCCAAGCTGGGACTAGCGGAAGAGCACGAAGAGGACGTCGATCTGATCGCCGACCTGCTCAGCATCATGCAGGAAGGGAAGGCCGACTACACCCGCACCTTCAGGGCACTGTCGCACTGGCGCGTGACGGACATCGATCTGACGGCACTGCCGGACTGGACAGGCAGCCAGGCTCTCATCGCCTGGCTCGATCGCTATCGGGAGCGGCTGTCAGCAGAAGCAGGCGGCGATGACGATCGACGCCAGCGGATGCTGGCAGTGAACCCGAAGTACGTCCTCAGAAACTGGATCGCTCAGAACGCGATAGACAACGCCGAGCATCGGAATTTCGGGTTGGTGGACGAACTGCGGCGGCTGTTCGAGCGGCCGTTCGACGAGCACCCGACGATGGAGCGGTTCGCCGTTCCGGCACCGGACGACGCTCCACCGGTGGTGGTGAGCTGCTCGTCGTGATGACTGACTGCTGACTGCTGACTGCGAACGGCGAACGGCGAACTGTCATTCCGACCGTAGGGCCGGCGTAGCCGGGCCGAAGTGGAGGAATCTGTTTTTCTGCTATGGCCCCAAAAGCGGATCCCTCGACTGCGTGATGACTGACTGCTGACTGCGAACCGCGAACGGCGAACTGTCATTCCGACCGTAGGGCCGGCGTAGCCGGGCCGAAG
>CAZSPH010000126.1:0-5890 GCA_964608715.1 uncultured Gemmatimonadaceae bacterium | reverse complement strand
TAGGCCTTCGGGTCCAGTCCCTGCTCTTCGATCCGCGCTATCAGGCGGTCGTAGTCGTCCTCGCGCTGCGATCCGCCGATGATCTCGCCGTAGCCTTCGGGTGCCAGACAGTCGTTGTTGAGCACCGTCCGCGGGTCGTCGGGGTTCTCCTTCATGTAGAACGCCTTGACCTCCTTGGGATAGTTCATCACGAAGAGCGGCCGGTCGAAGGCCTGCGCCAGCGCGGTCTCGTCGTCGGCACCGAGGTCGGAGCCCCACCGGATGTCGCTGCCCTGCGCCTGCAGCCGCTCGATCGCCTCACTGTAGGTGATCCGGGCGAACGGTGCCTGCACCTTCTCCAGCGGTGCAGTATCGCGCTCCAGCTCCTTCAGCTCGGCCTGACAGGTCGCGAGCACATGCGCAACGATGTGTGAGATGAATTGTTCCTGGACTGCCATGCTGCCGGCAGAATCGACGAACGCCATCTCCGGCTCGACCATCCAGAACTCCGTCAGGTGACGACGCGTCTTGGACTTCTCGGCGCGGAAGGTCGGCCCGAAGCAGTAGACCTTGCCGTGTGCTGCGGCGGTGGCCTCGATGTAGAGCTGACCGGTCTGGGCGAGGTAGGCATGGCCCAGGTCGAAGTACTCGGTGGCGAACAGTTCACCCGCGTCCTCGCCGATCGATCCGCTCAGGATCGGCGAGTCGGTGCGGATGAAACCGCGGTCGTAGAAGAACTGGTGGATCGCGTGCTCGATCTCGTGCCGCACCCGCGCTATCGCCACCTGGCGGCGGGAACGGAGCCAGAGATGCCGGTGCTCGAACAGGAACGCGGTGCCGTGTTCCTTGGGGGTGATCGGATACTCGGAGCTGGTACCGATCACCTGCACGTCGTCGGCGGTCAGTTCGAAGCCGCCGGGAGCACGCGCATCGGCGCGGACCAGACCGGAGACCGCCACGCACGCCTCCTGGGTCAGTTCGCCGAAGCGATCCCACGCGCCTTCCACCAGCTCCGCCTTGGGGAAGACGGCCTGGAGATAGCCTGTGCCGTCACGCATGGTGAGGAAGGCGATCTTCCCTGACGAACGGGTGGTCATGACCCAGCCGCGTACGGTTACGCGCTGGCCTTCGTGCTGCGACAGCTCTCTGATGGTGGCGATCAACTTCTGCTCCGGTGGTGCGGGCGTTGGATCCGTGGACAATCCCCAAAGATATTCGGAGGCGCGGCTGGAGGGCGAACGGCATATCACCGTCCCCGCAACAGACGGGCAACGGTGTCTCCGAGGTCAGGAATGGGCAGGGGCAACGGGTCGGTCGCCGGGCTGACCATCGTGGACTTCCACCTGCTGGTCCAGCTCCGGATCTTCAATGCCGAGCAGATGAGCCAGGCGGGGATGGGTCTTCGGAGACGGCAGGGTGTTTCATCTACCTACCTGCCGCGACCAGTGCGCCCACGACGATGTCCTGCAGACCGGTGTCAGGATCCTCCACCACCAGCACCACTCGGCTTCCGGCCGTGGAGTGAAGCACCGCTCCGGTCGGGAACTCCACCTCGCCAGCAACTGCGCCATCGGCGAAAGAGCGGGGCATCGTCAGCGATCGCGCCCAGACACCGCTTCGGGAAAACAGTTCGACTCCTGCATTGCCGAAGCTGCCATGCCGCACCCACAGCGTGTCACCCGACCAGCCGATCGCATTGATTCCGGCAAACTCTCCTGGTCCCTCGCCCTGACGACCCACAGCCGCCGCCTGCCGACCCTGCTGAAACAGCAGTATCCGGTAGTCCTGAGGTTGAGCCACAGCCACCAGCCCTGAAGGGTGCAGCGCGACGCTCTGGGTGCCGCGGATCACGCTGAGGTCCGCAGTGGACCCAGCTATCCGCATTTCCTCGCGGAAAGCAACTCTTGGCAGGTCACCGCCGCGCTGCGAGGGCAGCGGCCCTGCCAGCAGGAATATCAATCCGGCAGATCCAATCAGGAAACACGAACGCTGCTTCATCTGATCGCCACCTCCGCACTGCGGCTGCATGAGGTTTCAGTCGCGGGGTCAGTTGCGGTGACCGCCAGCCGATAGCGACCAGCATGCACCTGCGACAGATCCAGTCCCAAGTGGACACCTTCACCGAGCGACTCGACTCGGCGATCGACTCCAATCGTGAGTGCAGCCCGCTCCCGGCCATCGCTGCCGCGTCCGTACAATGCCACCCTGAGATTCAGAAGCCCGTCAGGTGGCGGCACGTGCTGGAAGAAGATTGACAGCTCCTCGGTCCGGCTCATCTCCAGCATCGGTGCCAGGGTTACCGTGTCGGCCCCCCTGAGCCAGCTCACCCGCTGACTTGCTACACCAGTCACCAGGTCGGACATCACCGCGTTGCAGTGCGCGTCATCGGAGTCGACCACGAAACCGCTGGTCCAGCTCCAACTCCGTTTGCTCCCTTCCTCTCGGAATCCGACCGACCAGGCCGCCTGATGAGTCACGCCGGCCACTTCGAAATGGTCCGTCACCACCATGTCGTTGGATGGTCTGGTCGGAGTCCGCAGCCGCAGTTGCACCGTGGTGTCGACTGACTGCTCACCTTCTACCAACAGTCTCACCTCGATGCTCGCCAAGTAGGCACCATCCAGTTCGTTCCACTCGAGATCGCGGGCGCGGAATGCGTAGGGTACCAGCATGCCTCGTTCCTTTTCACCGTCGCCCAGCCAGACCAGATGACTGCGGGCGTCGCCGAGGATGGCGCGAGGGGGAATGCGGAGACCGCATGGTCGCCAACCATTGCTGCCCAGCACTAGCATGCAGCCCCATACTTCATCACCCTTGAAATCGGCACCGATCAGCATATCGCCCACCGCCAGCGAGTCGACGGTCTCAGAGCTGACGAGCGACTGCAATCTCTGGTAGAAGGCCTGTCGGTTCGAGGTAGTAGTGGATGGATCACGAATCGCGGCTATTCTCTGGGCAGCACCGCCGAGGTACCCATCCTGCACTTCGATCCATGCCATTCGCAGCCGGTGCCAGTCCGGGTCGACTCCGGCCAGCTCGGCGATGTTACCGCAGTACCATGCCGAGGCACGGTCACGTACCAGGAACGAATGGATCACACAGCTTCTGAGCACTGCCGGATCGCGGGATCCCCGCCTGACCGCGGCGGAGGCGACCGAGGCCATTCCCTCGATGAAAGAACTGGCCGTGGTGGGCCTGGTAACCGAATCAGCGGCTGCGGCCAGCATCACCGCCGCCACCGGTACCAGCAGCAACGAATCTCCTAGTGCGCGTTCCGATGCCCGGATCGCTCCCGCGGCCCACGATTCTCCCAACGCCATCAGCAGGCCAGGTCGCGCGATGTTGCCGGCCTGCTTCAGGCCAGTACGGAGGCATGCGAGTTCGTACCACTCCATCGCGGACACCGAATCCACCTTGGACAATCGGTCGGACAAGGTCCGCTCCCGTTTGAGCAGATCGGAAGTGCTGGTGGATGCCAGATCAACGGCAACTGGCGAACAATCGGGGCGGGCCGGTGTCTGGGCCGACAAGGAAAATGGTCCCACCGTACAGAGAATAGCGATGATAGCTGGACGGATTACCCACGAGTCTCCGTGTCGGGGTGTCGATTGATATCGACGCCCCGGGACATGGTTTTGGGAGCTGCTAGAACTGGCAGACCACGACATCGTACGG
Organism: uncultured Gemmatimonadaceae bacterium; assembly: GCA_964608715.1. Classification (GTDB taxonomy): domain Bacteria; phylum Gemmatimonadota; class Gemmatimonadetes; order Gemmatimonadales; family GWC2-71-9; genus Palsa-1233. The sequence goes on along the minus strand of CAZSPH010000126.1, from coordinate 2,236 downwards.
ATTGCAGCCGGGGTCGGTAGAACAGTGCGCCTGTCCGACGTAACCGCCAGGGCACCCGAGCCAGTCCAGTACGTCCCTGCAGGTCTGGGCAGGGTCTGCCATGTTGCAGCTCATCACTCCGTTCAAGCATACCGGAATGGTGCTGTTTCCGTCGCACGGGTGCGCCGGCCCCATCTCTCTCGCTTCCACCCCGCCCTGGTAGAAGAGCCCCGCCACCGCAACCGCAGCGGCAAGGAACGTGATCCTGACTACCGGCGACATGCGGGGCATTCATAGTCGCCGAAGATGACCACGGCGACCGGAGCGTCCTCAGGACCATATCGATGACCGGATTGCCGAAGATCCTGCCAGTTCTCGACCGCGGCCAGTTCACCAGACCCAGATTGGATCATCAGTGGTCCCTGTCGACCACCCGTGAACTCCCGCCGAAGGATCGACGCAGTAACCAGGACGGCACAGGCCACTGCTACGTACATGGCGATACGGCTGCCACGATCAGTGGAACTGGGCGAGTGATCCGCCATCCGGACACCTCTCAAGTAGTGGCGTGGCTACAATGATTGTGCAGGCTATCTCCCACAACCATGCAGCAGTATTCAGAGGTTGTCAAGTCCGCTTCCGAAAAGGGGGCTGCCAGAAACTGCGTGTGCGAGGGGCCATTCACAGATCCTTCGGGATGACGACGGGGTGGGGCGCCATCCCCACCGCCTGACGGCGGCGGGTGGGGCAGGCACGGGGGCCTGCTTTCTCCGAAAAGCAGATCCCTCCACGGCGCACCCGCTACGCGGGTGCTCTGGTCGGGATGACGGTTCGCCGTTCGCTGTCATCCGTCCTCTGTCCTCCGTCATCCGACTCTGAACAGCACCTCGCCCCGCGGATACCGCGCCAGCAGCCTGCTTCTGAGATCACGATGCTCGCGGCTCTTCAGTTCGGGATCGGCGGCCATCAGTGACGCTGCCATCGCCCGGGCCTCGGACAGCAGATCGGTATCTTCAGGAAAACGGGCCACCCGGAACTCGACTGGCCCCGATTGACGGGCACCCAGAAGATCACCGTGACGACGTTCTTCCAGATCCAGTTCTGCGATTCGGAAACCGTCCAGCGTCTTCGCGAAGGCCCTTAACCGGTCGGGGACCTTCCCTCCCCCCACCAGCAGGATGCAGTGCGAATCTCCTGCACCCCTCCCCACTCGTCCCCTCAACTGGTGCAACTGCGCCAGCCCGAACCGCTCGGGATGTTCGATCAGCATTATCGTGGCATTGGGCACGTCGATACCCACCTCGATCACCGTGGTGGCAACCAGCACCTGGATCTCCCCCGCCCGGAACGCCCGCATCACCCTGTCCCGCTCGGCGGCCTTCAGCTTGCCGTGTACCAGACCCACCCGCACCTCGGGCCACTTCTCGGTGAGCGTCGCGGCCATCGTCTCTGCGGCCCGGAGATCGGCCTTCTCGCTCTCGGTGATCACCGGCAGCACCACGTAAGCCTGCCGACCTTCAGCCACCGATTGCCGCACGAACTCGAAGACGGGAGCCCGCTGGGACGAGGTTCGCACTGCGGTTCTGATGGTCCCCCGCCCTGGTGGACGCGCCCTGAGCTGCGACATGTCGAGATCGCCGAAGCGGGTGAGCGCCAGAGAACGCGGAATCGGCGTGGCGGTAAGCAGAAGCACATCCGGTGCCTCGCCCTTGGTCATCAGCGCGCCGCGCTGCTCGACCCCGAAGCGGTGCTGCTCGTCGATCACCACCAGCCCCAGGCGCCGGAAGGCGACATCCTCCTGCACCAGCGCGTGCGTCCCTACCGCCAGCGGACTCGCACCGGAAGCGATCCGCTGGCGCACCGCCCGTTTCTCCGCCGCGGTCAGTCTCCCCACCAGCAGTTCCGGGACGATGCCGAGCGGCTCCAGCAGCCCGCTGATCGTGGCGAAATGCTGCTCGGCAAGTAGCTCGGTGGGAGCCATCAGCGCCGCCTGGTAGCCGTTCTCCAGCGCCAGCAGCATCGCGAACAGGGCCACCACCGTCTTGCCGGTACCGACGTCTCCCATCAGCAGCCGGTGCATCCGGTCAGGCGCGGTCATGTCGGCAAAGATCTCGCGCACCGCCTTCTTCTGATCGGCAGTCAGTTCCCATGGGAGATTCTCCCGCAGTCCGGTGGTGAGAGTCTTCCTCACCACGAACGGAGTGCCGCGCATGCCGGAGCGGGCCAGGTGACGGGTCCGCGCCAGCATCAACTGGAG